>JBBDVZ010000274.1:0-13000 GCA_040903115.1 Planctomycetaceae bacterium
GCTTCTGAATCCTTCGCGCCGACTCTCGCCCGGACCGGCCCGACCAGCGAAGGAGTGCTCATGTCCACGCGGCAAGCCAGATCGCAAATCAGTAGCAACGGCCAGTTTCAGCGCCGCGCGCGAAAGCGGCCCTCGATCGCTCCAAGATATGTCCCGGAGCGAACCGCCATCGAAATGGTCGGCCGGAGTAAAAGTACGTTCCAGCGATGGAAAACTGAGGGGTGTCCTTACCTCCCGAAGCGGCGAAGGCTGCGCAGACGGTGGTGGTATCGCGGGCAACGCAGACTCGATTCATATGACACGTCGGACCTCAGACTGATTCAAAGGGCACAACGCCGAGCTACTGAAGGAATGCCAATTCCCGATGACAACCATCGCCGCAACTTCTCAGACGGCACCTACTGCGATGCTGCCTTGTCTCTTGAGTTAGTTGGCCGCAAGAGGTACCTCACGCTGCAGTACTGGGCAGAGCGCGGTTGCCCATACCTTCCCGGTCGACGCAAATTAATGAGGCGAACAACCTATTTTGGGCAGCGCGGGTCAAGGGTCTGGTATCGCGAGCGCCATCTCATTCAGATCTGTGCAAAGCTAAAGGCCGAGGAGGAGGGCACGTTCGGGTCGCAAAGACACCCAACACTCTCGACGACCGAAGCACTTGAGAGGCTCGGTTGTATCCTTCGGACGATCAGAAAATACGAGAAGAATTGCCCGTATCATCCAAAGGGCTACGTACCCGTTGTCATTGATCCCGCGAAAAAGAAGCAACATCGCCGACAATACACCGTCGAAGACATCGAGCTGGTGAAGAGGAACAGAGAGGCGGGCATCGTTTATCTGCAAACGCAGGGGCGACTGGTCCGATTCAGCGGCGTCTACGAAAAAACGAAGAGCGACAAACGCTGCAACATCGTGCGGGCGGCAGTGGAGTCGGAACTCTCCCCCCGCCTTCTTCGCGCATGCTGTCGGCAGACTCACCTTCTGCCGGAGGGCAAACTGCCGTCGGAACTACGAAGGCCGCCGCGAGTATCTCGGCACGGTACAGAGACTACCGTCCTGATGAGCGACGTAACGCGGCTCAAGAGAGCCCTGGAGCAGCGCGGGGAATCAGTGCCGGCCGGCTGGAAATCGGTCAGCGAACTCGCAGCGCAGTTACGAAAAACGCGAGTGGACAAAAACAGATTGGTGGATACCATCAATTGGATGCGATTGGTCTTGGCCGACGCGCGCGGCTCGGGATGTTTGCCCTACTGCCGCCCCCGCTCCCAAGGCACCCCCTATTTCTATCCACCGGATCAAGCCATCGCGTGCATTCTGAAACGCACTCGCAGCAATGGCCACGTCGACCCGCCGGCGGAATTCACCGAGCCGCGCGAAGCAGCAGCGCTTGATCGCGAGCTGGCCGCTGTCGAGTTACCATGCCGGGTCAGCCGAAAGAGCGGCCGTCGAGATCATCTCTTTTTGACGTGGTACGAAACTAAAGGATCGGCGAAGTATCACAGCCACGCAAAAATTCGCGATCTTTGGGACGGCTTGCAAAGCGATCCCCACCAGCGAATCGGCGGCGACGATGCGCAATCCCAAGAAGCCGGAAGGCAGCTTGTTATCACCGCGATCAAGCGCGCACGCAAAGAGCGAGCCACGAGCAGCGCAAAAAGCGGCTGAAAACCTGGCTCGTCCCACGTCTGTCCCACGTCTGTCCCACGTCGCCTGTCTCCACTGTCCCACATGAGATTTCCTACGTCGGCTCGCTGGACATGTCCCGCGCGGCGGTCCGTATCGTCCGGGCATGCCACGAGCCCGCAACATCAAGCCCGCGTTTTTCCTCAATGAGGACCTGGCCGAATGCAGTGTTCAGGCCCGGCTGCTCTTCATCGGGCTTTGGACGATCGCCGACAAGAACGGCGTCCTCGAGGAT
Organism: Planctomycetaceae bacterium; assembly: GCA_040903115.1. GTDB lineage: Bacteria > Planctomycetota > Planctomycetia > Planctomycetales > Planctomycetaceae > JBBDVZ01. Next base: position 1,916 of record JBBDVZ010000274.1, read on the forward strand.
CGGCCCAAACGTATTCGGGCGACGCTCTTCCCGTTCGACGACTTTGACGTCGACGCCTGCCTCAACGAGCTGGCGGCGCGGAATTTCATTCTCCGGTATCCCGTCGGCGATCGCGGCGCGATTTGGATCCCGAAGTTTTCGAAGCACCAAAAGCCGCACAAGAACGAACCCGAAGGCGACCTTCAGCCGCCGAAAGTCGCGAGCACTTCCGAGTTGTTGAGACAAGTTCCGACCGACTCGGAACAAAATCCGAGCGGATCGGAACAAGTTCCGACCGACTCGGATTTTGCCGGAACGACTCGCGACAAAACCCGCTCTTTGCTGAATGCTGAATCTGGGATCCAGGATCTAGGATCCTCCCCCCATCCCCCCTCAAACTCGAACGGCTCGACGCGCTTCGATCCCGAATCGGTCGACATTCCCCCACCGATCGACACCCCAGCGATGCGCGCGAGCTGGAAAGAATGGTGCGAGTACCGACGTTCGAAGCGGAAGCCCGTTTCAGAAAAATCCGTACCGAAACAAATTGCCTGGCTGCTCGAACGCGGAGAAACACGCGCAATTGAGGCGATAGAAACGGCGATTCGAAATGACTGGCAAGGCCTTTTTCCCCCCCATCAAAAAGCCAAAAGCGGCGGTCGCCTCGACGGCATCAAGCGATGGGGGCAGAGTAGGAGCTCGGACAATGAAACCGATTGAATTCGCGCAGCTAATGGCTGGCCTCGCATCGGCGACCAGGAAAGACTTCGGCGAAGAGGAAATGGACTTTTGGTTGGCGTGTTTCGAAGATCTCCCCTTTGCAGTGGTCAAGTCGGCGTTTGTGCGGTTCGTCACGTCCGGTGATGAATGGCCGACCGTCGCGAAGATTCGCCGCATGGCCACCGAACAAGAGCACGGCCAGATGCACTCGAGCGGCGACGCATTCGAAACCGTCGTGAAAGCAGTGCGGCGTTTCGGCAGCTACGCGATGAACGAAGGACTTAATTCGCTCGATTCGCTCACTCGTCGCGCGGTGGAGCAAACGGGCGGGTTCGGATGGTACTGCGAGATCAGCGCGGACAACCGCCAGATTATCGCGGCGCAGTTTCGCCGGGCATACGAGGGGCTCGCGGATCGCGAGCAATCGTTGCGACAAACACCGGCGGAGCACAGGCCGGCGATTGTAAATTCGCCCCCGTCAGCGACGGTGGAGTGTGAGCGACGCGGCAATCTGATCGTGCAAGCCACGGCGAACAACCTGAGTATTCATCGAGCCGATCGGGGCAAGGTGTCGGCATGACCAAGCCTTCTGTTCCACCCGCCGACCCGCTCGTATCGTCGATCGATCACAAGCGGCTCGGGTCACAGAATCAGGAAATCCTCGAGCGGTTGCGGCGAGGCCCGGCGACGAACAAGCAGCTTGCCGCCATCAGCATCAATTTCACCCGGCGCATCTCCGACCTGAAAAAGGCCGGACATCGAATCGAAGCCAAACGCCATCGACAAACCGGAATCTGGACATACCGGCTTGAAAACACGGGGACCGCGACGCACGAATCGGCACCCGGGCCCGGGTCGAAAGCAACGCCACAAACCGCGCCGCCGGCAGCCGCCGGTTTGAACTGCGCAATCCGCGATGCCGGCCGTCTCTCAGACGGTCCGCAATCCGCAATCCGAAATCTGCAATCCGAAATCGCGACGGCGGACCTGGTCGCCTGGTTCCGCTCGCATCGCCACAATCTCCCACGCGAACCGTTCGAACTTTCGCCCGGCGTGCGCATCGCCGACCCGCCGCTGTTTTATGCGGCCCTCGATCGAGACATCGCCGCCGGAACGGCGGCATGTACGCCCCTTTCAGGGGCCGCGGGACCGCGTGGACCGCGCTGGCACTCAGGCGCCTTGTGCATCCAACTTGGTGCGCTGCGGGCGCTGTTCGACGTCGCCTCTGCTACGTCGGCGAGCTCCGCGCAGCCCAAACATCAACGCAAATTGGTTTGACCGATGGAAATCAAACTCGACAGCGCTGACCTGCAACCGCTTGTGCGGGAAATCGTCCGCGAAGCGCTCGCCGCAATTGAGCACGCCGGGCACCCGCTGAATGCGGCCAACGCGAAAGCGCACGCCGCGGGTATCAGGCCCGCCGAACCCCAGCCGCTGCTGCTCGGGCTGCGCGACGCCGCGAAGCTGTTGAGCGTCAGTGAAAAAACGCTCTGGAACCATACGAAGCCGCGCGGCCAAATCCCCTGCGTCAACATCGGCCAGCGCGTGCTGTACGATCCGGGGGACTTGCAAGCCTGGATCGCAAACGCGAAAGCCGCGGCAGTTGCTCCCCGAATTTCTGAGAAATTGATTGAACCGGCCAGCGGTCGCCGGTAGAGTGAAACCAACCTTTGCCTTCACGTCGGCGGTCGGAGTCGAAGCCCGCAGCCGACGTGAAGGCGCCTTCGACAAAGGAACCCCTCGACATGGCCAGCATTTCGACCGACGCAAAAGGTCGGCGCCGCATTGTGTTCAATGCCGCCGACGGAACGCGCAAGACCCTCTATCTGCGCAAGATCCCGCTGCGGACCGTTCAATCGATCAAGCTGCGCTGCGAGCAAATCGTTTCCGCCCAAATTTCCGGGCAAGCCCTCGACGATGAAACGAGCCGCTGGCTCGCCAAGCTGGACGGCGCGCTGCGCGACAAGCTGGCCGCGGTCGGACTGGTTGCCCGGCGTGAAAAGGCCAAGCTCGGGGCGTTTCTCGACGACTACATTCTGATGCGCCAGAACACGAAGCCGGCAACGCCCGTCGTCTGGCGGCAGACGCGCCGCTACCTGGTCGATTTTTTTGGCGAAAACAAACCGCTGCGGGAGATCACCGCGGGCGACGCGGAACGCTGGCGGAACTGGCTCGAAGCGCGCTTCAACCGCCGCGACAAGAAGCAGCCGCGCAAGCTTTCCAAGACCACGATCAACAAGCGGACCGGCTTCGCGAAGCAGTTCTTTAATTTCGCGCTCAAGCAACGCATCATCGCCGAGAACCCGTTCGCCGAGCTCAAGTCGACGAACCTGGCGAATCGCGAACGCGATTACTTCGTTTCCCGCGCCGAGACGGAAAAGGTGCTCAATGCCTGCCCGGACGCGGAATGGCGTCTGATTGTCGCGTTGAGCCGCTACGGCGGCCTGCGTTGCCCGTCGGAGCACCATTCCCTGACGTGGGGCGACATCGACTGGGAGCATCGCCGCTTTCGCGTGCGCAGCCCGAAAACCGAACACCACGAAGGGGGGGAATCGCGGATGGTGCCAATCTTCCCCGAACTGCTGCCCCACCTGGAAGAGGCGTTCGACCGCGCGCCGGAGAAGGCGGAGCACGTCATATCGCGCTGCCAGCACAACGCCAACCTGCGCACGCGGTTTCTGAAGATCATCCACCGCGCGGGATTGGAACCCTGGCCAAAACTCTTTCAGAACCTGCGCGCGACCCGTCAGACGGAACTGGAAGAATCGTTCCCTAGCCACGTGGTTTGCGCCTGGATGGGCAACTCGCAGGCGGTCGCGAAGAAGCACTACCTTCAGGTCACCGACGATCACTTCACGCGGGCCGCCGGAGGGGGGTTCGAGTCCACACACGGCGGAGAGCGCGACGCGCCAGACGACGCGCTAAGCGCACGAAATGCCTGTATGGGGCCGCAAGTGGAAATTGCCGCGCATGAAAAAACCCCTGATTTTCAGGGGTTTACGACCGATGACGGTCTAATGCCAATCGGTCCGATGGAGGATAGGGGACTTGAACCCCTGACCTTCTGGCTGCCAGCCAGACGCTCTCCCAACTGAGCTAATCCCCCGCAATGTTTTCGACACGCCGGCGCGGTTTGCGGTTCATTCGGCGGCGATGCGCGACTGCGGCGCGCGGCTCAAAGTAGCAGGGTGCCGGGAGGCTGTCAAGGAGTCAGCGGTCAGCTTTCAGCTTCAAAAAGCACGAAGCACGAATGACGGCTCGACTGAGCTCGCCGAAGTCAAAGGAAATCCGAAGCACGAAATCCTAAACGGGGATGACTTAGAGCGTCCTTCGAAACGAAACTCCGAGTCCGACCTCGCCAGACGCGTTGACCCCCAACTCGATCAGCAGCGGTCAGCTATCAGCTTTCAGCTTCAAAAAAGCACGAAGCTCGAACGTCCCAAGGCAAGTGACGCGGAGACGCGGGGACGGGGAGACGCGGAGATTCATGGTTGCCACTTTTCGCGCCAACGTTGTCAGTTGCGCACTGCCTCATTCTCAAGTCAAGCATCGCGGCACGGTTTCACCCCCACCTCGATCCTCCCCCTGAGAGGGGGAGGAGGACGATGCGCACGCCGCACTTTCTTCACTCCGCATTCCGCATTTGAATCACTCCGCATTCCGCACTCCGCATTCCGCATTTGAATCACTCCGCATTCCGCATTTGAATCACTCCGCATTCCGCATTCCGCATTTGAATCACTCCGCATTCCGCATTTGAATCACTCCGCACTCCGCAATTGATTCGCTCCGCACTCCGCGCTCCGCACTCCGCGTTTCAGTGCGCCGCCTTCGCGGGTGCGAACTTCTCCAGCGCCATCTCCTTCAGTCCCTTCAGGTCGAGCTTGCCGGTGCCCAGCACGGGGACGTGGGCGACTTCGACGAAACTGTCGCTGCTGGGCAGCCACAAATTGGGCAGGCCGGTTTCGGCGAGTTCTTCGAGGATTTCGTTAACCGGCTTGGTGAGAGGCTTGTGAATGACGACGATCCGCTCGCCCTTCTTTTCATCGGGCACCGCGGTGACGGCGAGCTGCACTTCCGGCATGCCGTCGTCGGCGTCCTGTCCGTTCGAATCGCCCACGATCCGCGTCAGGATTTCTTCCAGCCGAATGTGCGGCACCATCTCGCCGCCGATTTTCGAAAATCGGCTTTGCCGGCCGGTGATCTGCATGAATCCGTCGTCATCGATGCGGGCGATGTCGCCCGTGTTGTACCAGCCGTCCTTGATGACGGCCGCGGTTTTCTCCGGCTGGTTCAAATAGCCCTTCATGACGTTCGGGCCCTTGATCCACAGCAGGCCGTCGTTGTTGATTCCCAGGTCGCGGCCCGTGTCGGGGTCGACGACTTTGGCCATCACGCCGGGAAACGGCCTGCCGACGGTGCCGAACTTCATGGCCGACTGCGGCGCCGAGCCCGAACGGTGATCGGGAATATTCACCGCCGCGACCGGCGAGAGCTCGGTCGTCCCATAGCCCTCGGACGGAAGCACGCCGAATTTTTCCTCGAACTCGCGGGCCAAATCGAGGGGCATCTTTTCGGCCCCCAGAATCACGAGGTCGAGCGTCTGCATTTGCTCCTTGGTGCAGCGCTTGAGGTAGCTGCGTAAGAACGTCGGCGTCGAGAGCGTGATGGTGACGCGATGTTGTTCGCACAGCTTGCCGATCTCGCGGGCATCGAGCGGGTTGAAATGATAGACGCCCTTCGGGTCGAGCGTGAGGACCACCCACAGCGTGCCCGTGTAGCCGAACGAGTGGAAAAACGGCAGCACCCCCAGCATCACGTCGGTTTTGTCGAAGTGGAACGACTCGTCGACGCCCTGGCAGTTGCTGTAGATGTTGCTGTGCGAGAGCATCACGCCTTTGGGCTCGCCCGTCGAGCCCGAGGTGAAGATCACGGTGAGCAGGTCGTCGGGTTTGATTTGCGTCAGCCCGTGCAATCGTTCCAGCACAAATGCCGGCAACAAATACGCCTGCGCCAGCGCGAGGATTTTATCGACGGCTGAAATTTGCGGCTTGAGGTCCTCGAGGCACACGACTTCGGCCTCGAGATCGAATGGACGCTTTTCGAGGAACTTGCGGCTCGTGAGGACGTGCTTGATTTTGCACTCGCGGATGCAAAAGTTGACGTCGTCGTTCGACAGCGTGTAATTCAGGTTGACGACGACGCGGCGCATCATCGTCACCGCGGTATTGGCAATCACGCCGCCGACCGAGGGGGGAAGCAAGATGCCGACCATTTCTTCATCGGGGCCGATGATCTTTCGCGACAGCAGTCGCCGAAACATGAGCGTGGCAGCCAACAGCTTGCCGCCGGTCAGGTCGGCGCCGCTGGAGTCGGCGACTTTCGAGCGGAACAGGCTTTCGCGACATTTGCGCAAAAACAAACGCGGCGGAACCATCTGGCGACCTTTTCGCATCAGCACCGATTCGACTCCTAAATGCTGCACCGCCTGGCGAATCTCCGTGATGTCTTTCGGAGCGACTACGGGCGACCCGAAGGTAATCGAAACTGGATACGGCCAGCGACGCGGCCGCTTCCAGAAAAACTTTCCGCCGCGAAAACTGAAGACGCTGCCCCAGAGCTCGTCGAGGAAGACGGGAATGACGGGGGCATTGGTTCCCTGCACGATGCGCATCACGCCGCGTTGAAACGGCTGCAACTGGCCGGTTCGAGTGATCGAACCCTCGGCAAAGATGCACACCAACTCTCCATTCTTAATCGCTTCTTGTGCGGTCTGCAACGATCTCAAGAGCGCTTTCGGGCCTTCATGCGGTTGGATGGGAATCACGCGGAATATTCGCGACATCCAGCCCACAAACCCGGTGGTCACATAGTCGGCGTACGCGATCATGCGAATCGGCCGCGACGACGTCATCAGCAGCAACACGCCGTCGAGCCATGAGACGTGGTTGCTGACCAGCAGGGCGCCTCCGGTCGGGGGCAGATTTTCGCGGCCGCTGACGCGCACTCGGTACATGGTGTGGGCGAGCAACCAGACGATCATCCGAATCGTCGCTTGGGGCAGCACTACTAAGGCGTATATCACCACCGGGATCGTTCCCAGGCCGGCCACAAAAAAGATTTGGCTGGCCGTCATGCCGAACGTGTGCTGCATCAGAAAAAACAGTCCCGCCGCCCCCAGCATGAATGCGAACGAGACGAAGTTGCTGGCGGCCAGAATCGTGCCTCGCGTCTTGTGATCGCTGCGGTGTTGCAGGAACGCCTCGAGCGGAATGTTGAACAACCCGGCACTAATGCCCAACAGGAACAGCAACACGCACGAAACGAGATACGCGCTTTCCGACGTCGACGGCACCGAGGGATTGATGCTCGCGCCGGCCAGCCACAGACACAAACTGCTGATCGAAATGCCCGCGGCACCCAGCGGCACGATTCCCAACTCGACCCTGTCGCCCGACCAAAGTCCCGCCAGTACGCTGCCGCAGCCGGCGCCCAGCACCAAGATTCCCAGCAACAGCCCGATCTCCTGGTGATCGAGCGACAACTCGTCGTTGCCGAACGAGTCGATGTTCATCTGCGCGAGCGACCCCAGGAACCAGAAAAACGCGATTCCCAGCGCGGTGAGGAACAGGGAGCGGTTGCGCCCCAGCAGCGCCAGGCTCGTCCGAATTTCGGCGATGGGGTTGCCGGGCATTGGACGCGAGGGGTCGGCCGCCGGCAGGGGCGCGATCATCAGGCTCGTCACCCAACCGACAATCGCCACGCCGATGAGAGTGATCGCTGCCGGCGCCAAGGAGGCCAGGCCCGCGGGGTGATCGAGACTTGGCGTCGTCAGCGAGTACAGCCAGTAGCCTCCGACCGAACCGGCCGCGGACGCGACGACCGTGATCAGGCCCATCAGGCCGTTGCCCTTCGACAACTTCTCGGGCCGCAGGATCTCAGGAATGCTGCCGAACTTCGACGGACCGAACAGCGCACTCTGCGAGCCCATGAGAGCGACCACGATGAACAGGGACCAGACGTTGCCCATCAAGATGGCAACGATGCCCAAAGCCATGATCGCGATTTCCGCGACCTTGCATCCGACAATCACCGTTCGTTTGCTGAAGCGGTCGGCGAGAAATCCGGCGGGCGAGGCAAGCAGCAAGTAGGGCAGGGTGAAGCAGGCCAACCCCAGCGGCAGCGCCTGGGACGTCCCAATCATCGGCTTGGCGATCAGCACGACGAGCCAGCGCAGCAGGTTGTCGTTCATCGCCCCCAGGAACTGCGTCGCCAAGAGTCCCAGAAAACTCCGGGACGCCAGCCCGTCGCGAGGCCAAGGTGCGATGGTTCCCGGCTGTCTGTTCATTCGTCGCCGATCCAGCCGTCCAGGTTGAGTGATGGTAATCGATGCCGCGGTCCGTCAGAGATAAGGCGCGTTACGGACGTCGAATATCACGCACCCGCAAGTTACGCCCGTGGAATCGATGCAAAATGGAATACATCCACAGATTACGCAGATTTCGCAGATTTGATTCTGGCTCTTAAGCGCTCCGAAGCCGTCCGTTTAGTTGGATCGCACAAATTCTTTTGAGGAGAGTGAGAATGCCAAAGGAGAAAACAGGGCTCCTGGTTTCTTGGTCTTCTCATCAAAAAATCTGCGCAATCTGCGAAATCTGTGGACGCATTTCCTTGCGTTTCTTCACGCGCGCCGTTCGACCTAGATTCGCCCAAGAGGCTACGCGAAATCAACTTGCGTGTCGAGGTGAGCCGACTGAAGCACGAAGCACGAATGACGAAGGAAATCCGAAGCACGAAGCACTAAACGGTAATTGAGGAATGTTCGTCATTCCGGCTTCGTGCTTTGGGCCTTCTTTCGACATTCGTGCTTCGTGCTTGCCTGCCTCCGACCCCCATCATGGAATAAACCGGTACTGCCCGCCGTTGGCTGCGGCGAATTCCTGCAACGCCTTCTCGGCGATCCGGTTCCCGAACGCAATGGTGTTAATGGCAACCCGGCGCTGGGACAACTTTTTGAGGTCGCGTCGGATGGGGGCCTCGAAATTGCCGTCGGTCAAAAAGAAGATGACATCGGGTTGCATGCGCAGCGCTTCGAGGATAGCTGTTCGCGGATCGGTCTGCCCTTTGGCGCGCACGCCGACCATCCATTCGAGGTACTGCCGCTGAACGGACTCGCTGGCCGGCTGCATCCGGTCGGCGGGCATCGGCAGCGACTTGTCATTGAAGAAGATGATGTAGAACGACATCGATGCATCCATGCGGCTAATCGCGCGGATCAGTTCGAGCTTGAGTTTTCCGAATCGCGTCTTGGCTTCGCTTTCGTGCGGATGATTCATGCTGGCGGAAGAATCGACGACGAACACCACGCTTTGACCCGTGGTCTCGACGCCGAAGAATCCGCTGCCCGCGCCGTTTCCCTCGGAGGTGCCCTCGCCGTCGCCTTTGCCGCCGTTACCCTCCGCGCCCGAGCCGCCGGACAAATCGCCGACTTCTTGCAGTGGATCGACGTCCGCCAGCACGTCGGTCAATGACGTGCTTTGTCCCGAAAATCGCCCCGGCGGACGGACGGTGAGCGTGGGGCGACGTTCGGCAAGAGTGAGTTTCGGACCGATCTCCCTGCCGCCAGCCGCCGCTGATTGGGGCAACGTCTTGGGCCGGTCGCGCTCGGGCCGTTCGATTTCAACGTCGGGCGGAAGCGGTTCGATGTCGCGATTGGACCATTGCGTATCGACGCGGACCGAATCGCTCTGCCGATTACGATCGACCCAAAGGCCCGCGAAGAGCGCGATCATGCCGAGGTGAAACACCACCGAGAACCCCAGCGAGCCGTACCACGGCGCATCGGGGCTGCCCCACCAGTTGAGCTCCAGAAGATTTCGCAGTCTCGAAAGCATGCAACAATCCGGTCGGTCACAGCCGTTCGGAACCTGGCGGCCCGAGACAATCACAATCCAAGACGGCGCGTCCGGGGCACCATTCAACATCGACGCAACCACGGTCCGTCATTGCGTTTTGCTGCAATCCTCGCGACCTATCCAGCTTACCAGCCTCGTTGACAAAGAGCAAAATCTTCCTCGACGGGCGGATCGCATAAAGACGCTGGCTGGTCGCCCGGATGACTCGACTCGAGGCACGTTTTCCGCACTTTCTGCGGCCGCAGCACAGGTGCTGTCGCCCACGATCGCAGGTGGAAATCGGTGCTTTTGGCCGTTACTTCGCTCCGAATTTCCCGGTTATGATGAACGTGTAAAGGTTGATAACATGCAACCTGCACGCCGACGAGTGTAACGATTTGGCAACAGGGACGATCGTTGCGGGCCGTTTGACTTGGCGAATTCCATGGACTCGAAAACTCCCAGCAATCTCGACGCACGCGCCGCACCGCGGGAATCCGCCTCGCCGGATTCTGCCGCCATTGGGCCGTCGGTGAGCCGTTCGGCGCCCATCAGTGACGAGCGCTTTGCCGCGGACGCTCAGGGTCCAGTGCTGTTTTTTGACGGTGTTTGCGGCCTGTGCAACCGCTTTGTCGACTTCACGCTGGCGCACGATCGGGAGGGTCGCATTCGCTTTTCGCCGCTGCAGGGAGAGACGGCCCGCGCCCGGCTTTCGCCCGCGGACGTCCAGTCGCTGGAAAGCGTGGTGCTGGTGGATGAACGTGGTGTGCACCGGCGCTCGTCGGCCGTGGTACGCGTTTTGCGTCAGCTTTCGCCAAGCTGGCGAATTGTGGCCGGCCTGTTGTGGCTGATACCGCGCCCGCTGCGCGACTTTGGTTACATGCTAGTGGCAGCCAACCGTTATCGGCTCTTCGGCAAGAAAGAGACGTGCCGACTTCCCACGCCCGGCGAGAAAGCACGATTTCTGCCATAATGCTCACCGCTTGACACTCTAAAAACTTCGCTTCCGCCCTGGATGTCCCACGTGGATTTCATCGCAGCGCTGACAACTAAACACGTCGCTTTGCCTGCCGATCGCGCGGCATCGGTCACCGTCGGTTGGGCGATTTGCCTGACGCTGTTGGCTGCCTTGATGATCTATCGGCGGCACTTGTCACGACTTGCCGTCGGCTGCTATCGATCGTTGAGAGCGAAAACTCGCACCGCAAACCCAAAGCGGTCTGATCGCAGCACGATGCGTCAGCGTTTGGAGCTTGAGGTATCAGCACTCCGCGACGAACTTGCGCAAATGGAAGCCGGCTTGAGCGACGTCGAATTGGGCGATCGCTCCGAAGGCTTCAAAGAGATGCGCGCTTCCCTGGACTATCTGGCGCGGCAGGTTGAAGGCATGAATCGGTGACGCTCGCAAGGGCGTCCGTGCTCAACGAGTCCGGCTCAATTCTCGCGCGCCGTGGTTGTCATCATCGTCCCAACTCGCGAAGATGAACTTTGC
>JBBDVZ010000274.1:13010-27866 GCA_040903115.1 Planctomycetaceae bacterium
ATTTCCTCACCACAGGTTTTTGCATGTCTGACGATAAACACGACCCCGAAACACAGGCTGCCGCGCCCGCTCGCGGCCGCCTATCACTGTGGTTAGCTCGTCTGGTTGGCCCCGGCGGTGGGCACTGGGAAGTGCCCGTCTGCATCGTGCTCGTCGGACTGGCCGTCCTGTTGTACTTGTGGAACCGAGATTCCGACGACCGCAGCGCGCAGATCGTCAATGCCTATTACGTGGGGCTGTGGGTCGTGCCCCTGCTGGCGGTTTGGTGGATGCTGTTTTCCGGTCTTCAATGGACAACGCGCCTGCTCGGACTCGCCGGTGCGGCGGCGGTCGTCGTCGGACTGTTGGTCGTGTTTCGGCTCGACGGCTTCACGGGTGATTTCATTCCGATCTTTTCGCGACGATGGAGCACCACCCCCGAGCAACGCGCCGTCGCCTACTTCGGATCGCAAGTTCGTGCAGTGACGCCGACTTCCGAGGGGCCGGCTGAACCACTCGTTGTGACACCCGATGATTGGCCGCAGTTCCGTGGGCCGACGCGTACGGGCCTCGTGAGCAATGTCGAGATCCGCCGTGACTGGAACGAAAATCCGCCCAAGATGCTCTGGAAGCATCCGGTCGGAAGGGGCTGGTCGTCGTTCGCCGTCGTCGGCAACCTGGCGTTCACGCAAGAGCAGCGCGGCGAAGACGAGGTCGTCGTCTGCTACGACGTTCACACGGGAGAGCAGGTCTGGGTTCACGCCGATCCGGTGCGTTTCTCGAATGCGATGGGTGGCGATGGTCCGCGGGCCACGCCGACCGTGTTCGATTCGAGGCTCTACGCAATGGGCGGCACAGGCGTTCTCAATTGCCTCGAGCCGCGAACGGGCAAGGTGCTGTGGACGCGTGACGTCGTCGCCGATGCCGGGTCGTCGGTTGCGTCTTTTGGCATGAGCACTTCGCCGTTCATTTACGACGATCTTGTGGTCGTCAACGCCGGCGGAGGCAACGACCGGGGCGTGATCGCCTACAACCGAACCGATGGCGAAATCATGTGGGCTCACGGAGACCGCAAAGTCGGCTATGCCTCGCCCGTGCCGGCGACGTTTGACGGCGTGCGGCAACTCCTCATATTCGGCGCGCTGGGGCTGGCCGGCCATGACGCTCAAACGGGCGAGGAGCTGTGGTGGTTCCCTTGGGAGAACGAAACCGACAACAACTGTGTCGACCCCATCGTGCTCGACGACGGCACGATCTTTCTCAGCACGGGCTACGGCAAGGGAACGGTGCTCCTTGAAGTGAGCAGGGCAGGGGGGAAGTGGGCGGCTCAACCCGTCCGCTGGGAAACCAGCAAACGCTTTAAGCTCAAGATCAGCGGCGGGTTGGTCAAAGATGGGTACGTTTATGGACTGGACGAAAACATTTTGTGCTGCTTCGATCCGGCCAGCGGCGAGCAGAAGTGGAAGCGCGGCCGTTACGGATACGGCCAGGTGCTGCTCGTCGACGACGAGATTCTCGTCTCCACCGAAACGGGCGAAGTGGCCCTCGTAGAGGCGAACCCGGAGCGATACCGTGAAATCGCCAAGTTCAAGGCGATCGAAGGCAAAACGTGGAACCACCCGGTGCTGTGCCGCGGCTTATTGCTCGTCCGCAACGACGAGGAAGCCGCCTGCTTCGATCTGCGCCCCGAGTCGAACTCGAAGTGACGGAAGGCATCCACAGATTTCGCGCCTCGACTGAGCTCGCCGAAGTCAGATTGACGCAGATTAATTCCTTCTTTTCGTTATTCGTGTCAATTCGCGCAATTCGTGGGCTGTATTATCCGAGCCATCCGCGTCATCCGTGGTGAAGCTTGATTACTCGACGAACTTCACGTCGACGAAGTACGCGCCGCGGGATTTGCCGTCTTTGAGTTCGAGCCACGTTTGCAGTGTGGTGGGACCGGCTTGCAGCGGCACGGTAAAAGTCACCGATTCCGCGTCGGCCCCAATCGCCTGCCTCGCTTCCGCTCCTCCCACCACGACGCGCGCGTTGCCGGCGGGCAGCCGGTGGGCGACGTATGCGGGGCGGTCGCGCAATGTGATCTCGTACCGACCGTCGCGGAGGACGTCGACCGCCCAGAAGCCATTCGCATTCGGCGATTTTTCGATGAGTTGATGCGTCCAGGGGATTTGCTCGATGGGCGCGTGCCAATCGTGGCAGGTGAGCGACGTCGGATTCGCCTGCGGTGAACCAAGCTCGATGCGAACGTATTCGTCGAACCGCGTGGAGATGTCGGCCCACCATTTTTCGTACTCGCCGCGAAGTTGTCGCATGACGTCGGGATGCAGGAGGGCGACATCATGCGTTTGTTCAAGATCTGGGCCCATTTCGAACAACTCCTTTCCGTTCACAAGCCGCCAGTGGTCGGTCATCACGGCACATTGCCGCCACTTTTCAGGATTTTCGATTCGCTGCGAGTGAACGAACAACGTCCTGCCGAGTGTCTTCTCCACAGGTGCGTTGAATAGCGGCACGAGACTGACGCCGTCGAACTGAACGTTCGCGGGGCGCTTCAAGCGGCAGAGGTCAATTAAAGTCGGCAAGAAATCGACGTGGGCTGTCAGCGACCCGACGGCACCATCTCCATTGAAATGTCCTGCCGGCCAGCGAATGAAACAGGGGACGCGATGTCCCCCCTCGTACTCCGAGCCTTTCATGCCTCGCCAACCGACGTTGAAGCCGTCGTTTCCGGCGGCCGTGCCGTTGTCGGTGGTGAAAATGAGAATGGTGTTCTCCACCATTCCGAGCCGTACGAGCGTGCTTTCCAGCCGCGCCATGTTCTCGTCGATGTTCGCGATCATGCCGTAGAATTCGGCAAGCGGCGAAGGAAGGCCCGCGTTCCGAAATGGCGCCGAGTACTTCTTGTCGACCAGGTAAGGCGCATGGGGCGCGTTGGGAGCGATGTACGCAAAAAACGGCCGATCGCGGTTCTGTTCGACGAATTTCTCGGCGGCCTTGAACCAGACGTCGGTGCAATAGCCGCTGAACTTTTCGTATTGGCCGTTGTGCAGATAGGTGTCGTCGAAGTAGTCGTTGCCCCAATAGTCGGGGGTTTGTCCGACCCCGCCGCCGCCGTGGATCAGCACTTCGTGAAAGCCGCGGTCTTGCGGCCGATAGGGATAGTTGTCGCCCAGATGCCACTTGCCGAAGATCCCCGTGCGATATCCCGAGTCGGCAAACGCTTGGGCCATCGTGACTTCGTCTTTGCGCAGAATCGATCGCCCCATCACGGTGTGCCACACACCGGTCCGGCTCGAGTAGCGTCCGGTCATCAAAGCGGCGCGCGTCGGCGCGCACGTCGGGTCGACGTGATAGTTGGCTAGGCGAATGCTGTTGGCGGCAAGCGCGTCGATCGCTGGCGTCTTCAACCACGGATTGCCGTGGCAGCTCAGGTCGCCGTAACCCTGGTCGTCGGTCATCACCAGAATGACGTTGGGCGGCGTGGGCGCAGCGGTGTTCTCGGCAAACGCCAGCGCGCCGATGAACACGGTCAAGAGGAGCGGCGCTAACATCCCCGATAGACCCGAAACACGAGGAACAGGGGAACGCGAAACAGAGCCGGCGGGTTTAACCCGCCGTAATACCGCGGGGATGAACCCCGCGGCTCGAACCATGGTTCGTTGCGTTCGCAAGCGGTTACTTCTTCTCTTCCTTCTTTTCTTCTTTCTTCTTCAGCGATTCCGCCTTCTTCTTGGCCTCTTCGACCTTCTTGTTCGCCTCTTCGACCGCCTTCTGCGCGTCGCCGACGGCCTTTTGGGCGGCTTCGGCGGCAGCCTTCGCATCGGCGGCCGCTTTTTGAGCGGCTTCAGACTTTACACGATCTTCCTCGGCCTTCTTCGCGGCTTCGTCAGCCTTTTGCTTCGATTCGGCGGCAGCCTTGGCGGCTGCTTCGGCGGCCGCGTTCGAGTCGGTCATGACCTTGGCGGCCTCTGCAACTTTCTTGGCAGCTTCTTCGGCTTTCACCTTTTCGGCTGCGGCCGCCTTCTCGGCTTCCGCCGCCGCCGCGATCGCCTCGACCTCCGCCTTTTGCCGCGCGATCTCTTCTTCTTCGGCACGCTTCTTGGCTTCTTCGGCCAGCTTTTGCTCCAGCACTAAGTCGGGGATCACGGCAAGCTCGGGTCTGGCGGCTTTGAACTTCTGGAATCCCGGAATCGTGACCTTCGTCTGCCAGATGTACAGCTTCTTGAGGTTCTTGAGACCGGTGAGATGATCGAGGCCGGCATCGGTGATGCCGGTGCCGTAAAGGTTCAAATACTCGAGGTTCTCCAGACCCTTGAGATGCGGCAGGCCCGCGTCGGTGATCTGCGTTTTCTCCAAGTGCAGCCGGACGAGCGACGTGATGCCGCTGATTTGCTGCAACCCTGCGTCGGTGATCTTCGTGCCGCGCAGATTGAGATGCACGAGGGTCTTGAGCTCCTTGAGCGGTTCGAGGTGAGCGTCGGTGACGTCGCCGTCGGTGAGATGATACGAGACTTCCAGCCGCGGGTCGTCCTGGGCGATTTCCATCACCTGCCCGCCGAGCTGCTTCACCTTGGCGATGGCGGCCTTTTCGGCCTCGCTGCGTTCGGCGTTATCGGCGGCAAAAGCTCCGGCAATTCCGGTGGCGAAAATCGCCACGCCGGCAAACATCAAAATGTTGCGCAACATTGGTCTTCCCCTGAACAATCTTAGAGTCGCAAAAAGAGCCGGATCGACAAGTCCGTCGCCGGGTCGGAGGCCGCATTTCGATTCTACCATGCCGCCGGGCCGATGGGAGGGATTGGGCCAGGACTTTGCCGCCGATCGGCCCTTTGTGCGTCGAACAAGCGGCGGAAATGCCTACTTCCGAGTGCGGCTGACTCCCAGTGCCATTGCGGCCAGCAACCCGATTGCACTTACGAGGATGGTCGAAAGACCAGCGAGAGCGAAGTCCCATCCTTGCATGTTGACGAATGGTCCGCCGAGTTGAAGAGGCGCGACGAGAAGCGGCAAGTTATCGAAAAAGAACTCGGGCAGAGAACCGCCCGTAAATTGTTGCTCCACGGATTTGTAAAGGAGCTGAGCGATCCATTCCAAGGAATTCGCGGGCCCGCGATATCGAACAAAAGTGGCAATCCAATGCGTCAACCCGAATGCCAAAGGGAGCCCAAGGGCGACTATCAACCGATCTCTGGTGAGTTGAGGGTATTTGCGTCCGAGCAATGCCGCGCCAATCGCGATTCCTGCCCATTGGAGGAGCCAAGGCACGCCATCGTACATCACGAGGACGAATCCAAGGCTAACAGTCTCTTCAAGGCTGCGCGGTTTTGAGATTGCCCGCAGGATCACCGGCAGGTGCGCAATGAACGCTGCACCGGCGAGAAGCATCACAGCGGACACGATTGCGAGCAGCGTTCGCTTATGTAAGCGACTGTTGGAGAGTTTTTCGCCCTGCTGGTATGCGTCACCATTCATGCAACCGACTCCGGAATACACGTACTTAATCCGGATAACGAGCGGCAAGCGGGATTGGATCCCAGCGATTCGGATGGAAAACAGAACTCCGTTCGATTTGAAAATTTTACAAGATCCGACGTCTTTCGTCTGCTATTGACGAAAATCGGCGTTGGTTGTTGTCACCAATCTCGCCTCGCGTCCAACGATGAGATTCACTAACCTCTTGCGGCTTCGGCTCCCTTTGCTGAGCAATTCGGGTTGATGACTTCCCGGTCGTGTGCAACCCAGGCATTTCATTCGAGTTTTTAGCTAAAGCGATCTCTGAATGTTCACCGGCTCAGCCGTCACTCCGCGCGAAACTTGGGTTCATACCGTCGGCCGCGCGACGATCGAGGCGGTCGAAGTGCTGGGCGACTTGTCGCTGTTTTCGTTTCGCATGTTGCAGTGGATGGTCGCCCGACTTCCGCAGCGGGCGGTGATCCTTCCTTGTTTCTACCAGATTGGCGTGCTCAGCCTGCCGGTGGTGATGGTCACCGGGGGGTTTCTCGGCATGGTCCTCGCCGTGCAGACTTTCGATCAGCTCGTGATGATGCGGCTCGAGACGCGCATCGGGGCGGTGATCAATATCTCGCTGGTCAAAGAGCTCGGTCCCGTGCTCGCCGCCACCATGTTGGCCGGTCGCGTCGGAAGTGCCATGGCGGCCGAACTGGGAACCATGCGCGTTACCGAACAAATCGACGCCCTGCGAGCTCTCGGGGCCGATCCGATTCAATATCTCGTCGTGCCGCGGTTTCTTGCTTGTTTTTTGTTGATACCGCTGCTGACGGCGGTCGCCGACGGCGTGGGGATTCTGGGCGGATGGATGTTCAGCACGCAGATTCTGGGGGTCAACAGCTTCCACTATTGGCACAATTCCGACCTTTTCATCACCGGCTACGACGTCGTCAGCGGCGTGTTCAAAAGCGTATTTTTCGGGGCCGCCATCGCGCTGATCGCCTGTCATCGCGGATTCAACTGCGGGGCCGGCGCCGAAGGGGTGGGCCGCGCCGCGACCGAGGCATTCGTGTTCTCGTTCATCATGATTCTCGTGCTCGATTTCTTTTTGGGAATGTTTCTCAACACGTTGTACTACATGCTCTGGCCCATGCCAGTGACGTTGGGATGAATCGCTGCAAATGCAGACCGCCTCGCCATTAACAGCCGACTCGCAGCCGATTATCGAGTTGAAATCGGTCACCCAGCGGTTCGGCCGCAACGAAGTGCTGCGAAACATCTCGCTGCAAGTCCGTCGCGGCGAGACGCTGGTCCTCATTGGGGAAAGCGGTTGCGGCAAAAGCGTGACAATGAAGCTGATGATGGCATTGATGGAACCGACCGAGGGCGAAGTGCATTGGAGCGGCAGGCCGGTCAAGGAGCGCAACGAGCGGCAGCTTGTTAAAGAGCGGCTGCGATTCGGGTACCTTTTTCAGGGAGCCGCCCTGTTCGACAGCATGAGCGTTTATGACAACGTCGCCTTTGGCCTGCGGCAAAACACCGATGCCGCCGAAAGCGAAATTCGCGACATTGTGCTGGCGCGGCTGCGCGACGTCGGCTTGCCGGAAGTCGTCTGCGCGCGAAAGCCGGCGGAACTCTCGGGGGGAATGAAGAAGCGCGTCGGCCTCGCGCGCTCGCTGGCACTGCGTCCGGAAGTCATTTTTTACGACGAACCGACGACCGGCCTCGATCCGATTATGAGCGACGTGATTAACGAGCTGATCTTGCAGACGCACGCCGGCGACGCCGTCACCAGCGTGGTCGTGACGCACGACATGCAAACCGTGCGCAAAGTCGCGGACCGCGTGGTGATGCTGTATCCGCTCGATCGCCTGCAGCCTGACGAGAAGCAGATCGTTTTCGAGGGGACCTCGCAAGAGACTTTCGACGCCGCCAACGCGCGGGTCGCGCAGTTTGTCGCCGGCCTCGCCGGAGAAAGAATGCTGGAACTGGCCCGATGAACGACCGCAAGTTGCAGTTTCGAGTGGGAATCTTCGTGATCGCGGCAAGCCTCGTTGCCGCGGTGATCGTCTTTCAGTTCGGCGAGTTTCAGTCGCTATGGCAGCCACGCTATACGCTGGCCATCCATTTCGACGAAGCGCCGGGCGTCTATCCGTCGACTCCCGTGCGGCAGAACGGCATTTCGGTGGGCAAAGTCAGCGAGATCATTCTCGATGAGAACCACGGCGGCGTGCTGGTTCTGGTGACTGTTCGCAGCGACTTCAAGCTTCGCCGGGACGCGCGCCCTCGCCTCACGCTTTCGCTGCTGGGCGATGCCAGCATCGACTTTACACCCGGAAAGAGCAGCGAGCTCATGCAGCCGGGCGACCGCATTAAAGGCGAGCCGGCGTCCGACCCCATGCAGATTGTCAACCAGCTCGATCGAAAACTGACGGCGACTTTGGATTCGTTCGAGGCGACCAGCCGCGAGTGGCAGCAAGTCGGCCGCAACATGAACAGCCTGATGGAAACCAACGAAGGCAACCTCGACGCAGTCATCGAACGCACCGCCCTGTCGCTCGAGCAGTTCACGCAAACCATGAAAAACGCCGATCAAACCCTGGTCGCGGCCAACAAAATCATCGCCGACCCGCAGAACCAGGAGAACCTGCAGAAGATGCTGGCGGCAATGCCGGCGATGGTCGAGGAGACGCAAAAGACCGTGTCCGCGGTCCGCGCGGCCGTCCAGAACGCCGACAGCACGCTTAGCAACCTCAATGAGTTCACCGCGCCGCTGGCCAAGCGAAGCAACTCGATCGTCACGCGGCTCGATGCGACGCTGGGCAACCTCGAGACGTTGTCGCGGGAAATGAACGATTTTTCGCAAATTATCCGTCGCAACGACGGGTCGCTGCAAAAACTCGTCTCCGATCCCGAGTTGTATCGCAATCTGAACCAGTCCGCCGAATCGCTGGCCGTGGTGATGAAAAACCTCGAGCCCATCATGCGCGACCTGCGCATCTTCAGCGACAAGGTGGCACGCCATCCGGAGCTGATCGGCGTGAGCGGCGCACTGAGCGGCAGCTCGGGCCTCAAGGATCCGCCGCCGGAACAACAGCCGCGCTTCGGCAATTCGCCGGCGCCCGGCCAACCGACGCGGCGGTGAACGGCACATTGTGGGTTGCCGGCAGGATTGGGCTATTCGGAAACCGGCGGCGTGCGTTCGCCACGAAACAGGCTGAGGGTCAAAAGCACTGCGCCTGTTGAGATGGCGACGTCGGCCACGTTGAAAATTCCCGTGCGAATTGGTCCGAGTCCCAAGTTGAGAAAATCCGTCACCAGGCCGTCGTTGCCGACGCGGTCGATGAGGTTTCCGATTCCCCCGGTCAGGATCAGGCCGAGCGCGATGCAGTTGAGCCGATGAACCCGGGCCGGCACAAGCAGGGCCCAGGCGACTCCCGTGAGGAGCACCGCGTTCACGATGATCAGGAACCAGAACCGGGATGAAGCGGACAGCGTGCCCCCCAGCCCAAGAAACGCCCCGGGATTCTCGGCGTAGCACAGACGCAGCGTGTCGCCCAGATAGGAGATTGCCGCGTCGCCGGTGAGGTGCGTGGCCGCGATTTGCTTGGTTGCCTGGTCGCAGCCGATGCACGAGATGCTCAGCAGCACCAGCATCAGCACGCGCCACGACTTCGCTGGAAACGTCGGCATTCTGGTTCCCCCCATTCGAAGAAGCCCGGCTTTTTCAAAAAGCCGGGATTCTGGCTACCGGCCGATTTGCGACTCTGACCGGTGCGAGTTCGCGCGGTCGAGAAGTTCATCGGTCGGCACAATAACCTGCGGCTGCATCGTGTAAGAAAACTCGTGACGGTTCGTGATTTTCGCCGGCGAAAGGTTGTCAGCGAAAAACTCAACGACCGGATACTGATACCAGGGAGCCGGAACTTTCTGCATCGTCGTCAGCGTTTCGTATCCGGGCATCATCAACGTGATTTCACGCGTGCCGTAATACAAAAAGTCAAACGTGCAGGGCGTATACCCCTTTTCCTCTCCGTCGACCGTTACCAGTGCGCCGGGCGGGTCGGAGCGGACGGTCATGCGGCGGAAGACGCAACCGGTCTGGCTGAAACAAACGACGCAGGCGACGAGCAACATGAAAAGGCGCGACGAACGGCGAAAGCAGACGCCGCCATCGGGCTGGCTTGGTTGATCGTCGCGCAGGTCAGCCATCATTGCGGGAACTTGAAATGGCTCGTGAATGGGTCGACGGCCAGACTTTGCGCCGTCGGGTAAGACTGGCGGAAGGGCATGAACGCAACGGCACCGGCCGAGATCCGGTCTCGGGCCGCCGCCGCTCTTTCGCACCGGTTGCGCGGCGGAATTCTAGCCGTGCCGCCGAACCGTGCCAAGATCAGAACGCCAGACAACCATCGCCGATGGCCGCCGGTTGCCTTTACGTAAAGGCCGTTTGGCTCTTTACTTGCACGTTTCGCTGCCGATAGAATGAAGATGGCACATCCGCGGGAATGATGGCCGGGCTCAATGGTCCAGGCGTTCGACTCTCATTGAAGCCGGCCGGAAAACTTCTGGTTGCCACGCGAGAGCGCTCATGCGGTGGGAACAACAGGTCCAGTACGCGTCGGTCAGCGACGTCGGTTTCCGCCGCAAGAACAACCAAGACTCGTCCCGGGTGAATATCTGCCCGGACCTGGAAACCTGGCAGGCGTATGGGCATCTGTTCCTGGTCGCCGATGGGATGGGAGGCCACGCCGTCGGTGAACTGGCGAGCAAAATCGCCACCGACACGCTGCCTCACACGTACTACAAGACCCGACGCGACGACCTCCGCGACGCGCTGAAGCACGCCATTGAAGTCGCCAATGCCGCGATTTATGAGCGTGGCACTCAAAACCACGAATTTCAGCGGATGGGGACCACCTGCAGCGCGCTGGTGCTCTCGCCCGGCGGGGCGATTATCGGCCACGTGGGTGATAGCAGGGTCTATCGCGTCCGCGGCCAGCGGCTCGACCAGCTTACCTTCGACCACAGCCTGCAGTGGGAGCTCATTCGGCAAGGCCGGGTGGACCAGGACGAGGTGATTCTCAAAGAGCCGCGCCACGTGATCACCCGATCGCTGGGACCTGAAGCCAACGTCGAAATCGACATGGAAGGCCCATACGTCGTTCTGCCGGGAGACACATTCATCTTGTGTTCCGACGGCTTGACGGCACACGTTCACGACCCGGAAATCGGCACGGTGGCCGGGTCGCTTCGTCCGGCAGAAGCGAGCCGCCTGCTCGTCAATCTGGCGAACTTGCGCGGCGGTTCCGACAACATCACGGCAATCGTCGTGAGGGTGGGCGAGCTGCCGCAAGGCGTCGGCCAGCTCGCCGATGACCCCGCGAAGGAAGATCACGCGGGTCTGCTCGACTGGGGGTGGCTGACCGCGTACTGGGCGATCGCCGGCACGCTGGTTCTGGGCATCTTGATCGGGTTGTTTGGCATGGGGATGCTCGGGGCGATCATCACTTCGGTTTCGGTGGTCGCGGCGGGAATGATCGTCCTGTGGTGGCTGCGAAACCGCCCGAAGCAATCGCCGCCGGAAGTGAGTCAGGTGGGTGCCGAGACGGTGCTTTGGCGTCCGTATCGCACCGCGCCCGCCAAGTTGGAAACCAAGTTTCTCAGCCATCTCGCTGCCGTCGAGTCGGAGTTACAGAGGACCGCCAGCGAAGAAAGATGGCAGATCGACTGGCCGCAACACGAATCGGCCTACCGCAGCGCAAAACAATCGCTGGCGGGCGGAAATCATCCCGCGGCGCTGGGCAGTTTGGCGCTCGCGATCGATGTGCTCATGGCGGGCCTGCATCTGTATCGCAAGCAAGTCGTGCACGAACGCAAGTGGGGCAAGACGCCGCAGCCCACCAACCGGCCACAGCAGGCATGAGCCAATGGGGTCCCAGAGGTCATGCGTCAGCGTGCCCTCAGATTATCGGCTTGTCACGCCGCGTGCGCCAATGCTATAAACCTGCGTCCGATCGGCAAAACCCCGCGGCCCACTGCGCATGACGCCGGCTTCGGACGCACGACAGGGAGGTCGACGTGCTCTTCACGCGCAGCATCCGACGCAAAATGATGTTCGGGCTCGCGCTCATTCTGGCAATGCTGCTGACGCTTTACTTCAGCGCCGTTTCCGGACTGAAGTCTTATCGCGAGCTGAAGGACCAGTTTCGCTTCAGCATGTTGCAAGCGCCGTTGCAGGCCGACCTGGTAAAAGCCACCAGCAAGCTGCTCGCTCCGCTGGCCGACGACCTTCCCGAGGCAGACGAGGAAAAAGCCAAGGTTGCCGCCGCATATCAGCGCCGCGAATTCCAAAGTCAACTGCAGACGGCGCGCGAGGGGATTCGAACCTTTCAGGAAAAGTTGCGCAACCTGCCGCCAACCGAGGCTGTGCTGGCGCGGCGACCCGCAACGGCGGAACTCCTCGAGGGGCTAGACCAGCAATTGATCCAACTCGAGGGGTTGCAATTGAAGCTGGACAACCCCGCGGGTCGTCAAGAGGTCTCGCGAGAGATGCTGCAGCGCGTCATCAAGCTGCACGAAAAAGCGCAAGAGGTTCCCTATAACGGAGATGGCCTGCACAAAACTCTCAACGAGGCCGACAACGTCTACCGATCGCGTTTGCTGCTGATTCGATGGGCGGCCGGAATCGTCGTCCTGCTATTCCTTTTGCTCTTGCGTTATGGCTATTCGGGAGTTTTTGCTCCCTTGCGGACGCTGCACCAGGGCGCCCAACGCGTGGCCCAGGGCGATTTCGATTACCGCGTCGACATCAATACCAACGACGAGGTGGCCGAACTGGCCGCGGCGTTTAACCGAATGACGGCACGGTTTCAGGAGATCACGCGCGACCTCGATCGCGAAGTCCGCGAACGCAGCAAGCAACTGGTGCGATCGGACCGATTGGCCAACCTCGGCCGCTTCGCCGCCGGCATCGCCCACGAGATCAACAACCCGCTGACTTCGATCGCGGCGGCGGCCGAAGCGCTCGAATACCGGCAGCAGGAAAAGGACTTATTGCGCCACGCCTCGTCGGTCGGGGCCACGCCTGGGAGGGATCCTGCAAACGGCCGAGTGGACGACTCCCAGTCGCCCGACGCCGACGATGATGGCACGGCGCGCAAATACCTGCAAATCATTCAGGAAGAGGCTTTTCGCTGCCAGGGCATCACGCTGAAGATTCTCGATTTCTCGCGCGGGCAGGACTCGTCCCGCACGGTCTGCGACCTCACCAATATCGTCTCCGAAGTGCTGTCTCTCGTCGAGTTGTTGGGGCAATACCGCAACCGCACGATTGAGTTCACGCACGAGGCGCCTTGCCAGATTGAGATCAACGGCCCGGAGATCAAGCAGGTGGTGCTCAACCTCGTGACGAACGCGCTGGAGTCGATGGAAACCGGGCAAAAGCTGCGCATCAGCCTGACCGACCAGACCGACCAGGTTTACATCACGCTCGAGGACGAAGGCTGCGGCATGACTCCCGAGGTGATCGAGAACCTGTTCGAGCCCTTCTTCACCCGACGCAAGGACGGCCGCGGCACGGGCCTGGGACTGTCGATCAGCAATCGCATCATCACCGATCACGGCGGGCGAATCGAAGTCTCCAGCGACGGGCCGGGCCGGGGCAGCACGTTCATTGTCCATTTGCCCCGCGTGTTGGCGTTGCCGAAGGCGGCCGCCTAAGGATGCGACGCGGAGACGCGGAGACGCGGGGACGCGGAGACGCGGGAACACGGGGACGCGGGGACGCGGGGACGCGGGGACGCGGAGACGCGGCGACACGGAGAGAAATGCCAAGCATGAGTCCCCCCATCTCCCCATCCCCGCGTCCCCCCCTCTCGTGATACGGGAAAAGCCGGAAACTGGAAGCCGGCTTATTTGGAACCTTGGCGTTGAACGAGAAAACCGATTGCCTGATTTTTTCGATTCTGCTATTACCATCCGCCTTTGAATTTGTTTCGAACATCACCCCCGATTCATCAACGGGGCTTGGCGACACGGACGTCGTTAAGTGTGCCAGGGAGAGGCGTTTTTGAACCCCGTGACTCAGCACCATTTGCGCGTCCTTTTTGTCGATGACGAAGCCGGCATCCGCGAAGTCTTGGGCAACGAGCTCAAGAGAATGGGGCACGACCTCACCGTGTGCGCCGACGGAGAATCGGCCGTCAAGGCGATCGACAAAAACACCTTCGAGGCGGCGGTCGTCGACCTGCGCATGCGCGGCCTCACCGGCTGGGACGTCGTCGATCACCTGAAGCAGGTCTCTCCCGAAACCGAATTCGTGATCATCACCGGCCATGGAAACATGGACGAGGCGATTCAGGCCGTGCGTCACGGGGCCTTCGACTTTCTACCCAAACCCTGCAAGCTGTTCGAGCTGGCCAACGTGCTGCAACGCATCGGCGACAAGCGGGCCCTCACCAACAAAACCATCGCCCTGGAAAGCCGCCTGCAGGCCGTCGAGGGCACGTCAAACATCATTGGCAAAACAGCCGTGATGCAGCGGGTGCAAAAGCTCATCGAAAGAATCGCACCCAGCGACTCGTCGGTGATGATTTTGGGCGAAACGGGCACCGGAAAAGAGCTGGTGGCGCGCAGGATTCACGACTTGAGCAAGCGCGCTAGCGCCCCGTTCGTGCCGATCAACTGCGGCGCTTTGCCGGAGAACCTCGTCGAAAGTGAGTTCTTCGGGCATCGCAAGGGTGCCTTCACAGGAGCCGACACCGCCCGCAAGGGGCTCATTGAGGTGGCCAATGGCGGGACTTTATTTCTCGACGAGGTGGGCGAGCTCGATAAGGCCATGCAGGTGAAGCTGCTGCGGTTTCTCGAGTCGGGCGAGGTCCGCCGCGTGGGCGAGAACGAACCGTTTCACGTCGACGTGCGAATTGTCTGCGCCACCAATCGAGACCTGCAAGAGATGGTGGGCGACGGGACGTTCCGCGAGGATCTTTTCTTCCGCGTCAATACGTTCGAGATTCATCTGCCGCCGCTGCGCGAGCGCAAAGAAGACATTCCCGAGTTGGCGCGGTTTTTGATCGCGCGTCATCTCAATCGACCCGACGTCCCGGCAAGCATTTTCGCGCCCGACGCAGTCGAAAAGTTGCTCGAACACGAGTGGTCGGGCAACGTGCGCGAGTTGGCCAACGCGCTCGAGCACGCTGTCATCTTGTCGGACGGCAAGTCCATCACCGCCGCCGATCTTCCCGGAACGGTGAAAGGGCAGCGGTCGGGCGGAGGCGGCTTTTCGATCGGCTCGCACAGCCACCCCAAAACGCTGCGCGAAATCGAGATGGAAGTCATCTACCACGTCCTGGACAAGTACAACGGCGACAAGCCGAAGGCCGCCGAAGAGTTGGGCATCGCGCTCAAGACGTTGTACAACAAGCT
>JBBDVZ010000275.1:0-27783 GCA_040903115.1 Planctomycetaceae bacterium
CGCAACATCGCCTTTGCCAGTTACGACGGCCTGCTGTATTCGGTCGAGGCGATCAGTCATCAACTGAGGTTTCAGTTTGAGCCGGACTACCCGATCTCCGCCCCGCTTGGCTTGTCCGAGAACCTGCTGTTTGCCGTCACCGACGGATTCAAGGTGTATTGCATCGATTCTGACAACGGCAACATCATTTGGGAGTACGCCGCGGGAACGCCCATCCATCAGGCGCCGCGCATCATCGGGCAGCAGCTTTTTCTGGTGACCGACAACGGGTCGATGCTTTGCGTCTCGAAGGCGACGCACCAACATTTTTGGGTGCGCGAAAACGTCGGTCAGTTTCTTGCAGCGACCAACTCTCTGATGTACGCCTCAGACGCGGTCGGAAACATCCAGCTTGTTTCTCGGGAAGACGGCTCCACGTTGGGGACGTTGCCTCTGCGCCAATACACCGTTCGCCCTGAGAATGACCGAACCGATCGGCTCTTCCTGGTGACGGAGAACGGCCGAGTCATCTGCATTCACGAGCAGGGAGCCGATTATCCGTTGTATCACCAGTTCCCCGATCGGCGGCCAATCCTGCCTGAGATCGCCCCCGAAGAGCCCGTGGCCCCCGAAGCCGGCGCCGAGGCCCCGGCAAAGCCGACGCCCGACGCGAAGAAATAGGCAGGCCCACCATCATTAAATAGTGGGTGCCATGCCCATCACTTTGGGTAAGTGTGCCGTGGCCGCGCAACTGCACACTGCAAGTCCGCTTTCCCGTCGATTCGCAGTCCCCAACGCAATCGAGGTTTATCTCCTCCCAGGCGTTGGCCGGTGCTGCCCGCATTGGGTACACTCGAAATCTCTCCCACGCAAAAAGGTCGTCACCACGCGTTCCAATGGCAGGATGAGTTGGCATGATCGGCACAGCGTCTCGTCGGGCGCTCATCAGCGTGAGCGACAAGTCCGGACTGGGGCCCTTCGTCAAAGGCCTGGTCGCACTTGGATTCGAGATCGTTTCCACGGGCGGAACGCGACGGTTTTTGGAAGAGCAGGGCATTGCGGTCATTGACGTCTCATCGTACACCGGCTTTCCGGAGATTATGGACGGCCGGGTTAAAACGCTGCATCCCAAGGTGCACGGCGCCCTTTTGGGACGGCCCGACCGCCCGGATGACGCAGCGGCGATCGCGCAGCACGGCATCATTCCTTTCGAACTGGTCGTCTGCAACCTTTATCCGTTTGAGGAAACAATCGCCCACGGAAACGTGACCGTGCCCGAAGCGATCGAGCAGATCGACATCGGCGGCCCCAGCATGATTCGCTCGGCCGCCAAGAATCACGCGTACGTGGGCGTCGTGAGCCGACCGTCGCAGTACGACCGGGTCCTGGCGGACTTGAAGCAAGGCCCGTTGGCAGAAAGTTTCCGCCGCGAGCTGGCGGCGGCCGCGTTCGAGATGACGGCCCGCTACGATCGAGCGATCGCCGATTACATGAGCTCGATTACGTCAGCGCCCTCCTCCAAACGTGCGGCGGATTTCGGCGATCGCCTTGCGCTTTCTTTCCAGAAGCGGATGGAGTTGCGATACGGCGAAAACCCGCATCAGCGCGCGGCCTTCTACGTTGAATCGTCCGCCCCGCCTGCAACACTGGCGGCTTCGGAGCAGTTGCACGGCAAGGAGCTCTCGTACAACAACCTGCTCGATCTCGATGCGGCGTTTTGCATCGTGCGCGAGTTCGACGCACCCGCGGCGGTGGTGATCAAGCACAACAACCCCTGCGGATGCGGAGTCGCGCACTCGTTAGCCGAAGCGTTCGAAAAAGCGTACGCGGGCGATCCGGTCAGTGCTTTTGGCTCGGTGCTGGCATTCAACCGCCCGGTCGATCTGGCGACGGCCACGCGACTGTGCGAGCCAAACCGTTTCATCGAAGCCATTATCGCTCCTGCCTATGATGACCAGGCGTTCGAGGCATTGACGACTCGTCCCAAATGGAAGAGCAACGTCCGGTTGTTGAGATTGCCGACGTTGTGCGATCCCAGAGAAGCCGGTCTCGATTTCCGGCGCGTGACCGGCGGCATGCTCGTGCAGGATCGCGACGAGGGTCCCGATCCCGAGAGCCAGTGGAAGCATGTCACCCAGCGCGAACCAACCGATAGCGAGTTAGCCGATCTCAAATTCGCGTGGCTGGTTTGCCGACACGTCAAGTCCAACGCGATTGTGTTTGCGAAAGCCGGCGCGGTGGTGGGCGTCGGCGCGGGGCAGATGAGCCGGCTCGACTCGGCGTTCATCGCGGCACACAAAGCGGGCGCCCGGAGCCAAGGCGCGGTGGTTGCCTCCGACGCCTTCTTCCCGTTTCGCGACGGCGTCGATGAAGCCGCCAAGGCGGGCATCACGGCCGTCATTCAGCCCGGCGGATCGAGAAACGATGACGAAGTCATTGCCGCGTGCGACGAACACGGCATGGCCATGATTTTTACCGGCCTCCGCCACTTCAAGCACTAAATAACGAAACCAAAAAGCGAAAGTGAGCCGGCGGGTTTATCCCGCCGGAATGGAACCGCGGGGATAAACCCCGCGGCTCGAGACCACTTCCCGCTTCGCGGCGGTCTAGCTCTTGCGGCGACGCCGTGCCGTGTACCTGCTGCCGACTCCCAACACGAGGGCCATGGCGGCCAGCGAGAGGCTACCCGGTTCCGGAACCGCTGCTTGCTCAATAAAGCCGACGTTGTCGAGCTCGAAAAACTTGCTGCCCGTCCCTGTATCCGCGTTGTACCCAAAAAAGCGGAACTCAACCGTCTCGCCGGGATCCAAAGTAAAGTCGGTGAAATCCCAGATTTGATTGGTATTAGCCGTCGCAATCGCCCACACGAAGCTTGCAGCAAGGGTCGCAAAGCCGTCGAAGCTATAGCGGATCTCCCCTGTGTCGGGCCCTTTGCCCGAACGATTGTGGTCAAACGAGAGTGCCTCGAAGGCCAACGACAAGGCACCGCTGGCGGTCACCGTGAACCCCTTAAACTGCGTCGTGTCAATCGACGAACCTGTGCTGAACCCGCTGCTGCGAAAAGTGTTTGGATGGCTCTCGTCGACCAGGTTGGTGCGGGTAAAGTCCGAAAACGTCGCGCCTGCGGGGGCAACCGTGACCGCCGAGTCCGCCGGGTTCCCGTCGAAGGCGTAGTTCGAAATCACTGCCGCATCGAGCCGACTCAGCGAGAACAATGAAATCGCGAAGAGGGCGATCAAACAAAGTCGGCTAAATCGTGGCGAATTACTGGGGATGGCCCACATCAAGTCACGCTCCTTCTTGCAACTAGTGAACCCCAAAAAACGATGTTGACCCTACACTAGGAGAAAACCAATACCGTGCGGAATCACCCGTCGCCCAGCGCTTTTGCCAAGCCTGACGAACTGATCACGCCGGCTGGAAAACTGTCCGTCCAAAACGAATGAACCGCTCCCAATACGACCGTAAAGATTGCGCAGCTTACCAAACTTCTGAACGCGAATTCAAGCAGTTTGGGCAGAAAATTTCAGAACTTCCGGACAGTTTTTCCACCAGCAATTCGCCCGGGAAATGCCCGTCATCGGGACGACGAAAGAGGCTTGAACCACAGCCGATACGCCGTCGCGCCAAGAATCTCTTTCTTCGATTCCGCGTCGAGTCCCAGTTCGCGAGTGAAGATCGCCAGGTGTTGCGCGTAAGTTATCTGCGACTCCTTGCACCACAGCTCGCAGGGAAAATCGCTGCCCCAGACGCAGTGATCGGCGCCAAATTCCTTAATGACGGCTCGGCAGGCGTCGTGCATGTCGCGACACGGATATCGTTCAGCGCTTCCCGTGGGAATGAACGTCAACTTCGCGTAGACATTGGGCAAACTTGCCAGCGCCAGCATGTCGCCGAGCGTCGGTTCGAGCGTCGGCCCTGCCTTGAGATTCAAACAGTGATCGATGACCACGCGTAGATGCGGATGCCTCCCGACCAGCATTTCAATCTCGGTCCGCTTGTCACGATTGACCAGGGCGTTGATGACGACGCCGAGCCGTTCGGCGGTGGCCCACAGCGCTTCGACTCCCGGATCATCGAGTTTGCCGCTCTGGGCAGGAATGCTGCGCATTCCGCGTACGTTCTTGGTCTTTACGTATTCCTCCAGCAGCTTCGGGCTGGCGGGATCGTCGGGATTGAGCGTGCAAACTCCCACCATGATGTCAGCGTTGTCTCGGGCCGCGTCGGTCGTGAACCGGTTGTCCCACTTGTAAAACGTGCTGGTATGGATCGCGGTCACGTACCGCACGCCGTTGGCCTTCATCTCCCGCTTCAGATGGCTCACTGTCCCTTTGCCGGCAGGTGGCCGATACGGATCGGCAATTGGAGGGTACGTCTTCTCGTCCTCGCTGTAAATGTGCGCGTGACAGTCGATAACCAGCGGGGCGCCGTCCTCGTCGGCGGCCATGGCGCGGTGCGCATCGGCGATTGTACCCACAGCCACCGAGGCGGCAGCCGCCCCGAGAAAATTCCGCCGGGTCAATTCGGGTAGTGAATTCATGCGTGCGGTCTCCCACGAAGGCTCAGCTAATCAGCCAGTCCATAACGAACGATGCACCAAAGCGCGGCAAAGCCGTCGCGCCAGCCGATTTTTTTGCCCTCTTCGTATGTGCGGCCGGAGTAGCTGATCGACATCTCGAATACGCGAAACTTTCGCCGCGCGACTTTCGCCGTCACTTCGGGCTCGAAACCGAAGCGGTTCTGCTTGAGCGTCGGCAGTACGCTCTGAATGACTTCGCGTTTGAACACTTTGTAACAGGTTTCCATGTCGGTGAGGTTCAAGTTCGTGAAGCAGTTCGACAACAGCGTAAACAACTGGTTCGCCAAGTAATGCCAAAAATAGAGGACGCGGTGCGGGCGATCGCCCAGAAAACGGCTGCCGAAAACGACGTCGGCTTTGTTCTCGATGATGGGCTGCAACAGTCGCGGATATTCGGAAGGGTCGTATTCCAGGTCGGCGTCCTGGACGATGATGACGTCGCCGGTGGCCTTGGCGAATCCTCTTCGCAAGGCGGCTCCTTTGCCCGAGTTTTTCTCGTTCTGGTCGAGGACTACCGTGCTCAGCGGGTCGCCGGCGAACTCGGCAGGCAGCGCGCGCATGATCTCGCGCGAGCGGTCGGTACTCGCATCGTCGACAAGGATGATCTCTTTGCGGATCGGGACCGCCGCCACGCGCTCGACCAGGTGCCTTAAGGTGGCCTCCTCGTTGTAGACGGGAATCACGACCGACAGCAGCAGATCGTCGGGAATCTCGTAGATACCAAGCTGGCGGCAGACCGCTTCCCCCAAAGCCTGCCTGTGATAGAGGTACCACTCGGCCGAGTACGGCCGCGCCGCGAACTGGGCTGCCTTTTCGCCTCCAAACTGGACCGACTCGATCATCACGCCCCCGAGAATTGGTCGTGTCGACACTTCAGCGACAAGATTCAGTCTGCCGCAACCCGACCCCCGCGTCCACCGCAAATCGCGGCAACCCCCAGTCCCGGGCGCTGCAAGCCCCGCCGACTCTACGAGGACTCGATGGCGGGTGGAGTCGTACCGGACATAATGGCCTCGAGTGCGGCTGGCCGGGAGGGAAAGTGCGTCCACAAATCGTAAAGGCTCATGTCCGTGAGCGTGTCGCGCATGTTGCTCGACGTATTGCAGAGGGCCGCGCGGCCGCCGCGTTCGGCAATGATATTGCGCAGCCGCGTAAACACGCCAATCGCGACGGAGGTGAAAATGTCCTCGCTCCCCAGGTCGACGATCAGGTTGACCAGCTCGGGATTACTCAGCAGGTTGAGAACTCGGTTTGCCTCGTGATGGACGTCGGCGTAGCGAAAGCGATGCGAGTCGCCCGCGGGAGTAACAATTAGCGTGTTGGCAACCCGCTCGACGGTGAAGATCCGGTTGGAGCTGACCAGGATTGTGGAGGCAAGGATTTGCCGCGGCGCGTCTTCACCGTCCTCGAGGTCGGGCTCCGAAGCGTCGCGATCCGCTCGATACTTTACGCGCATGCGGTAATGGCCGATGCTGACGTCCTGACCGTCCTCGACCAGCGCATAGCGAATCCGGCGGCCGTTGACGCGAGTCCCGCCGCGGCCCAGCAAGTCGATCACCCATAAGCCATTGCCGGCGCAGAACAAACCGGCATGCACCTTTGAGACGCTCTCGTCATCGAAATGAAACTTGCACGTGCGGTCGCGTCCCACCAGCGTCAGTGGGTGAGCCAGCGTGACGGCAAGCTTATCGATTTGCGCGTTCAAGAATTTCATCTCGAACTTGCGCAGCGCTCCGGGCCACCCCCCTCCTTTCACATACCGCTTCAACGGATTGAAGTCTTGCGGGAGGGCCGGCAGCACGGCTTTGTCGGGCTTTATGTTGTCAGCAAGCCGCAGCGAATAGTCGCCGATACGGATCGGGCTGTCCGGCATCAGCCAACCGGCTTTCTTGCGGCCATCTTCCCAATGGGTGCCCGAGTGGCTCGCAAGGTCGATGCAAAAGACCCGTCCGCCGATGACTTGGATGTACGCATGCCGGTACCCAACGTCGGGCTGCCGCAGCACGACGTCGCATTTTCCCGAGTGTCCGATGAGCGCGAAGGGACGTTCGAGCGTGTACTGCCGCCTGCGCTTGCTGACGTGATCGATAACGGTCAACCGAAGCGGGCCTAACCAGCCGGTGGCCACTTCGAAGAGTTGAGCCTGTTCGCTCTTGGCCGGAACACTTTTTGACTCGACCATCGTCACGATCCTGATGCGCCACCGTGCCGCCGACGGGTGATGTTGTGGACACCCACGGGTTCGGCGGCCGGTCACTCCGCTGTGGTTGTCCTCTATCGTAGCACATCTTGCATCGGCAACCAGCGCCCATTGGTGGTCTCGCGGGTTGACCGATAAGCCCTGAAACCGCATCCTGAGGGAACAAACTCAAAGTTTCCGCGTTAGCCTAAAGAGGTCTTACATGCCGACCCATACCGTGACTCTTACCAACGTGGCCGAAAGGCTTTGGCTCGACGAGTTCTCTCTCGCCCCGGCAGACGGGCCCAAGCTTGCCGGCTCTTCGCAATGGTCGATCAAAAAGACGACCCTGCGCGGCGGCGTGACGTCGGGAGTTGACGTCATCGAGCTCGATAACGGCGCTCTCTCGGTCGCCGTCTTGCCCACGCGCGGAATGGGTCTGTGGAAGGGGCAATACCGTGGCATTCCCATCGGTTGGAAATCGCCCGTCACTCAGCCGGTTAATCCCTGCTACGTCAACCTCACCGACCGCAGCGGACTGGGTTGGCTGGTCGGCTTCAACGAGTTCGTGTGCCGCTGTGGATTGGCGTCGAACGGCGGGCCTGGCAACGACGTCGTTTTGGGCAACAACGGCGATCCGATCGAGACTCCGTTGACCTTGCACGGCAAAATTGCCAACACGCCCGCACATCGGGTCGATGTGAGCGTCTCCGACGAAGGGCCGGGCGTGTTGTCGATTACGGGCGATGTCGACGAAACGATGCTGTTCGGTCCCTGTCTGCGTTTGAGCTCGACCCTGAAGACCGAAGCCGGCTCGAACCGGCTCACCATCATCGATCGCGTCACGAACGTTTCGGGTCAGAAGGGCGAGCTGGAACTGTTGTATCACACAAACTTGGGTCCGCCGTTTCTCGAGGAAGGGTCGCGATTCATCGCGCCGGTGGCCGACGTCGCGCCGACGAACGCCGAAGCCGCGAAGGACATTGATACATGGCCCGTCTACAAGGCGCCCACGGCTGGCTATATCGAACAATGCTACTTCTTCGATCTTCACGCCGACGACGCGGGCGAGACGCTGGTCCTGCTCAAGAACGCCAAAGGCGACAAGGGCATCAGCCTGCACTTCAACCGTCGGCAGCTTCCATGGTTTACGATCTGGAAGAACACGCAAGCCGAAGCCGACGGCTACGTGACCGGACTCGAGCCGGGAACGGATTTTCCGAACCCCAAGAGTTTCGAGCGCAAGCAGGGCCGAGTCGTTGAGTTGCCGCCCGGTGCAATCTATGAAACCCGCTTGGAGATTGCAGTCCACGACACGGCGGCAGCCGTCAGCACAATCGAAAAGCAAATTCAATCACTATCGCGCGGCCGCCAACCGAAAGTTCATCGTGACCCGATCGCGAAGTACTCGCCGCAATGACGCGCCCAAAGCCCGCTGGCTGACTTCGACGAGCTCGACTCGACTGAGCTCGCCGAAGTCAGTCGAGGCGCGCCCGGCGGGAGTGCTCCTGAGGATTGCTATTCTCCCTCGCCCACGTCGACTTGCGACCAATCGATGTTGTCACGCTCTGTGTGCATCGCCGCCATTACCTCTTTTGCTCGATCCAAATCATCTTTGTTTACAAGCACTCGAACTACGCCCGGTGCAATCGCCCAATGGCCAGCGGTATACACGCCGTCCGTCACGGCCCGAATGCCCCGTTGTGTCAACTCGCCGACGATTAAAGTTGCTTCCGGCTCGGTCGGAACTGCTGCGACAACGGCGAGATTCTGGCGTTCGTTCATCGCGACACTTGGCGATCAAGTAATTGACGTGACAGCCGAAAACTTTTAATGCAAATTGCTGCCGGAGCGATCAGCACGATTCCTGCTCGCCCACGTCGACTTGCGACCAATCGATGTTGTCACGCTCTGTGTGCATCGCCGCCATTACCTCTTTGGCTCGATCCAAATCGGCTTTTTCGACAAGCACGCTGACATCACCGGCAACCGGAACCGCTCGAAAGCCCGAGGTATATGCACCGGAAGGGACGGCGCGAATGTTGTGGTCGGCCAATGCGGCGACGATCAGCGCCGCTTCGGCTTCGTCGCGGACGCCAATGAGGCGGGCCAGGTTTTTCGATTCATCCTGCATGGCATACCTCCGGGTGAATTCGCCGGCCGCTCAGCCGATCATCTGCGACAGCAGATTTCCGCCGGAGACAAGCGGCAAAGGCTGGCCGACGCGATTGGCGATCATCGTGTGCGGGTCGATACCCATCAGGTGATACATCGTCACCAGCACGTCTTTGGGGCTCACCGGGTCGTCCTTGACGAAGCCGCCGTTGCGATCGGAGCTGCCGATGACCTTCCCGCGCGAAATCCCACCGCCGGCCAACAAATTGCAGTACACGTTCGACCAATGCTCGCGTCCGACGCCGCGCGGCGTGTTGCTGATCTTCGGCGTGCGGCCATGTTCGGTCAGGCACATGATGAGCGTATCGTCGAACATGCCGCGTTCTTCCAAGTCGAGAATCAATGCCGTCAGGGCCTGATCGAGGCCGGGCAGCAGCTCATCTTTGAGACGCTCGTAATGGTTGAAGTGCGTGTCCCACGCCGTGTTGGCCGGGCCGAACTCATCCCAAAACACCGACACCAACGTGGCACCCGCCTCCAGCAGGCGGCGGGCCGCAAGCGTCGACTGGCCGAACAACGTCATGCCATACCGCTCGCGCCTTGCGGGCGGCTCCTGGCTCAAGTCGAGGGCATCGCGAAGCTGATGCGACGTGATGAGCGAGTAGGCCATTTCCGAGAATCGATCGAGACTCTTCGCCGCCATTGTGCTGTCGAGAGCGCGACGCTCGTGCTCGAGTTGTTCGAGCAGACCGCGGCGACGGCTCAATCGATCGAGCGTAATCTCCGGCCCTAACTGCGCCGCCTTCGACACGGTCAATCGACTCTCGGGGGTGATGCCCAAGTAGGGATCAGCCACTAGCTGATCGGCGTCGCCGCGCCAACGCGTGACCGTGCGCGACGCCTCGCCTTCGAACTCGGTCCACACGGGATTATACGCCCGGCCCAGGAATCCACCGTAAGGCCCGCCTCGGGTAAACTCGGGGCTCCGGCTGCTGAACAGAAACGGCAACGCGATGTCACGCGGAATTTCAGGTGGCGCGGCAAGCGGGTTTTCTCGGTGCGCGAGAAAGTCGAGCACACTGCCGAAAAACGGCCAATGCCGATTGTCGAACGGCCCGATCTCCATCGGGATATCGACCTTGTCCACCCCCGTGAGCGTGTAAGCCGCCGAATGAATGTTGTACGGATGCGTCATCGACCGAATGAACGTAACGCGGTCGGCAAGTTGGGCGAGACGGGGCAGGTGCTCGCAGATTCGCACGCCGGGCACGGCCGTCTCGATCGGCTGAAACTTGCCGCGGATTTCGGCGGGCGCTTCGGGCTTGGGATCGTACGTCTCATGCTGTGCGGCGGCACCGTAGAGATACAGCAGAATGATCCGTTTCGCCTGACCAAAACACGGAAGCGACGTGGGCGACTCGTCGGCCTGCAAACTCTTGAGCCGCAACAACTGCGGTAATGAGAGTGAGAAGGCGCCCAACCCGCCCGCGCGCAACATTTCGCGGCGCGTGATCGAATCGCAAAGGGTTTTGGCCGACCCGAGGATCTTAAGCATTTGCCGCGGCCTCGTGATTGTGCCCCATCCGGTACCGCGTTCATTGTTGCAACTGCCGCCCGTGACGGTCAAATGCAAACCCACGGACGGCAGTCCGTGGGTTTAACCGCCCAAATCGCGCTTCAAGTCCTCGAATCGCGCTGCAAGTTGCTGCATCTCGTCGCGGACTGCATCGACCTCATCGCGCAGGCCGCGATTTTCCTCCCGCAATCGCTCGACGGCCGCTTCGAGCGACGCGATCCGCTCGCCACTTCCCGGCGAAGTGGATGAAGCAGCCGGCGATGGCATCGACGCGGCCGAAGGCGTTGCAATCGTCCGCGGCGGTGACGTCGACGGGTGCTCGGGCTCTTCGTCCGTCGCGGCAAGCTTCATGTCTTCTTTGGCGGGATACAGGTTGTGATCGACCTCAATGCCGCGCCGCTCCAACGAACCGCTGGCCTGCGCCAGGCGCATCTCGATCAGCCCGTTGAGTTCGTGACGGAGCAACTCAAGGCTGTCGATGGGCACCATTCTCGCCGCGCGCGTGCGCAGCTCGCCGAGTTGTTGCCGGCCCCGCAGGAGCAGTTCCGTCAGGATGGCCACTTGAGGCTCGCTGAGCGTGAACCGCTTGCGCAAGTAGTGGCGGAATCGTTCGGTGCGGCCGCTTTCGGTATGCACGACGGCGACGAGCCCCAACTCCCGCAGCTCCTCAAGGACGTCGGTGACGTCCTCTTCGCTGTAGTTGACGGTCGGGCTGCGATTGCTCTTTTGGTTGCAGCCGGCGGTGATGGCCTTGAGCGTCAGCGGGTAGTATTCGGGCGTGGTGAGCCCCTTTTCGATCAAGACCCCGAGCACCCGCCGCGCGGGTTTCGAAAGCTCTGTGATCGGCGTTTGATTTTCAACGAGATCGTCTGTCATCGGCGACTCATCTTGTAGGGTGGGTAAAACCCACCGCGGTGATGTTGACGCATTCGATGGGACTCACGTGCAAAGAACGCGTTTTCCTATTCGATGGTGGGTTATCACCCACCCTACTTCAGTGCAATGTGTTCGCTAGAGGCCGTTGGCAACGATGTGCCGCACCGCCTGGAAGCATCCCTCGGCGACGCGATGCAGGAACGGCATGTCGAGAGTTTCCATCGTGTCGCCGGGCGTGTGATAGTACGGGTTGCGCAGAAAGCTGGTGTCGGTGATCATCACGGCAGCATAACCCGCGTCCCAAAACGGGCTGTGATCGCTAAGCCTGGTCGCTTGAAGATATTCGCCGTTCGACTCGACCGCCAGCGTCTCGACCGGCAGGCCGGCGACCGTTTGCATTCCGGCGCACATTGCGCCAATCAGATCCCCGGAATTCTGATTTCCGATGACCGCGATGAAATTCCCAGTGTCCGGATACTTCCCCACGAGCGATCGCGGCAAAGCCTGGCTGCCCGGCGCACGGTCGCAATAGCCGAGCATTTCCAGCGAGACCATCGCGCGCAAGTCGACGCCTTCGGCTTTCAACCGTCCGGCATGAAACGCGCCCCCCAGCATGCCGTTCTCTTCGAGGTCGAAGGCGACCAGCTCCAGGTCCAACTTCGCAGAC
This sequence comes from Planctomycetaceae bacterium, assembly GCA_040903115.1. GTDB lineage: Bacteria > Planctomycetota > Planctomycetia > Planctomycetales > Planctomycetaceae > JBBDVZ01. The sequence continues at coordinate 11,972 of JBBDVZ010000275.1, forward strand.
GCCGGCCACTTTGCGGGCAGCAACCGCGCGATCTCCAGCAGCGCGGCGACGGCGCTGGCGTTGTCGTCGGCGCCGACGGTGTCGGGCCGCGAATCGAGGTGCGCACCCACGCAAAGACGTGGTCCCCCCGCTGCGTGCAATGCGTGCCGCGCGACAAGGTTGACGCCTTGCAGCCGGGTGATGCCGTCGTCAGCCACCGCGGAAAACGGCGCGCGTTGCACCAACCAGCCCGCTTTTTCCAAGCCATCGGTAACGTACCGACGCGCCTGCTCCAACTCGTCGCTCTGAGCGGGCCGCGGACTTTGCGTCAGCCGCACGATGTGGCTTCGGATCCGCTCGATGTCGACGTCCATGTTGCTGCTGTCCGGCCCCATCGCACGCAAGACAAGCGAATCAGACTTCGTCGGCGACGTCATGCACGCCCGCCACGAACTGGAAGTCCGGGTCGCCCCGAAGCTGGTCGAAGTCGCTTTCGTCCGCAATCAACTGCCGCAGCTCCCCCTTCATGCGCAATGCCCGACCCAGCCACGAAAGGGCTTGCGCTTTTTCACACGCCAAGGCGAAATAGCAAGCGAGGTTGTAAAGAACAATTGGCTGTTGCGGCTCGGCCCGGTACGCTTGCTCCATCGCCGAAATCGCCCGCGACAGTTGATCGGTCCGCTTGTAGCACCACGCCATTCCCAGCAGGACCGACAAGTCTCTCGGACGCTCGGCCAACGCGCGGCTATATGCATGCAGCGCCGATTCATAGTCCGCGCTCTGCCGCAACGCCTCGCCGCGAAGCTGATTGATTTGGAAAGCGCAGCTCTCGGGGTTGGAGATCGCATTGAGCTCCCGGATCGCGTGACCGGGCATTTCAAGCGCAAGATATCCGCGAGCCGCATCGAGCAACTTTTCACGACGAACGCAGGTGTTGCTTGCCATCGGTCTGGGTCCCGCACGAACCGTCCGGCGCACTTGCAATCACTTCGCCGTCGCCGGAAACGACTCTTTCGACAACTCCCCTCCCTTCCAGGGAGGGGTTGGGGGAGGGTCGAGCCACTCGGACCGTTCACCCTTCTCTCCGGTCTATACAAAGGGGAGAGGAGTTTTAGAATGGCCTCGAGATTTCTCACTTTTACCATTTGTGCGGGGCGTGCGTCTACCGTCGAATGATTCACCAGCGCGTCGCCATCGCGATGTGTTGCATCAGACAGCGGCGATCCAATCCTGAAATCGCTGTTCCTCGACGTTGCGACCGCTAAGGACGACGACGATGTCGCCGTCACCGTCGAAACTCACCTTGCCGCTCAAAAGCGCTGCCGTCGTAATCGCCCCGGAGGGCTCGGTCCGCAGGCCGTGATTCTGGTACAGCCATTTCATGGCTTGCTGCGTCGCGCGATCCGGCACAGCGACCGCGTGCGCGATGCACCGCTTGAGGATCGGCCAATTGTGCTCGCCGACGTCGTATGAGAGCAGCCCGTCGCAAATGCTTTCCGGACGATCGACGCGAACGCGATGACCGGCTGCGAGCGATCGACAGAAATCATCGGCGCCTTCCGGCTCGACGCCGATGATCGATGCTTGCGGAAAGCCGTCTGCGATCGCCAGGGCATGGCCCGCCATCAGTCCGCCTCCGCTGACCTGGCAGAGAAAATGAGAGACGCTGCGTTCCTGCGCTCGAAGTTCGTTGACAATTTCGAGACCGCCGACGCCGTTTCCCGCGATGACATCCGGGTCGTCATAAGGCGAGGCCTGGATCGCGGCTTCCTTTTCAGCAATCTCGCGGGTTAGCCGATCGCGCTCCCCGGTCTCGTGGTCCCGCGAAATGTCGTATGTTCGGATCTCGGCGCCGAATGAGCGCGTGAGCTCGAACTTCACGCGTGCCGCCGTTTCGGGCATCACGATCACCACGCGCTTGCCAAACCGCATTCCCGCAAAGGCAATCCCGGCGGCAAAGTTTCCCGATGAGTGGGCGGCAACGGGCCGGTCGCCGATACGCGACAGGTTTTGCGACATCCAGTTCAGGGCGCCGAGGAGCTTGAAGGACCCAACGGGAGTCCAGCCATAGTCCTTCAGCCACACGCGCCGGCTGGAAGGTAAGCACAGCTCTTTCTCAAGCGCGTACGATCGGACCAATGGTGCGGCTGAAACGTGCTCGCGTACCACCATTTCGGCGTTGCGCACATTGTCGATCGTTGCAATTCGAATTGGCATCTTGTTTCCTTACGTTCAAGCATCCGGACGCAGTTCACTCGCCTTCCGAGCCGGTCGACCCAATCGCTATATTACCGCAGGTTGGAAAACTCGGTGACTGTATGGACTTGGGGTGATTCACAAACCGTTCTCCAAAAATTCATAGATCCCGGCGCGGAAATCCCGCGTTGTCATCTGCGACGACCTCAATGCGGTGGACTCGATCGACAAATCGGGCTTCGCCTCGCGGCACAGGAAACGTTTGTTATGTCCTATGAACAGCTCGATGCCGACAAGATTGTAGCGACCATCGACACGTTGCACCGACGGATCGTGGAACGATTCCCTGCGGCCGGGTTGGCACAGGTCTGTCAGAAGCTGCTCGAAATCGCCAAGGCGGCGCGGGAACGATCGGCTCAGATCGCGCGACCCATTCGCGGAGTGCGTTTTCTGTCGGCCTTGGTGATTGGTGTTGTCGTGATCTCGACTGGCTGGATTGCCTGGATCGTATTGCACGGCGAGACAACGGCGGTTCTACGCTCGACCGAATTGATTCAGGTCCTGGAAGCGGCCATGAGCGCCATTGTTCTTATCGGGGCCACGGTGTTCTTTTTCGTGACGCTCGAGACGCGCATCAAGCGCGGCAGGGCGCTCAAGGCGATTCACACGCTGCGGTGCATCGGCCACATCATCGACATGCACCAGCTCACCAAAGACCCGGAGCGGCTCGGGCAGGAGGGCCACGACACGCAGTCGTCGCCAAAGCGGACGATGACGGAATTCGAGCTGAGCCGCTATTTGGACTATTGCTCGGAGATGCTTTCGCTGACCGGCAAGGTGGCGGCCCTCTATGTGCAGACGTTCCAGGACGCGGTCGCTGTCTCCGCGGTGAACGATATCGAGAATCTCACCACCGACATGTCCAGAAAGATCTGGCAGAAGCTGATGGTGCTGCACGCGAATGAACCGGACGTGAGCACGCGAAGAGCCTGATAGCGCTGGCTGAAATGGACGGCAAGCTCGGGGCACAAGACGTCGGAACGGCGTAGAGCACAATAACTTGCGAGCGAATGCCCTCTTCGGGCAGGCCATGCCTCCCTCCGAAAAACCATCGCGATCGATACAACCGGACTATGCCCAACAGTCTTTTCGGCAAACAAGTCCGTCATCATCGTTGCAAGAAATTCAATCGGCGGGACGGTCGATATTAGAAAAACCGTTTCAATCGGAACGGCAGCGTCGCAGGCCTTTGCCGTGAGCATTGGCTGCCGCTTCGACTCGCTGGATTTTCTTGCGAGGGGACTGCCCACGTAGGGATGCTGAGTCGATCGACCGTTGCGTCGTGCCGACGAACTCTGCAACACCAAAGAGAAGCCGACCAAGACGCGCTGCACGGGGGGCAGAAACTTGTTGGGTTGCCGTCGAAGATCCGTCATCAGGCCGCTCGTGTTTGCCATCAGCGTGCAAATCAGCGTGGCCTGTATGGCTGAATATCCGCACGATGAAGGCAACGCAGGCTCGAATTCTCAGGCGCGGTTGATCGAACCGGTTTATCTGGAAACGCCTGAGTTCGATGCTGTCCCGGTTCCGCCCCGTTGGAATCAAACGTCTGACGACCGTCCGACGTCGCGCGAAAACGAGGTACCCCGCGCGACAAGCGCCTCCGCAGATTCGGGCGGAGAGGTCGGTGCCGGCGTCGAAGAGGTGGCCGCGGAAACATGGTTGGAACCTTCGGCACAGACGCAACAACTCGGACCCGAATATGCGCCGTCTATCGTCGCATGTCCCGATCGCGAGTGGACTTACCAATTTCTGCCGGACGGTCTGATGTTTCAGTCGTTTCTGGCGGGCGAAAAGGAGCCTCGCTTCGCATCGGTCTGGTTGAACGACCCGGACCGCGGCACGATCTGGGAAACAGCCCTGGGAGGACGAATCGGCGTTTATCGTTACGGAACCCAGGGGGCGGTAAAGCCGGAGGGTTGGCAGTTGGACCTCGAGGGCGGAGTGCTCACGCGTCTCGACTGGGAAGAGCAGGAAGACGTGGATGCTGCCGACTTCGTGATCGGGATCATCATGACGCGCCGCGTCGGACCGACGGCCATCGAGTTTGGATATTCGCACATCAGCTCGCACGTTGGCGACGAGTTTTTGGTCAAAAACCCGGGTTTCCAGCGGGTCAATTACGTGCGCGACAGCGTGCTATTTGGCCTGTCGTATGACGTTACGACCGACGTGCGCGTCTACGGCGAAGTGGCCTATGCGCCGGGCCCGCAGGGGGGCGCCGAGCCGCTCGAGTTTCAAACGGGGGCCGAGTACAGCCCGTCATGCTGCCACATCGCGCCCTTTGCGGGAGTCAACCTGCACTTTCGACAGGAGTTCGGGTTTCAGAGTAGTGTCAACATCGTGGCAGGGTTGCAGTTACGGGGCGAGACCAGCAATCGGCTGCTTCGAGTCGGGCTGCAGCATTACAACGGAAAGGCCCTGCAGTACTCGTTCTTCGACGAGAACGAACAATTGACCGGCGGCGGGCTCTGGGTCGACTACTAACCAATACCGAGGTGGATTGCGGCTGCGTCGACGAACAGCCCTTCTGCGTACATAAGTACGTGCGGAAAGATAGCGACTTTGCGAAAGACGTTCCTGGAGAGCAGGCCTGTTCGCCACACCGGCGACGTCTTCAGCAATCCTCCACTCATTGGACCAATCACCCCACATTCCACGTGACGGATTTCCGATTTATTCCGGTATTGCCAGGTAACTGTTGCGATTGACCCGATTCTAACGGCATTCGCGCACGAGTACTCCGACGGCAGATGAAGCATTTCCTGTTTCGCATACCGATATTTCGCTTGGACCCATGAGGTCGTTGATTTCGATGAGAACTCGATTTGCGGGTTCGCGCGCTCTAGACGAGCGTCGGCGGCGACGATTGGCCACCGGCTCCGATGACAACCAGTTCGGCAACGCCTTGTCCGACGTGACTGCCAAACTTTCGCGAGGCGGCCAGCCCGGCGGCATCTCGCGCGCTTCCATGGGCCTGAGCTTTCCGCTTCGCAAAGCCATCTCGCGAAGGCTGTGGAAGATTTGGGGCGTCGGTTCGTTGGGCCTGATGGTCGGCGCCGCATTGATTGCGGCCAGTTTCTACGCCGATCGCTATTACCCAATCCTCGGACCCGGTTTTAGCCATCTGTTCGATCTTGCGGGCGGGCGGGCAATCCGCTTTTACGGCGTCGTGGCGTTTCTGTTGTCCGGGTTGCTCTCGGTGTTTGTCTGGTGGGCCCGGTCCCGAAGCCATAAGGATTTTCGGCGCCGATACCGGATCTGGTCGCGGTTCGCGGGCGCCTGTTTTCTGTTTTCGTTTTTGATCGGCACGGACGCACATCTGGCCTTGAACGAGACGATCCTCTGGTTTTGGAAACGCGGACCGGTGCCCCCCGCTCCGTGGAGTTGGCTGGCGCCGACCGGTTGTTGCGTTTTTGTGTTTCTTTTGATGCTGCACCGCGACATGCGCGAGTGTCGCGCGAGTCTCACCATGTTGTGGATGGCGGCCCTGTCGTGGACGGCGGCCGGTGGAATGTTTGTGGCCGGCGGGAAGATTCCCGGCGATCCCTTGGTGATCGCGATGATTCAAGCGGGAACGATGGTGTTTGGGCACTGGTGTCTTCTGATGAGCCTGCTGCTCCACGCGCGGCACGTCGTCTACAAATCGGCCGAACCCCCATCCGCTGCGACCTCGCGTTCCCGCTGGCACTTCCCGCGCATTTGGTTTCGAAAGAATGCATCGAAGGTTGACGCCAGCGCACTGGCAGACCGAAACAACAAGCGCGCAGCGCGACAGTCGGCTGCCGACGCGAAAGCCAAGTCGCGGCAGTCGACTAAAGCTGAAAGCCCGGCCAAATCCAGCGTTCCTCCAACCGAAAAAACCACCACGCCGGTCGCGGCCAAGAGCACTCCGCCCGTTGCGGGCAAAACGAATGCGCCGATCGTTGGCAAAGCCGGCGCGCCGATTGCCGCGAAACCCAGTGCACCAGCCGCCCAACCGGTGAAAACGGCTGCCGCCGCCTCGCCTCGTGCGATTGTCCAACCCCGATCAACGCCACAGACCCAAACGCTGCGCGTCGATCAACCCGAGACGGAGACGGAGGCGCTCGACAATGACAACCTGAAGGGACTCAGCAAGCGCGAGCGACGCAAGCTCCGCAAGCAATGGCGCGACGGACAACGCGAGGGCCAAGCGGACTCCGACGACGACTAACGCGGGCTCGAGTTCCGTGACATCAAACCCACTGGGGCTTGTCCGTACCCGGATCCGCCGGACGGTGCGAGCGGAGCAGTTCGACCTCCGGTGGCGTCAGTCGCAGCCGCAATTCGAGCCCCGTGTAATACTCTCCTTCGACGAGCGGCGTGACGTGTCGCACGATGCCGCGCACCTCTTTGGAGAATCGCTGCATATCGTTCGACAGCTCGATGCGAACGAGCTCTCCGACATCGAGTTCGGCTTTGATGCAAAAACCAATGCCGCTGACCGAGACATCGTTCATTCGACCCGATACTCCGCTGCGCATCGCATCGGTTTCGCGGAACACGCGCACTTTTCCCCGAGAAGGGTAGCGTGGCATGGCCCGACGGTCGTCGTTCCAGCTTTCTGCAGCATCGTCCGACATCGCAACCTCCCGCGAATTTTCGGGCCCGACTGGGGATTCGCCTCCGCCGTTCTACAAAACAAATCGGCTCAGGTCTTCGTTGCGCATGATCGACTCGAGCTGCCGTTTCACGTACGGTGCGTCGATCGTCAAGGTCTTCTTCTTGATGTCTGGCGCCTGAAAACTGATCTCTTCCAGCAGCCGCTCGAGAATCGTATACAACCGCCGCGCGCCGATGTTCTGCGTCGACTGGTTTACCTGGTAGGCAATGTCGGCCAGCGATTCGATGCCGTCGCGCGTGAAGGTCAGCTTGACGCCGTCGGCAGCCAACAACGAGGCGTATTGCCGGGTCAACGAGCTCGTCGGCTCGGTGAGAATGCGAATGAAATCGTCTCGCGTGAGATCTTTCAGCTCGACGCGAATGGGAAACCGGCCCTGCAATTCGGGCATCAGGTCGGAGGGTTTCGAGCGATGAAAGGCGCCGGCCGCGATGAACAGGATATGGTCGGTGCGGACAGTCCCATAGCGTGTTTGAACGGTGGTTCCTTCGATGATGGGCAACAAGTCACGCTGCACGCCCTGTCGGCTGACATCGGCGCCTCGGGTCTCCTCCGGCCCGCAGATCTTGTCGATCTCGTCGACAAAAACAATCCCGCTGCTTTCCGCGAGCTTCACGGCCTCTTCGTGCAGTGCATCCTTGTCGGTGAGCGCATCGAGCTCCTGCTCGAGCAGAATCTTGCGGGCCTCGCTCACCTTGACTTCGCGGTTGGCGCTTTGCCGCGGCATGATCTTCTCGAACATGCTTTGCAGGTCGACGTCCATCTGCTCGACGCCCAGGTTCGAGAAGATCTGCACGGGCGAATGACGCTGTTCGATCGTGAGCTCGACCTCGCGGTCGTCCAACTCGCCGGCGCGGAATTTTTCGCGCAACTTTTCGCGCGTTCGTTCATGGCGTGCGCGGCTCTGTTCGCGCACTTCATCTTCCGTTTCCCACTCGCCCGACGGAAGTAACAATTCGAGAATCCGTTCTTCGACCCGTTCTTGCGCCTTGTCTTCAATCTCGATGCGTTTCCTGGCCCGCACGAGATTGATCGACGCCTCGACAAGGTCGCGGATCATGCTCTCGACGTCGCGGCCGTAATAGCCGACCTCGGTGTACTTCGTCGCCTCGACCTTGATGAACGGCGCGCCGGTGAGGTTCGCCAGCCGGCGGGTGATCTCCGTCTTTCCGACGCCGGTGGGACCGATCATAATGATGTTCTTCGGCGTGACCTCCTTGCGTATCTCCTCAGGCAATTGCTGCCAACGCCAGCGGTTGCGCAGCGCGATGGCAACCGATCGCTTCGCATCGTCCTGGCCGACGATGTGCTTATCCAGCTCGGCGACGATTTGGCGCGGCGTCATTTCGCGCACTTAAGTTCCTCCACGATGATGTTGTCGTTTGTGTAAACGTCGATTTCGGCGGCGATCTGCAGCGACTCGCGCACGATGTCGGTTGCCGGAAGCTTCGAATGCCTGGCCAGGGCACGCGCCGCGGCCATCGCGTACTGCCCGCCCGAGCCGATGCCGATGATGCCGTCGGTCGGCTGCACGACGTCTCCCTGGCCGGTGATCAAAAGCGTCAGCTCGTCATTCACGACGATCATCAATGCTTCCAGACGCCGGAGGATTCGGTCGGTCCGCCAGTCGCGCGCGAGCTCGGTGGCAGCACGCGTGATGTTGCCGGGATAGTCCTTCACTTTCGCTTCAAATCGCTCCAAAAGGGCGAACGCGTCGGCCGTCGAGCCGGCGAAACCGACAATCACCTTGTTGTCGAGCATCCAGCGGATCTTCTTCGTGTCGGCTTTCATGATCGTGTTGCCGTACGAAACCTGCCCGTCGCCTCCGATGGCCACCGTGCCCTTGTGCCGCACGGAAAGAATCGTCGTCGACCGCCAGGATGGGCGATCGGGACGCTCGGCGGCTGGGTCGTTTGCGTTGTTCATCATCGACAAAGGCCCTGGGCATGGCGGCGAAGTCAGCGGACGGCTCAACCGTAACAATTGACCATTCGGCGGACAAGGCAGTCTGCTGAGGGTCCCGACGCGCTAAAACCCCTCTCCCCTCAGGGGAGAGGTTGGGAGAGGGATGAAGCATTTGAGCGTTCTAACCCTCCCCCAACCCCTCCCTGTAAGGGAGGGGAGTGTTGCAAACGCCACCGCAATTCCTTGCACTCACTTCCACCAGTCAGGCGCTTTGAAGAGCGCGCCCACGTCAACGCGAAAGTCTCGCAGGACGGAGCCGCCCGACAGCGATTGCTGTCCATTGTACGATATCGCGCCGCGTCCCTTCCCGACGACGTGCATCTGCTTCTGAAGGCCGTCCGCGATCCAAATCTCTTCGACCCCCCATTTCTGGTACGCCTTGACGCGATCGACGAGCCCTCGACGCCGCCGATTGGTTGACGCGATTTCAATCACCAGCCGCGGCGGAAAGTCGATGTAAATTTGATCGCTTTCGGCAAAGCGCGGGCCGCGCGTAAGATAACTGGCCGCGGGGAAGTGGATCGTGTCGGGGTCACGATGCACCAACAGGCCCAGCTCGAAGCACAGGTAGCCGTCGCTCCCTTGTTGGTTCGTCTGCAGATAATCGGCCATCGCCTTCGACAGATTCAGCACCACGTTGCCGTGAATGTCATCGGGCGGGTCGAGCTGGACCAGCCGTCCCTCCACCAGCTCGATCCAGCGGCCATTCTCCGGCAGGTCGGGCCGAAGCGCGGCAAACTGCTCGGCAGTCAAGATTTGGCGATCTTTCATGACGGATTCTCGTCGCTCGCTGTGTCCGACGCGTGGCATGTCAGCGCTCAACCATTATAGAATGCAGCCTGTGTATGGAGTCGAGTGGCATCGCCGGCGAAGATTCAAAAATGACTATTGCCCTGATTGGTGCGACGGGTCAATTGGGAAGCGAATTGGCGTCGTCATTGGGCGAGAATGCGGCATTGCTCGGACGCGCCCAGATTGAAGTGACGGATTCCGCGTCGGTTGAGGCCGCATTGTCGGCCGTCCGCCCGCGCGCGGTAATCAACGCGGCGGCTTACAACCTGGTGGACCGCGCCGAAGACGAGCCCGACCTTGCACTGGCGGTCAATGCACTGGGGCCGCGAAACGTCGCACGGTATTGCGCGGCACACGACATTCCCCTGCTTCACGTGAGCAGTGACTATGTCTTCGGGCTGGCCGAAGACCGCAACACGCCGTACGCGGAAAGTGATGCTCCAGGTCCGCTGAGCGCCTATGGCACAAGCAAGCTGGCCGGCGAATACTTCGTCCGCAACCTTTGCCGGCGGCATTTCATTGTGCGGACATGCGGCTTATACGGGCACAACTCGGTGCACGGGAATTTTGTCGAAACGATGTTGCGGCTCAGCGAGCAGCAATCACCATTGAAGGTCGTCGACGATCAGCAGTGTACTCCCACTTCAACCCGCGACCTGGCGCGCGCAATTCTCGACCTGATTGGCACCGAGGCCTACGGCTTATATCACGCAACCAACGCGGGCAGCACGACGTGGTACCGTTTCGCCGCTGAGATATTTCGGTTGGCGGACGTCGACGTGGAACTCATACCGATCACAACGCAGCAGTTTGGCGCCAAGGCCAGAAGGCCCGCGTACAGCGTGCTGGACTGCACCAGGCTCAAGAAGGTTAGAGGATGCGAACTGCCCCCTTGGCAGCAGGCACTGGCCGAATACATGGCGAGTCGACCGTGATGCGGATCGCAGGCTGCCTGCCGGCTGGTCGCGGCTCTCGAGTTGCCGATGACTCTCGATGAACTCAAATCGACGCTGTCGGCCGCGTTGGCGAGCGGCAAGGTCGGCACTCCGGTCTCATTGCGGTTGCATCTGCAGGTGACCGAAAGCCGAAACGATTCTCTCGCTCTCTTGGCGCTGCTGATGCCATTGTTGCAAACAACCTTCGGAAGCCCTCCGAACCGGCTGCTAGCGCGACGAAATGCCGTTGCCAACCAAGTGACTGTATTGTTCAACTTCGCGGGTGGACAGACGGCGATGATCACCTGTGGTTGCGGAAGCGCGCGGCACACGTCGCTGCAACTGTTGCTTGTGGGAAATCGCGGCATCATTCGCCTTGAAGGCGGCGAGCTATTCGAATCAGCCGATGTGCCTGAGAAATCCGACTCTCAATTCTGGCGGACGCTGATCGAGCGCAGCATCACGGCCGACGAGCCGGTCTCGGTATCAACGCCCTAGCACAAGCCGGGTCCCAAAAAGCGCGGCCAAACACGGCCTGGCCAAGGCTTGCAACGGCCAATTCGACCCGTCCTGCTGAGAATTTAGCGGAAACGGATGTTTCGTTTCGTCCGGAACGCTAAAATCCACGTATCAAGATCAGCGGCAGTTGTCCTTTCCCCGCTTGCCAGTCTCGACCGTTTCAGCAAGCCGGCCGCAGGTTTTTGAGTTTCAACTCCAGTTTTCAAAAATGGGGTGACCATGAGCTTCAACCAATGGATTGACCGCTATCTGCGACGGCTGGCCTTCGGCCGGTTTCTGCAAAAGGCCGCCGAATGGATGGGCGGGTTCCTGTTTGCGTTCGGAACGCTGGTCTTGCTCGTGAAATTGATGATCCCCGCGTGGTGGCCGCATGTGCTGTGGGTTGGAGCAGCCGCGGCTCCCGTCGCCTTGGTGGCCTGGCTGCAATCACGGGCACAATGCCATTCGCGGCGCGAGTCGGCCGCCCTGCTCGACAAGAAGCTCGATGCCGGGGGGTTGTTGATGACGCTGAGCGAAATGCCCGACGACCGCTGGGCCGACCGCTTGCCGCAACTCGATCGCGTGTGGCGTGAGAGTTTACCGAAGCTGCGCCCGGTTCGAGTGGCGCGCTACCTCGCGCTGCCGTTGGTGTTCGCCGTCGCCGCGGGTTTTGTGCCCCTGCGCAAAGACGTTGCCGAGCGGGTCCTCCGCAATACCGTCGGTCGACAAACGGCGACGCAGCTCGAAGAAGCGATCAAACTGCTCGACGAGGCCAAGATCCTCGAAGAAGAAGAGAAACGCGAGTTGCAGGAACTCGTCGAACGGCTTCAAGAGGAAACGCGCACGTCGCCGCTGACCCACGAGAAATGGGAAACCGTCGACGCACTCCGCGAAAAATTGCAGCTCCGCCTCGAGATGGCCGACGCGACCATGTCGAAGGGCGAGGCGGCGGTCGCCGCTTTGGCGAAAGCCGGCGAACATCAGCAACCCCTGTCGCCCGAGCGGGCCGCTCAACTGGAGAAAGCCGTTCTCGACGCGCTGAAAAAGCTGCCGCCAGGCGCGCTTTCCAAATCGGCGGCGCAGGCCGGCAAGGATCTCGAGCGGCTGCTGAAGAACGGCCGTTTCGATCCGTCGCAATCGCCCGCCGACCGCCAGAAGATGCTGGAGGAATTAAAAGAGCTTCTGAAAAAAGAATGCGACAAGCTCAGTCAATGCCGCGGCAAGTGCGCCAAATGCCTGGGCGGCCTCTGCGAAGGCAACGGGTTCAATAATCAGAAAGGCGAAAAGGCCGACGGCAAGCCAGGGCGGGGGGGCGTCAACGAGGGGCGCGGCGATGCCGAAATGTCCTACGGCGACAAGGCCGACGACAAAAACACGAAATTCAAAGACGTCGTGCTGCCGCCGGGATTCTTCGACGAGCCGAAGAATGACATCATCGCGACAACGCCCCAGGCGCCGGATGTCGATCCGGCGGCCGACGCGCCGCGCAGCGCGCGCCGCCTCTCCGATCCTGCCGCGGGAAAGGAAACCTGGAACCGCAAGCTGCGGCCGCGGCATCGAGGCGTCGTGCGCGGCTACTTCGATTCTGGAAACAATGAGCAGCCTTCAATACCGGCCAAGTAACCGATTTCGGCGATCGGCAAAAGATTCTCCAACAAAGGAAATCACCGTTGAGCAAGGTAGAATCGACCGGCGTCGCCGACATCGTGCCAATGACTGAGATGGATCGATCATCGCTGCTGTTATCGCCCGAGGAAGTCGACGAGGCGCGGCAGGGTCTTGAGAAGCTGCTCGATGGCTTGGGCTCGGTCATACTCGGCCAGCGGTCGTTAATCGAGCTGGTCGTCGTCTGCTTGATGGCCCGTGGACACGTGCTGCTCGAAGGACTGCCCGGATTGGGCAAGACCGAGCTCGTTAAGGCGCTTTCCTCGCTGCTGGGAATGCAGTTTCGTCGCATTCAGTTCACGCCCGACTTGCTGCCCAGCGACATCATCGGCGCGCCGATTCTGGAAGAAGTGCACGGCAGCCGAAGGCTCGTATTTCATCCCGGGCCGGTCTTTGCAAACCTGCTTCTGGCCGACGAGATCAACCGCGCGACGCCGAAGACCCAGGCGGCCCTGCTCGAGGCCATGCAGGAGCACCGCGTCACCGTGTTGGGCGAAACGCATCCGCTGCCGTTGCCGTTTTTTGTGCTGGCGACGCAAAACCCGATTGAACTTGAAGGCACATATCCGTTGCCGGAAGCGCAACTCGATCGTTTTACGTTCAAGATCGACGTCGAAGCGGTTTCGACGAACACGCTGGAACGGATCATCAGCACCCGGCATCACGGCCGTCCGCCGGAGCTCGACGTGGCCCTCTCCGCCGAAGAATTCAAGCAGCTTGCCGACCTTTCGGAGCGGGTGCATTTACCGTCGGCCGTGGCCAACTACATCGCGCGGCTGGTCAGCGCGACGCATCCGTCGCACGCGAGCGCACCCGACGAAGTGAAGAAGTACGCGCGATTTGGCGCCTCCCCGCGCGCTGCCATCGCGTTGGCCGAGACCTCACGCGGGGCGGCGTTGTTGGCCGGGAAACCGAACGTCGGCTTCGACGAGGTGCGCAAAGTCGCGCCCAGCGTGCTCGTGCATCGACTGTTACTCGACTATTCGGCGAAATTGGAGGGCTGGACGCCGAGCCGACTGATCGATCGCCTGCTCGAGTTCGTGCCCGAAGTGGGCCGCGACTTTCCCGAAGACCTGAAGGCATGAACGTGGAAGCCCCACCGATGTTCGACGGACCGACGTCATCAGCGGCCTCGCAAAAACCCCCCTCCCTTCCAGGGAGGGGCTGGGGGAGGGTGGAACGCAGCGAATGCTTCGCAACGCTCGAACCGTCAAAACGCCTTTTACGCAATCTGTGCTTGGTTGTCTGGCTGTCACTGGTTGCCTGGCCGCGTCTGGCCAGCGCCGAAGGCCGCGAGTTCACGTTGAACGCGAATGACCTCAGCCTCAAGGTCGACACGCGCTGGGCTGGGTGCGCCTACGGCGGGTACTACCCGATTCGCATCCGCGTCGTGAACCGGGGTCCGTCGGCGAATCTCACGTTCCGATTTGAACCGGCTGCGTCCCGCGGCAGCTCGCTTCCCTCCGTCGAGCGGTCGATCGGCGCTGAGCAAAACGCAACCGTGAATATCACTCTGTCGATACCGATGGTCGGCCAGGGAGAAAACGGCGTATTGCACGTGCTCCATGAAGGCGAAGAGGTTGAGGCACTTCGCATTTCGGTCGCTCTACCGGGGCCGGCGCGCATTGGCGAGTCGCGGCCATCGGTGCTGGCTATTGCCAACAGTCCCGTTAATTTCACACCCCTCGAGGCGGCGGACAACGCGGTGTTGGCAAACCAAGTTGAAACGCCGGCGGGCAGCTTTCGTGGCGGTCCCAGCCGAATGATGATGACCTTTGGCAGCCGCCAGGGTACCGTCAACTTGAGTCACGAGGTGGCTTCGCCGTCGATGTTGCCCGACAAGTGGATCGATTACACGGGTCTCGACATGGTTACGGTCGAGCTGGGCACGCTCGAAAAAATCAACCCGGAATCACGACGAGCGATCGTCGAATGGGTGGAAACCGGCGGGACTCTGCTGATCTACAAGGTGGGGCAGTCTGCCGCTGGGTCCGAGAAGCTGAAGCAGTTGCTCGAACTTGATGCGCGAGCCGCCGTCTCAGCCGATTGGGAACCAGCCGACGTGCAGTTGCGAGAGCGTTTTGTCACATCCAATATTCTCGATCCGGTCACGGGAAACCCGCAGGTAATCGGCGGAACATCCGACGGAGTTTGGCCCAACTCGCCGGACACATTCGTCCGTCGCCGTTTGATACAGGGGCAGGTCTACGCCTTCAAAGATGATTTGTTCACGGGGACCGACGCCGATTGGGGCTGGTTCCTGCTGAATCACGGCCAGAAGGAATTGCATTGGCCAACCAAGAACGGGGTTTCGCCCCGCGGCACCAACGACGACTTTCTGCACTTTATGGTTCCCGGCGTCACGGGCGTTCCTACAACCGCCTTTCTGATCCTCATCACGTTGTTTACCGCAATCATCGGGCCAGTGAATTACTTCTACATGCTGAGGCGAAAGCAACAGTATTTGCTGCTCATCACGATTCCCGCGTGCGCTTTTCTCACGAGCTTGACGCTGTTCGGTTACTCGGCCGTCGCACATGGCTTTCACGTCAAGTCGCGGGCGCGGAGCCTGACGATTGTCGACCAGAAGAACCGGACGGCGGTCACGACCAGCCGAATTGCACTCTTTGCCGGGTTGGCGCCGTCGCACGGGTTGCAGTTTTCCGAGGCAACGGCCGTTTATCCCCTGTGGCCATACTCTGAGAACTTCGAATCCGGGCACGTCGATTGGACCCAAGCGCAGTCGCTGGCGAGCGGTTGGCTGCGGTCCCGCACCCAAACTCAGTTCGTAACCACTTCTCGCCGCATCGAACGCGGCAGGCTGGAAGTGGAACCTGTTTCGGAAAAGATGCTTCGAGTTTCAAACGGCTTTGAATGGGACTTCGACGCGCTTGTCGTCGCCGATGACAAAGGAATGTTGCATTCCTTGCGAGAACTGCCCGCCGGTGCGGTCGGCGAAACGACTTTCGCGACATCGGAGCGGTTGGAAGAGGTCTCGCAGTTGCTGCGACGACATCCGCTCGAGCCGCCCGAATCGTCGAGAAACGACCGGGGCGAGTCCGCCGAGATCTTCGACACCC
>JBBDVZ010000276.1:0-26674 GCA_040903115.1 Planctomycetaceae bacterium
CGTTCAAAACGTCTTCGCAGTTGGGAACCACGAGCTCGGCGGCTTCGCTGGGAGTGAGCGCGCGGCAATCGGCCACCAGGTCGGCGATGCTCACGTCAATTTCATGCCCGACGGCACTGATCACCGGGACGCGGCAGGCGGCAATTGCCCGCGCGACGATCTCTTCGTTAAAGGCCCACAGGTCTTCGAGACTTCCGCCGCCGCGACCGGCAATCACGACGTCCACGTCGGGAATTCGGTGCACGTTGGCCAGCGCTGCCGCAATCTCGCGGGCGGCCCCTTCGCCCTGCACCTTGACGGGCACGATGACGACGTCGACCGCCCGCCAACGGCGAGTCAACACCTGCAGAATGTCGCGCACCGCAGCGCCGGAGGGACTGGTCACCAGCGCAATTCTGCGCGGAAAAGCGGGCAGGGGGCGCTTTCGCCGCGGGTCGAAGAGTCCCTCCGCCTCGAGCTTCGCCTGCAATTGCCGAAACGCGAGCTCGAGTGCCCCGACACCTTGCGGGATCAATTGCTCGACGATGAGCTGATACGTGCCGCGCGCGGGATAAACTTCGATCGGGCCGGCGACGACGACTTCCAGCCCGTCATGGATCTCGAACTTCCACCGCGCCGTTTGACTGCGCCAAGCCACCGCGCGGATTTGTGCATCGCCGTCCTTGAGCGTGAAATAAACGTGCCCCGAGCCCGCGCGCGTGCAGTTCGAAACTTCTCCGAGCACCCACACGTGCACAAAGTTGACCTCGACCAGATCTTTAAGCTGGCGCGTCAGCTCGGAAACGGAAAGGATTGGTGGGTTTGATGCGGGCATGCGTCTAAAACGGCGAGCGGCCGGCGTGAGCCGGCTGGTAAGATTGAGTGTTCAGTTTTCAGTGTTCAGTTTTCAGTTTGAATAAATCCTGAGCTCAACTAAGGCTGAGGGACCGTCGGAGTTTCAGCCTTGGGCCACCTGGCGGAGGTATTGTACGGCTCGCGTGACGTCGCCCGCTTGATCTTCTCCTTGCGTGCGATCGACCGTTAGCCAACCGTGGTACGCCGCTTCGTCGACGAGCGCGAGGAATTCCTCCCAATCGACCTGTCCTCGGCCGACGGGCACTTCCTGACCGCTGCCGTCGAGATCGCGTATGGCGTCGCGGATTTGAATATGAATCAAGACGTCGTGCAACGCGCGCATGTTCGCCCCGACCTCCTGCCCCGACATGATACAGTTGGCCGGATCGAAATTGACCCCGATGGGCCCGCTGCTGATCGTCGCAAACAGCCGCTTGAGAGATTCCGCCGAGTCCGACATCGGCGTGATCGCCAGCGTTGCCCCGACGTGATTGCCGTAGCGGCACAAGTCGTTCAACACGTCGCGAAGAACCAAAAACTCTTCCGCTTGAGGCTCATCGGGAATGCGGCCGATGCGCATTGCCACGACCCGGGCCTTGAGTTGTGCCGAGAACTCGAGGACACCTTTAATCGCCGCGACGCGCGGTTCGAGCTGTTCCAGATCGTAGAGTACCGCCCGCGTGGGAAAAGTCAGCGACGCGACCGAAAGCCCCAACTCGTCGAGGTGATGCAAAAACTGCCGCCGGCCGGTTTCCGAGAACTCGGCGGGCTTCAACTCGTTCTGCGCGTCGAATTGAATTCCCCGAGCGCCCGATTGTGCGATGGCCTGCAGCGAACGCTTCAGCGGCCCGGCAAAACAATGAGCGGCAACCGCAATCTTCAATCGATCCATGACGTCCTGTTCTTCCAAGCTCCAGCAAAATCCAGCTATGCGATCAGCGATTTCCGAAGATGCGAATATACCAAACCGCGGAGCCGCAGAGCACGCGGAGCGGAAGAAAGAAAAATACATCCACAGATTTCGCGGCTCGACTGAGCTCGCCGAAGTCAGATGACGCAGATTTTAAGAAGGCGATGAGGAGTCCAGGAAACCAGGAGTAACGGAATGAAACCACTGATGACACTGATTCGCACGGATGAATGCAACGACCGAAATACACTACGACAAATTCCTGCTTTCCTGAATTCCTAAGCGATACGTCTTCCCAGTGGCTTCTAGTTGCTTGTTCCACGGAAATCAAAAGCGCAACTCTTCATCCGAGCTATCCGAGTCATCCGTGGTCAATCCTTTTCTTCCTTTTTCTCCGCGACCTCCGCGCCTCTGTGGTCAATCGGCGCGTTCATTTCACGCCAGGCAAAATTGGCGCAGCGCGCGAAGCGACTGGCCCATTGCAACAAAGAAATCTGCGTGCATCTGCGAAATCTGTGGACAGTCTTCCTCGTCTTCTTCGGATGCCTCGATCAGAATGTGTAGGGTTGAACCTTTCTCGTGCGGAATAACTCATGACCCGTGTTGCTGATATTGTTCATTTCCTGGAAATGTTTGCGCCTCCCGCGCTGGCCGAGGAGTGGGACAACGTCGGGCTGATCGTCGGCGACGCCGAGCGCGAAGTGTCGGCCGTGATGACCTGTCTGACGCTTTCGGGCGACGTGGCCGATGAAGCTGCCGAGAAAGGCGCGCAGCTTGTCGTGAGTCATCATCCGCTGCTGTTTCAGCCGGTGCAGAAAATCACCGCCGAATCCGAGGAAGGCCGCGTGTTGTTGCGGCTCATTGAAGCGGGCATATCGGTCTATTCACCTCACACGGCATACGATTCAGCCGCGGCGGGCATCAACCAGCAACTGGCTGAGACGTTGGGCCTCACGGGGATCGACGTCCTGATTCCAAAATCGCCGACGCCTGATGGCGACAAGTTGTCCGGACTCAGGCTTGGATCGGGTCGCTTTGGAGAACTTGCGAAACCGTTGCCGCTCGGCCGGTTCGTTGAGCTCGTCAAACAGAAGCTGTCCGTGAGCCACGTGCAATACGTGGGAGATTTGTCGTCTCCAGTGAACCGAATTGGCATCGCGTGCGGTTCGGCGGCCGAGTTTATGCACGCCGCGCGAGAAAAAGGCTGCGACGCGTTGTTGACGGGCGAGGCGCGGTTCCATGCGTGCATCGAAGCACGATCGCTCGGAATGGCCTTGATATTAGCCGGCCATTACGCCACCGAGCGACCGGGGGTCGAACGCCTCGCGACGATTCTCGCGGACGAATTCCCCGCCTTGCGAGTCTGGGCCAGCCAACGCGAAGCCGATCCGATTCATTGGGCTTGAGAATTACCACAAAGTCACAAAGAACACAAAGAATTCAATCAGGCTTCGCGCACTTTAGGTTTGTATTCTTAGTGCTCTTTGTGCCTTTGTGGTAAACACTGTTTAATTTTTGGAAGAAAGGCAAGCGACGCCGTTGGCACGACTTGAGTTGGGACCCGTGTGGGGGCGGGCGCTGCGGTTGAGGTGCCCGCGCTGCGGCGGCGGAAAGTTATTCCGCGGCTGGCTCTCGATGTACGAGAGCTGCCCCAACTGCAAACTGAAATACGAACGAGCCCCCGGGTACTTTCTCGGTTCGACGTATATCAACTACGGCCTGACGGTCGGGACGGTCACCGTCGCCTATGTGTCGCTGCATTTTGGTTTCGACTACGACAACCGAACACTTGTCTGGCCGCTGGTGGCGTTTGTGGTGCTGTTTCCGCTGTTCTTTTTTCGCTACGCCCGCGCGCTCTGGCTGGCGATGGATTGCGTTTTCGACCAAGACGGGTAGTGGATCGACCCCGTACTGCGATAAGACGCCGTGTGAAGCGCTTGCGCTCAGTCCCGGTAGAGCGTGACGCGGGGACGCGGCCTGCGGCGAGCTCAGCCGAGCGGGGATGGGGGGACGCGGGGAGAAATGCAGAACGGCGATTCCGGGGCTCGACCTTTTGAAGTTTCGAATTTCTTGAAACTTTCCGGCGGTTCGTGCGTCAAACTCTGGGGAAGCGTTTTTGCACCGTCCTCGGGGAGCCGTTTGATGAAACCGATCGCATTTTGCCTGTTGGCCTGTGTTCTGGCGTTTCCGGGCATTTTGCAGGGCCAGATCATCATTATCGACCATCCCGGAAGACCCATTCCGCGTCCGCGGCCGCCATTTATCCCCGTCCCATCGGAATTCATCATTAAAGAGGTCAACCTTCAAGCCGGCATCCAGGACCAATCGGCGAAGGTGCAAATCTCCCAAGTGTTTAAGAACACCGGCGGCGCGACCCTGGAAGCGACGTTCATGTTTCCGGTGCCCGATGAAGCACAGATCAGCGGGCTGACGCTGATGGTTGACGGCAAGGAGTTGGCCGGCAGGTTGCTCAAGAAAGAAGAGGCACGGCGAATTTACGAAGAGATCGTCCGCCGTCGCCGCGATCCCGCCCTGTTGGAGTACATCGGGCAGGGGCTGTTTCAAACGAGCGTGTTCCCCATTCCGCCGGGTGCCGAGCGGACGGTCGAAATCCGCTACGCGCAGCTCTTGCGAAAAGACAGCGGGCTCGTCGATCTGCTGTTGCCCATCGGCACGGCAAAGCACGCCAACCGCCCAGTCGAAACGGTGAACGTCAACGTCCGCGTCGAGGCGGCTCAGCCCATCAAGACGATTTACAGCCCCACACATAAAGTCGAAATCACGCGCCCCGACGACAAGCATGCTGTCTGCAAGCTGACGCTCAAGAACATTACCAGCCCCGGCGATTTGCGCCTGATGTACGGGACCGAAGCGGGCCTGGTGGGCATGAACCTCATCAGCTATCGGCCGAAAAAGGACGAGCCGGGTTACTTCCTGCTGCTGGCCGAGCCGGAAGTCAAAACCGCGCAAAGCAAGACGATTGAAAAGACAATGGTCTTCGTCTTCGATCGCTCGGGCAGCATGGGCGGCGAGAAGTTCAAGCAGGCGCAGGAAGCGCTCAAGTACCTGGTGAGCCGACTGGCGCCGACCGACCTGTTCAACATTGTCGCGTACGACTCCAACGTCGAGAGCTTTCGTCCGGAGCTGCAGAAGGGCGATGCGGAAACGATCAAGGCGGCCCTCGGATTTATCGACGGCCTGTTTGCGGGTGGCAGCACCAATATCGACGGCGCTCTCACCACGGCGCTGGCGATGCTCAAGGACTCGTCGCGGCCGAACTACGTGCTGTTTCTCACCGACGGCTTGCCGACGGTCGGCGAGCGAAACGAAATGAAAATCGCCGCCAACGCGAAGCAGGGCAACCAGGTGAAGGCGCGCATGTTCAACTTCGGCGTCGGCTACGACGTCAACAGCCGGCTGCTCGATCGGTTGTCGCGCGATCATCGCGGCTTATCGGTGTACGTGCGGCCGGAGGAAAACATCGAGGCGCACGTGTCATCGCTCTATAACAAAATCGGCTCGCCGCTGTTGACCGATTTGGCGATCAAGTTCGACTTTACTCCGGCGCCCGCAACAGGAACGGCGGAACCGATCTCGCGCACGTATCCTCGCGAGTTGCCCGATTTGTTCCACGGCGAGCAGCTTGTGTGGGTCGGGCGATACAACCATCCCGGCGACGCCACCGTGACGATGACCGGCTCACTGGCCGGCGAGAAGAAGACGTTCACGCTGTCGACGAAGTTTGTCGACGAGTCGAAGGACGAGACGAACGGCTTCGTCGAAAAGCTGTGGGCCACGCGGCGCATCGGCGAGATCATCGACGAGCTGGATTTGAAGGGACAGAACCAGGAACTCGTCGACGAGCTGGTCAAGCTGTCGATCCAGCACGGCATCATGACGCCCTACACGTCGTTCCTGGCCGACGAGACCGTCAATCTGGCGCAGTCATCGGCAATTCGCGGCGAAACACGAAGACGCGCAGAAAGTGGCCTCTCAAAATCGGAAG
This sequence comes from Planctomycetaceae bacterium, assembly GCA_040903115.1. GTDB lineage: Bacteria > Planctomycetota > Planctomycetia > Planctomycetales > Planctomycetaceae > JBBDVZ01. Next base: position 5,751 of record JBBDVZ010000276.1, read on the forward strand.
GGCGCGCGGGATTCGCTCAGCGCGCTGCCAAGCAGAAGTTCGGCGGTTTTGGCGGGGGCGGTTTCGGTGGTGATGTGCCGGCAGAGGCCAAGTCGATGCGTGTGCAAGACGAAGAGGGCAACGAACGTGAGATCGACACAGTCCGCAACGTCGGACAAAAAACGTTCTTCCGCAAGAACAAGCAATGGCGCGACTCGACCGTCACCGAGGAGCAGGAAAAGCAAGCCACCCGCGTGCGGCAGTTCAGCCAGGAGTACTTCGATCTCGCCGTCAAGCACGGCGGCACCCTGGCGAAGTACATTGCCTTCGAAGAGCCGGTGCTGGTCAACCTGGAGGGCACGACCTACCAAATCGACCCGGCCGACGACGCAACATCACCGAGCCCGAATTAGCGCTTTATCAAAGCCCGCCGGCCGTGCGGGCTGTTACTGTTGAGCCGTTGCGGCTCAACAGTGCTCATGCGAAGTAGCGTTCGATAAGCAACGCTTCGGTAGCACTTCGAAGCCGCGCGAAGTGCGACGTATGTTTTTCAGCGTCCAGCTGCAGCCCATCCTGACTCAGTCTAATAGCCGGCCGGCATGCGCGGCGTCCGCCCGGATGATCCGCAGTCGGGGGAAGCCAAACGTGGCATGTGCAAGCACCCATTTGGCGCCGTCGCGATCTTGCACGTCCGCTTTGTGGACGAGAGAGTTCTAAGCTTTTCTACACGTGCACTTCAGATGTCGTCCAAGGAATACTTCGCTGCTCGGCCTCGTGTCGAAGCAATTCCCCCAACTCGTCACTGGCGCGAACGAATGTGTGTGCAATTCCGAACTTGTGGCCGTCCCTTCTCACGACATCAAATTCCCTGAACGTCCGGGATGAGCCAAAGATGATTTTTGATTTCAGGCCATACATACGAACGATTCTTACCGTTTCGTCGACACGTTCAATTTGATCCCACGGAAAGGGCTCGTTGCGGTTTTGAGCTTCGTACCAAAACCCATGGGGGCAAACGAAAACCTTAGCGCCCGCCTTCCACCCTGCCATTCCCATCCAAAAGCACATGACCCCGAATAACAACACCAAGAGGGCAACGAGGATGCCGATTGGGGAGACACCCCCTGCGGTTTTCATAACGGCGGCATAGGCAAGCGCTGATGCACCACAAACGGCAGCAATCCCGAGAATCAGTCCAGCGACACTCTCAGCGTAGTTCGGAACGAATTTTCGGATCGGAGCACCGAGCGTTCTCTCTAATTCGGAACGCAACCACTGCCTGCCATCATTTGGAGTATCGGCGTCATTCATTTGAACTATGTTCCGACTGAAGTTGACGACTACTCAATAGTGTATCCGGGTAAAAGAGAATCTGCCCTGGTTCCCAAGCTCCGGCTTGGGAACAAGAGAAAGCCCGCCGGCCGCGCCCGGCAGAAATCTTCTTACGACTTCGGTGTCTGTTCCGCGTCCCGCACATAAATCGGGTTCGACAGAATCCAGATCTTCGGCTCGTCGGGCAGGTTGAGCCAGACTTCGACGCGGTAGTTGCCCGGTTCGGTCACCGTGTGTTTGATCGAGCGACTGCGCGTGCTGATGACCTCTTTGCCGTTGCGCAGAATGCGAAACGTGCCGGGCATCGGCGCTTCGGCACGCAGCTCCAATGCCGAGTCAAACGGCGGTTCGCTTCCCATCTCCCAGGTTTGCTTCGGCGTGGCTGCTTGAAATACGAAGCCGGTCGGGTCGGCCAGCCAATCGAAAGCCACATAGGCGCGGCCGGCGTCCAGGCATTCGCGGACGTTGGCCTCGGTCTGCTCCTTGAGGAACAGGTGCGTGCTGACGTGGCGAAAACTCCGCTCGTACGGGTCCAAGTCCATCCGGAAAATGGTGTCGCCCGGCGATTTGCCGAGCAGCAGCGGCTTCATCAGGGGAACTTTTTCGGGGTCGAGTTGAGCCATCTTTTCGCCGAGCGCGCCTTCTAGCTGCACCTTACCGTCCTTGCCGACGAACGCATGCACGCCCTGGTTGTGGTGCGCGTCGTTCGCCGAAACGCCCGTGAGCCGTGATTTCAAACACAGCTCGTCGTAGCGTTTCAGATAATCGGCCGGATAATTCTGCAGGGCGGCAAACGTCTCTTGCGGATACTGCTTGATCAACGGGGCGAGGCGCAGCATCCCAACGGGGCTGCGCAAGGCCTTGATCATCGGGAGTTCATCTTTAAAGTCGGCATGGATATTGTAGATCTCGCTGCCGGTAAGTCCGTCGAGCTCCCAATCCATGCGTTCTTCCAAATGGCACAGAAACACCTGGCCCTTTGTGCCCCGGACAAGATCGACCTGCGCCTGCGGCGACGGCGTCGGCTCTTTTTGAATGCTTTTCAGGGGATAGCTTTGCAGGCCCCTTTGCTCGGCGCCGGGAATGAACAACACGCCGTCGTCCAGGCCGCGATGCGAGTCGTCGATGTAATCGTGCTTCTCGGACGGATGGTCGGTGAACATGATGATCTTCACGCCGGCGCGCTTGGCGTTCTCGCGAATTTCCTTGATCGTTCCGCGGCTGTCGTGCGACAGCAGCGAATGCACGTGCATGCACGCACGGAAGTCTTGGTACTCGGTCTTGAGCGAGACTTCCTGGCGATCTTGGGCAAGCGTTTCAACGGCCTCGTGCGTTTGCTTAAGCCATTCGGGAGTCATCCGCGCGAGCGCATCAGCCCGGCAGTGGCCCGCCGCCATTGCGAGCGTAAGGCCGACAACGCACAGCACGACGCACTTTCGGGCGAGCCGAAGGCGCCGAGGACGCAGAACACGGAATTCGTTTTGGAGTGCCGTTGGAGAGATTGTGTTTTTCATGCTCTCCATCCTACGCGAGACTGCGGGCGGATTGAACACATTACGGGCGATTTCTTCCGGGCGCGTCGTAACGAGTCGTCCGACCACCCTCAAGCAACAGCCCGGACGGCATCCGGGTTATGCGCGGGACGAGCCAGGATGTTTGTGTCCAGAACGGCGCGCATCAGTGCAGTTGTTGGCGACGACCCGCTTCAATCGATTCGTCGAGAATTCGGTCGGCGTCCTCAGCGGAAACCCCCTGTTGCTCTCGGTGCTGGCCGCCCTGCGCGGTTAGCTCTTTGAACCGCGCGATTGCTTTCTTGCGGATCTCCTCGTCGGCCTGGACGCCGGGGTTCAGCACCATAATGAGCACACGCTGATTGTCCCGAAGGTGCTCGTTCAGCGCAGATTCGAGCCAGTGCTTCTGGTCGGCCTCAATGTCTTTGACGTTGCGGATGATCGATTCCATGTCCGGATTATACTCCAGGGGGAGTTCCCCCGACAAACCGAGTTTCTGGCTTGGCGGAACGCCGTCGAGTAAGCTTCATTTGAACATGCAGACAGTCCGCTGCCGCTGGCACACATATCAAGCCAAAATTGAGGGTTGACGGCGCAGCGTGCCATTCAGTTGTTACAGGCCTTTTGTCGCCACCATGAAAACCATTCGCATCGGGAACGGAGCGGCCTTTTGGGGCGATAACCTCGATGCCCCCCGGCTGCTCTGCGAAGGGGGCGGGGGCGGGGGCCGGCTCGACTATCTGACGCTCGAATACCTCGCCGAATTGACGATGTCGATCCTGGCGCATCAGAAGTCGCGCGACCCCACAGCTGGCTACGTTTCCGACTTCCCGACCGTCGTCGAAAGTCTCATCCCGCTGTTGAAAGCTCAGCCGGCGCTGCGCATCGTCACCAATGCGGGGGGCATGAATCCGTCCGGTTGCGCGCATCAGGTGGCGACACTTTTGCAAAAGCATGGGCTGGGCAAATTGTCGCTGGCCGCCGTCGACGGTGACGATCTGCTTCCGGATCTCGACAAGCATCTCGCGGCTGGTGAGACGTTTTCCCATTTCGACACGGGGCAATCGATCGACGACGTTCGCGAGCGGATCGTCAGCGCCAACGCCTACCTCGGCGCCAAAGGCATCGTCGACGCGTTGGCCGACGGGGCGAGAATTGTGATGACCGGACGCGTGGCCGATGCCTCGCTGACCGTTGGTCCGTGCATGCATGAGTTCGGTTGGCCGTGGACTGACTGCCAGCGATTGGCCGCGGCGACCGTTGCGGGACACATCATCGAATGCGGCGCCCAGGCCACGGGCGGCATTTACTCCGACTGGACGGAAAGTCTGGACCTGGCCGACGTCGGTTATCCGATCGCCGAAATCTCCGACGACGGTTCCCTCGTCATCACGAAGCCGCCAGGCACCGGCGGCACCGTGACAGTCGGCACCGTTTCGGAGCAGATTGTCTACGAGATCGGCGATCCGGTCCATTACCTCACGCCCGACATCGATGCCGACTTCTCGCAGCTTCGACTCGAGCAGGAAGGGCAAGATCGCGTGCGAATCACAGGCGCCCGAGGCAATGCGGCCCCTGCCAGCTATAAAGTCTCGCTGGCCTATCACGACGGCTATCTGGTTTCGGGAACGTTGGTGATCGCCGGCCGCGATGCTGTCGCGAAAGCCAAAGCGGCCGCCGAGATGATCTTCGCGCGCGTGCGGCGTGCCGGCTTCAACTTGGCGCGCACTAACGTCGAATTTCTGGGCGCGGGCGATTCGGTGCCCGGCGTTTGGCCGAGCGACTCTCAGCCCTGGGAAGTGGTCCTCAGGGTGAGTGCCCACGATCCGTCGCGCGACGCGGTTGAACGACTCGCGCGCGAGCTCGCGCCGCTGGTCTGCAACGGTCCGCCCGGCGTCACAGGGTATACGGGAGCGCGGCCTCAGCCCCATCGCGTGCTCGACTATTGGCCGACAACCATCGATCGCAGCCGCATCAGCCCGAAAGTCACCGTTCGCACAGCCGCGGAGTGGATTCGATGACCGACACGATTCGCCTGGGAGAGATCGCGCACGCCCGTTCGGGCGATAAGGGCAACCACGCGAACGTCGGAATCATCGCCTACTCGCAGGCCGGCTACGATTACCTGGACCGCGTGCTGACCGAGTCGCGGGTCGCGGAGTATTTTCTGCCCTTGCGGCCCAAATCGGTCGAGCGTTTCGCTCTTCCCGGAATTCTCGCGTATAACTTTTTGCTGCGAGACGTGCTGGCCGGCGGCGCGAGTAAATCGCTGCGGGTCGACAGCCAGGGAAAGACGCTGGGCGTGGCGGCACTGGAAATGACGCTGCCGCGCCCGCCGAACATGGTCGACATGCAACCCCCTCAGCGTGAATGATTGACCGCAGAGTCGCAGAGGATGCGGAGACGAGGAAAAAAAGAATTCCATCCACAGATTTCGCAGATTTCGCAGATTTTTAAGAGGGAATGGAGAGCCGCGGATAAACGCCGGTCGTGCGTTTTTTTACCACGGATGGCACGGATGTCTCGGATAAAGAGATGCGGTTGGCTCGCTTCCATTTATCAAATAAATAAAAACCTTCGCTGAGGAATGCAGGAAAGCAGGAATCAATTATCAACGTACCCCCGTGGCTGAATTTATCCGTGTCCATCCGTGACATCAGTGGTTCAAATCTTCTTTCTCCTGGTCTCCGGGCCTCCTCACAAAAAATCTGCGCAATCTGACTTCGGCGAGCTCAGTCGAGCCGCGAAATCTGTGGATGTATTCTTCTTTTCAGGATGTGACGAGCGATGAGTGACTCATTGGTGACGTTCAGCATTGATGATGGGATCGCCCGCATTGCGCTCAATCGGCCCGACAAGCGCAACGCGCTCACGCGCGAGCTGATTGCGGAATTCTCCCACGCGATCGAGGACACGGCCGACGATGACTCGGTGCGGCTGTTGATTGTCTCGGCCAACGGGCCGGCGTTCTGTGCCGGTATGGACCTCGATGAGATGCAGCAGCGTGCCGCGTTGCCCGACGCATCGGCCGAGTGGCAGCGCGACACGCAGGTGTTTCGCGACCTGATTGCCTCGCTCGTTTGGCTGCCGGTTCCCACGCTGGCGGTGGTGCAGGGGGCAGCCCTCGCGGGCGGATTCGGGCTGGTCCTCGCTTGCGACATGGTCCTCGCCGCCGAGACGGCTGTCTTTGTTCTACCGGAGCCGAAACGAGGCATCACGGCGGCCGTCGTGGCGCCGCTGTTGATTTATCGCGTTGGAGTGGGTCAGGCCGGCTACCTGCTGCTGTCCGGGCGAAACATTTCAGCCCGCGAGGCACACCGCATCGGAATCTGCCACGAAGTGGTGCCCGCCGATTCCCTGTCAGCTCGCGAACACGACCTGACCCGCTCGATTCTCACCGGCGCCCCATCGGCATTGAGAAAAACCAAGCAGCTCATCCTCGACACCGCCGCAACGCATCTCGCCGCGCAGCTTGATGTGGGAATGACCGTATCGGCCCAAGCCCGCGAAACCGCCGACGCCCGCGAAGGCCTGTCAGCGTTCCTCGATAAGCGAACGCCGCGCTGGACTACGGACTGACAATCCCAATCGAATCGCCCAATCTCGCAGCACCGGCGAGCGGCCCGCCGCGGCGGGCTGGTCTCCTCCGAATCCAGCGCGGTAATTGGCTGGCAATGAAGTGGGAGACCGATTACATTTCAGATCGCACGTCGGAGCGGTGACACAGCGGCCGATTGTGCTGGTCTCGAAAACCAGTGTACCAGCAATGGTACCGGGGGTTCGAATCCCCCCCTCTCCGCTTAACTTTCGGCCTCAAGTCCCTTCTTGGATCTTGAGGCCGTTTGCATTTTCGTAAAGAGCACGTCTCGTCATTTGCATCGAAGAAGGAGCGACGATGCGCGTGGTCCAAATCAATCCTCTGTGTCCGGCAACTTGGCGCTGAACATAACGGCCTGCCCAGTCCTGCTGCAAACGATGACTCGCTCGCCATCAAGTGCGACGTTTAAGTCATCACCGCGCAGTCCTTGCCAAGTAGCAAGATACTGAAGTGTTCCAGATTTCGTCTCAAGTTTCACCTTTTCCTCCACGCCGCCACGCCAAGCAAGGATAACGAGTTCCCCTTTCTCGGCTCGCGCTGCCAGTTCCGGCTCCCCTATTCGTATCTGTCGGCCTCGCTCCCAGCAAAAAATAAGTCCTCTATCCCGACCATCCCATTTCTCGCTCATGCTCAATCCAGTCCGAATTGGTTGCTCCAGGGAACGAGATATGGTTTGTGTCATTATTCCACCTCGACTCCCAAGGCCTTCCAGAAAACTGGCTCATGCAGAATTCGAATGCCGTATCGGTGCGCCTTCTTTGCTTTGCCGGATTGGGACAGCGGGTCTGCAACCACGAGCAGATCCAATTGCTTCGTCACGGATTCCACTACAATCATGCTCCGAGCTGCAGCGAGTTTCGCAGCAGTTTGTCGCGTAATTACGTCGCCTTCGAATAAACACTGGCATTCTCCGGTAAAGCACACGCGCTGGCCTGCGAACTGCTCTTGGCTCTGTGGAGAAGGTGTGACTGGATGCGTCGGGTCTTTCGCAAGTCTTTTGGCGGCAGTATCGAGAACCTCGGCAAGATCTGAAGAATCCAGGCTCAGCAATGATGACACCTGGGTCAAATCCCGGCGTTCTGCCTTCGTAACGACGCCGTCTAAAAGTGCTGCCGTGACCAAGCTAATCAGGTATTCGGAATGGATCTTCTGAATTTGATCGCTTGGAATTCCCCACCGCTCAGCAATTTCCACGAGGGCTTGCCCTTCTTCTTCATCAATATGGCGATCCTCTAGCGCTCGATCCAAAACATTGGTATAGGCGAGCACGGCCGAATCTTCATCGCAGGAAGGAAGTTCAGGCTGCACTCGATTGAGAAGTCTTTGGAGATAGGTTGCAGGTTCTGCCTGGCGTCTACGCGACTCATCCCGTGATAGCAAGTCGACCGATGTTTTCTGAACGCTCGGCCACACAATTGGGCGTGCGCAAGAAAGTTTCAATGACAGGTCGGGGGCATCCTTTAGCAGGGTGGCCAACAGACGCGCCGTGGCCGTTGCGTCGTTCCATGCAGCATGAGAGTCGCCGTGAAATGGAATACCGTAATCCGAACAGGCACAGGCGAGGTTTCCGCCGCCAGCAAGATGCATAGTGCACAGTTTAAGGCCGTCCGGAAACGAATGTCCCAGTCGATCAAATTCAGCCGCGAGAAACGAATGATCGAACCGTACATTGTGACCGGCGATAGCCACTGATCCCGCGAGAGCGTCGAGCAGTGCACCCGCTATGTCCCGGAATCGGGGTGCGTTGACGACGTCGCGTGTTACCAGCCCGTGGATACTCGTTGGACCGATGTCCCGTTCAGGATTTACGAGCGTGGCGAACTCTCGGACTACGCTACCATCCACGTGGATTACCAATGCGGCAATTTCCACAATTCGGTCATGTCGGTAGGGATTTAACCCAGTGGTCTCAACATCAATGACGGCAACGCAAGTCATGTGAACATGCTCTTGAGGATGATATTCTATTCAAACTTATACCATGCCTCCACTAATCCACATCCGCCCAGCATTTCAACTGCTTGATTTCTCCGAGTCAAGCAGGGAATGGGATTTGATACTCACTGTGGATCGGCGGGGTGGCGGGGCCGAAGGCGCTTTCGCCGTGGCCCCGTTGACGCGAGTTTCAACGACGCATCGCACAATGCAACAACGACTGCATCGACGGGGCCACGCAAAGCCTTTGGCCCCGCCACCCTCGGAAGTTGATCTCGACCCTGCTACCGTGAAAGCCCAGTCCTTTGCGTGCATCACGGCAGATCGGCACGCCGGGATTGGCTGGCAATGATCGCCGAGAATGACTACATTTCACCCGGAGAGGTGACAGAGCGGCCGATTGTGCTGGTCTCGAAAACCAGTGTACCAGCAATGGTACCGGGGGTTCGAATCCCCCCCTCTCCGCTTGCTGCCTGTGCGTCTGAAGACGTTGGGTGAGCGGAATACGACGTTGTGCGTCGCCACCCTCGACTCGACTGTCTTCGACCCTGAGGCTCAGACCCGAAGGGAGCTCGCCGAAGTCCCCTAACCCCTCCCTGGAAGGGTTCGAATCCCCCCCTCTCCGCTTCTGCTTCGTAAGACGTTGGATGAGCGGAATACGACGTTGTGCGTCGCCACCCTCCCCTAACCCCTCCCTGGAAGGGAGGGGGATTTCTGAAGCCGTCGCCAATGCGTCAGAATGAGGAAAATTGCACTCTGGCGCGCCGGATTTCGGTAAGCACTTCGGTAAGACATTCCGCGGCCCGTCCGTCCCGGTTGCCAGCAGCGGTTGTGACTCGACCGAAGTTCCCTCGATGATCGACGGGAACGAGGGTAGGGCGGACTTCGGCGAGCTCCCTTCGGGTCTGAGCCTCAGGGTCGAAGACAGTCGAGCCGTCACCGGACGCTTACCCACGCGGCGGTTTATACCTCTGCGCCCAGAGCCAACATGCCAGTGAGTGAGTCGTTGAACTCCGAATCTGCGAATCGCTGCTGAATGGTCATGAATTCGTCTTCTCTGCGGAGGAACGCCTCGACGATGTCCGGGTCGAAGTGAACACCGTTCCCTTCGAGAATGATCGATTTTGCCACATCGTGAGTCAGAGCGTTTTTGTAGACTCGTCTTGCCGTCAATGCATCGTAGACGTCTGCGAGGGCGACAATTCTGCCACACAATGGGATCTGTTCCGCGACCAGACCATGCGGATAGCCACTGCCGTCGAACCGTTCGTGGTGCGTCAGGGCGATGTCTCGCGCCATCCGCAAGAATTCGGCGTCCGGCTGGATGCGTATCGCAGCGTCCAGGGTCTCGGCGGCGATGAGAACGTGCGACTTCATAATCTCGAACTCTTTGTCGGTGAGCGGGCCAGGTTTCAGTAGCACGCTATCTGGAATACCAACCTTTCCAATGTCATGCAGCGGACTGGTGAGATAGATCAAGTGAACGTAATCGGCATCAATCGTATCGCGGTACCTGTCGTCATCGGAAAGCTCCTGCGCAATGATGCGACAGTATTCGCGAATTCGCTCCAAATGCGCACCGGTCTCCGGGCTGCGTGATTCAGCGAGCTTGGCCAGGCTGAAAATTGTGACGTTTCGGCTTTCCAGCGACAACAACCGAAGACCAGTCCGCAGCCTTACGCACAGTTCGGCCGGCTGGAATGGTTTCGAGATAAAATCATCGGCGCCCGCGTTCAATCCCTCAACAATATGTTCCGTGCGATCGCGAGCCGTCACCAGAATGATGTAGACATAACTCGAGAGATGCCGCTCGCGAATGCGGCGACACAGTTCGATGCCGTCCATCTCCGGCATTTCCCAATCTGAGATGACCATGCGATAGAGACCGGTCCGCAATATCTCCAACGCCTCGCGACCATTGCGTGCCACTTCGACTTCATAGCCGGATCCGATCAACGTCTCCGAGAGCAGCTCCAGCGCAATCTCATCATCATCGACAATCAGGACGCGCATTGAACGTCTCCGAAGGGGGTGTCATCCGACATCAATGACTCTGCGCTGCTGATCGGACATATCTACGACCAGCGCCGGCACACGCTCTAGAAACCGTGCGGCCTCACGTTCCAGTAGCTCCAGTCCGACACGCGCAGCATCCAGATCTCCGTTGCGGGCGTGAGATTCAAGTTCTCCAGACGCCAAATGGAGCTGTTGAGCCGAAAGGTTACCGCTCGTACCTTTCAGCGTGTGGGCCAGCGACGCCAACCTGTTGGGGTCTCCAGCTTTTATGGCAGACGAGATTTGAGTCAGGTCATCGGGCAGGCGCGCGTGAAACTTTGTGAGAAGCTTGCGCGCCAGCTCGGACTTTCCGAGGCACCGCTTCAACAGCGAGGCGACATCGACTACAGAGTCGAAAGCATCTATCTGTTTGCGCTCGACCGTCGGGTTCGGCGATGATGCGTCGAATGTCTGGTCGACTATGGGCGGACTAATTACGGGATTGTCGTGATCGAGCTGCCCCAAGTGGGCCTCGATTGTTTCGATCAACTTGATCGGGTTGAACGGTTTGCTGAGATAGTCTGTCATACCGGCAGACAAACATCGCTCCTGCTCACCTTTGAGAGCATTGGCCGTTAAGGCGATAATTGGTAGCGGTCGTGTGCCCGGCTGCATTGCCGCCCGTTCCAACTCTCGAATCAGCCTGGTGGCCTCCAGGCCGTCCATTTCCGGCATCTGGCAATCCATCAGAACGAGATCGTAGACGGCAGCCGCCAACATTTCGACGGCCTGCCTGCCATCATTCGCCACGTCGCAGTGGTATCCGGCGTGCGTCAGGAGTTCGATAGCCACCTCCTGGTTGATGTCGTTATCCTCGGCCAGCAGGATCCGAACTCCGTGACGCATTGTCCGCGGAATGACGTCCGCTTGAGACGCATCCTTGTTCTTGAAACGGTGCCGTGTTTGCGCAGCTCGGTCTGTGGTTACGGCTTCAATAATCGCGTTGAACAGTGCTGAACACATTACAGGTTTCGTCAGGCAATCGAAAAAAGCGGGACTGGGCAACTGGAAGGTGTCTTCCGGCCCGCCCAGGACGGTCAGTAATATCAGGACGGTATTGGAGAGCTCAGGGGTGGATGTTACAGTTGTGGCGAGTTCCTCTGCGCTCACGTCTGAAACGGCGCTATCCCAAAATACGACGGCATACGGCAGCTGCCTGACTGCCGCTTCATGAAGCGAACGCAATGCGTCTGTGCCATTGTTTACGGCGTGCGCGTGCAACCCCCAACCGGCGAGTTGGTCTTTGAGGGTATCGCGGCTGGATTCGCTCGCATCTACCACCAGAACGCGCAGTCCTCGGAGTTCCGCGAGTTTTGACCAGCACGACTCTGAGTTTGGGTCCGCCACCCCGAAGGGGAGTGAAAACCAGAATGTCGAGCCGCGCCCGAACTCACTCTCAACGCCGATTCGACCGCCCATCAACTCGCAAAGTTTTTTGCAGATCGCGAGACCCAGCCCGGTTCCCCCGTATTTCCGAGTGGTCGAGGCGTCGACTTGGGAGAATGGCTGGAAGAGTCGATCAAAACGGCTTTCGGGGATGCCAATACCAGTGTCCTCGACCCGGAAATGCAATACGGCGGTTTGATCCAACCGGTTCTCCAGTGAGACGCAAACGCTCACTCGTCCCTCTTTGGTGAATTTGACCGCGTTGTTCATCAAATTGGAAAGGATCTGCCGCAGCCGGACGGGGTCTCCGATCAAACGTGGCGGGATCGCATGATCTACGAAAGACGCGGTTTGGAGCGACTTCTCACGACAGCGATGAGACACCAACTCGATGATCGGTTCGATCGTCTCATACAGGTCAAAGCTGATCTGCTCGGTATCGAGCATACCCGCCTCGATCTTCGAAAAATCCAGGACCTCATTGAGCAAATCCAACAGCGCCGTGCCGGAACATTTCGTAGTTTGCACGTATCTGCGTTGTTGTGCGTTGAGCGGAGTGGTTAGCAGCAAGTCGGTCATGCCGAGCACGCCATTGAGCGGCGTCCGCAGTTCGTGCGAGATGTTCGCCAGAAAGTCGCTCTTGGCCTGGTTTGCGGACTCGGCCTCGACTCGCGCGGTTTCAAGTTGGCTATTATATTCCGTGAGCTGTGCTTGTGTTTCGGAAAGGGCCGCCACGAACTCTTCCAATTGTTTCGTTCGATCCTTGACGCGCTCCTCCAGATGGACGTTCAAATCGCGAATGGTTCGATTGTCCTGATCGACGCGTTCGACCATGGAGTTGAACTGCCTCGCCAGGATATCGATTTCATCGTTTCCTGTGGGCTGCAAGCGCTCTGTCAGCGTGCCGCTCTCCACTTGCTGCATGGCAGCGACGAGCGAGTCGATCCGCTTGGTAATCGACCCCGCCATGAGGCCGGCGTAACAAATCCCGGTAATGACGGCGGCAACCGTGATGTACGTCGAGTGGGTGCGTAGACTGACCACGGCTTCGTCGCGATGATCGGGATCTTCAATGATGTCGACGGCCCTTTGGCGTGCCAGCGTGCCGATCATCAGGGCGGTCGTCATGATGGTCAAGGTGGAACACACTCCGAGTCGAAAACGAAGATTTCCCGCCGGCAGCGCGCGGTAATCCATGAACACGCCGTGTTGGATCAGATGGCGAATCACCGGCTGCATGCAGTGCTCGACCGCGAAGTACGTCGACATCAGCGCCATGGAAATGCCCATGAACACGGTCAGCGTGATGTTGAGTAACACGGACGGCGAGGCATTGTGCCAAAATCCGAGGTAGCACACCACCGGGACCAGCGTGCTGCAGGGTACGAGCCACGCCTCATGCCGATGGTGCCGTCCCGCAAAGATCACTGCTTCGGCGCCGCCCCGCCGCGACTCGTCCGCAGCGAGGGGTTCGCCCAGTTTGATGCGGCGCAACACGCGGCGCAGATGCCGAGTCTCCCAGAGCGCCAAGAACACCGTCAGCGTGCAACCCAGCACAACCACGACGAGTGACGAAATACGGAAGTGCAGCCGGATGTCGTCGGGCAACTTGAGCGCGAGCTCAACGTAATAAATGACCAACAACCCGCCGATCGAACCGAACAAGCGGGTAAAGATCATCATTACAAGGATGTAGTGATGACCGAGGCGCTCGAGATATTTTTGTGCGACGGCAAGCTTCACGATGGAACTGCGTCGAGACGCTCGCCAAATCAATTGGCTAGGCGCTCGCCTGAGAGAGCCGGCTCAACTGGAAGCCGTTACTTCTTGCCGCGGCTGCCGAGGTGCAAACAAATCAATCGCTGCAAGCCGGTGACAAGCTCCCGCAGATTTACAGACTGGCATGTTGCCGCCAGCGACAAAAGCTCCTGCCGGTAGTTCTGCCAGCGAGTCAAAAAGAACTCCTCGTGGCCGCGCTGTTGAATGATGGTCTCGATGTAGTTTCGGTTGTCACTGTACAAATCGTGTACCGTCAGGTCGCCGCAGCAGATGGCATGTGCGAAGACACCGCTGGTGTAGTCGTTCTCGCCGATTTCCCGCTGCCACGTCGTCACAAGGTTGCCGATGCGTCCCATGCACTGGGCACGCCAGACCGCCTCGCGCACAAGCCACAACTCCGAGCGATCAAATTCTGGTGAGCACATGAGGTCCATCGTGGAGGAGATCATCATGTGCATGTTGTGCGGCAGATACATGTCGTGTTCAACAAGATTGAGCATCTCCGGATACTCGCTCAGCAGCCTCGAATAGCGCATCACGTTGAACAGTTGGCGGTAGTCATACCGGAGCAACTCCGAGAACTCGTTGTGGCGGGGAAAGTATCGAACGCGACGCTGAATTTCCTGCCAGACGTCGAACGTGAAGCGTGCATAATCATGCTGTTGCGGCGACAGGTTTGCGGTATCCTCGCTGCTACCAGTCTCCAGAGCAGTCAAAAGGTATTCCAGGAAGGTCAGGTCCTTTTGGTAGTCGGCTACATCGTCGAGTAACACGTCCAGCACCACACCCAAAACCCGGGTGTCGCATACTGCGTCGCGAAGGTCCGGTTCGACACATGAGAGTCTTGTCACTTCAACGCCACGCCGACACCATTTCCAGAGGAAGCTGTTGCGGTGCCCGACCTTGGAATACCTCTCCATCCACGGCTGAAGGTCGTTGCTGAGTTCTAAGCATAATACGGATGAGATTTCACGCTCCATTGCTTCAGGCGATGGAACAAACGTCGTGGACACGCTCGGTTCAAGGTTAGCCGGCTCGAATGCAACCTGAAGCCCCGCAAGTACGGGATTAGTCATTGGATCGAGCTGCTCGGCAATCAGTTGTCGATTCATTTTCGGCTTCCAGATTACAACCTTGATGGACCATGAAATCAGCGTCCCAGGCCCCAACCCGATGAGTGCTGTAGCCACGACGTACTTTCGGCTCCGACTTTACAAGCGAGGCGATCGCGTGCTAAATCCGTTTGCACGTGTCTCAGGCCACACCCACGACGGTGGCCAGATACCGACTCAGCCTGTCGCTTCGCGGATGGAGGTAGAGGGCCTCAAACCATATGTCACCGAAAGCGTGTGTCAAATTCGCATCAGCGGCCGATGGCGGGATTTGTGGTCGGCCCGTGCGCCGGAAATTTGACATGAGGGTGATCTTGACCTAGGTTTACGACACGTTTCGACTTCGAACCGCTGTAGCTCCCAGTGATGTCGACGGCTCGTGGATCCGTATCTGCATTCTGTAATGGCTGTGATGACATCTCCGTATTCGACGATTCCATCGGTAATCTGAATCCCTAACCACGTCTGCTCGCCGTCACTGCAACCCCAAGCTCAGCTAGAGATCCCCCAATGCTGCAGTTCTCGCGAGTGGAAGATGCCATCGAAGCCATTGCCAATGGTCGCTTGGTGATCGTCGCCGACGCCGAAGATCGCGAGAACGAAGGCGACTTCGTAGGGGCCGCTGAGACCGTGACGGCGGAAACCGTTCACTTCATGATTTCCGAGGGACGTGGTCAGTTGTGCCTGCCGATTCTTCCCGAAATTGCCCGACAACTAGACCTGACACCCATGGTGCCGGAAACAAACGCGGCCATGCCGCATTTCACGATTCCCGTCGATCATGGCCTCTGCCGGACCGGAATCAGCCCGCAGGAGCGAGCTTTCACGATTCGGAAGATAATCGACCCGGCGTCCCGTCCCGCTGATTTCGTGCGACCCGGGCATGTCTTTCCCCTGATCGCCCGCGAAGGAGGAGTGCTTGAACGTCCCGGCCACACCGAGGCCACGATCGATCTGATTCGCCTGGCCAGCCTGAGAGGTGCGGGAGTGCTCTGCGAAATCTGCAGTGGCGATGGGAAAAGCATGGCCACGGGTCCGGAATTGTTGGAGATTGCCGATCGGTTCGGAATGCCCATCATCACGATCGACGACGTCATCCGGTTCCGTCAAAAGTGCGGCGGCGGTTGGCCTCAAAAGCTTGCCGGCTCAAAAGCCACCCGTGCCTTGTGACGGCCGCGGCCTCGGCACATTTTGCCGGTCAAATGTCGTTGACCCTCCCTTGTCGAGCCTGCGGCATGCGGCCAGCGCTGTCGTCCGATAGGGTTCTAGCGGTTCTAACGACGCTATCGTTATTTCTCCATCCGCGATTGTGCGAGTTTCGATGATAGTATCGAAATGTCTCACGATGACGGCCGCACTCGATATTTGCAGCGTGCCGCACAATCTCACCGATCCGGTTTGCACGATGTTTCCAGCGGATCGCGGATGGCTGTGACACAATTTATGAAACGCTACTCTCAGCCAACGGTTTGGCTATTGGCCGCCGCATTTTTGGTGGCCGGCGGCGCTATACACGCGCAACAGCCCAGCGATGCTTCGCCCAGCGTCGACGTGTCAGAAACGCATTTTCGCGATGCTCCCGAATTCCGCGCCACATTTCCCGGGATGGGAAGTCGCACGGATAACTGGCCCGAGGGCGCCCCCATTCAGGAAGAGGGCTCTGTTGGCTATTGTCAGATTTGCGCCGATTCCGAGTGCGAAGCCGATTTCTTTGTCGGCGCGGATTATCTCTTCGTTCGTCCGCACTTCAGCGAAGCTGTCGCCTTCGCGCAGGGAACACTGGGCGCGAGCAGTTTCGATGTCGTCGGGCGCGACTTGGACTTTGGGTATGATAGTTCGCTACGCGCGTTCGCGGGATACCGGTTCGGAAACGGAGACGGTGAACTACGGTTTACTTTTTGGCACCTTTCCGGCGAAACAAGTGCCGATGCAGCCAACCCGGGCGCCGGTCAATTCATTGTGGATCCGTTCGGTAACGTCGTCGGAACGGCGATTGTGCTTGATCCCAACAGCGCGCTGTTCGGCACCCCGATCGTCGGTGGGGAAGCCATCCATACCGAAGCCCGCGTAGATGCAAATATCTGCGACCTGGACTTCGCCGTGCCTTGGGTAGCGCACAACCCCAACTGGACCTTTCTCACTTCGATTGGTATCCGCGTCGCGGATATCGATCAGTTCTACGAGTCGGTGATTGTCGATGGGGCCGGCGACTTCTTCAGCGGAGGGGATTTTTCCGTCGATTTCATCGGAGTTGGCCCCCGAGTGGGCTTGGAATCGCGACGGTACTTCGGCGACAACCGTCGCCTTTCGCTGTTCGCCAAGGCTCACGGTGCATTGCTCGTGGGCGACTATGACGTGCGCTTCAGCCAGACGACAACCGCACCGCCGTTTCAGGCGAGCCAGACGAGCACTGCAGCACGGACGATACCTGTCACTGAAACTGAACTGGGAGCGACCTGTCGCATTGGGGATTCGTTCAACCTTTCGACGGGTTGGCTGTTCCAGGCGTGGTATGATATGGGCACTTCCGGCGGGAAGTTCGGCGGATTCTTTTCCGGAGCGGACGATGCCAACATCATGTCTTTCGACGGTTTGTTCGTTCGCGGTGAGTTCGGGTTCTAATCGACCCAACTGGTAGGCGCCCGCTTAAAAACGGATGCTGCCAAAACGGCCCCGACCGCACTCAGAACGGCTGGGACAAAGTCCTTGCCGCACAGAGAATCGGTCGCCACGTTACTAACCGCGGAGCGGCTAGGGGGCTTGGTTCCGATTTTGGCCGCCTCGCGGAGCCCCCACGGGTGCGGCCGTTCGCACTCACTGCTACCGACTATCCTTACATCGCCAATTGCCGTGGTCCCGCAGTCTGCAAGTCGATCACTGCTCGGAATAAGAGCCGCAAGCGATTCCATTGCGTTTAGCTCGAAGTCGGCTGATTGAACGCGTCAGCCTCTGTGAGAGCGCTTACTCGGTTCGGGCATAGTTGAGCGTTATTTGGACGCCCTCAATCATACGACAGCTCGCAAGAGCGCAATCATTGCGGCTTTAATATCACCTGGCAGGTTCTGCCAGACCTCGACGATCAGGGCCAGATCAGGGTGATCTTCGAGGGTTTCCGGTAAGCAGGCCGGTAAGACGCCTTGAGCAGTTTTCGTATCTTGTGTATCACACAATGGTTGTGGAAAGTGGGGACTGGTCTCGAAAACCAGTGTACCCGCAATGGTACCGTGGGTTCGAATCCCCCCCTCTCCGCTTCAGCTTCTGAAGACGTTCGGTGAGCGGAATACACGTTGTCCGTTTCCACCCTCCCCTGGCCCCTCCCTGGAAGGGAGGGGGATTCTCAGCCCGACTCAAGCCGCGCGGGTGAGTGTGTTTGCGACTTTGTCGAACGTCGTGTCGACGGCCGACTCGATGCGGACTAGCTCGTGCGCGAGTTTTTCGCGAATCATGTCGCGCTTTGTCATCAGAGTCGCAAAGCGCCGTCCGAGATCGGCTGACTGAAGTTCGGTGTGATCCAGGACGAATTCTCCGCAGCCGAACTCCTCGAGCAGTTCGACGTATTTGTGCGACCACCCGAGCGCCATCACGGGTACGCGCGACGACAATGCGGCAACCAGCGTGTGAAAGCGCGAGCCGATCAGGCAGGCGAGCTGGCTGATGACGGACTTCAGCTCCGCCGCGGTGGGCTGTCCTGCGAGAGCCCTCACGCGAGGATGCCTCGCCTCGGCGGCGACCAGAGCACAGAGGATGCGGTCATCAAACGCGCCGGTGGAGGCAGCCTGAATTTCATGGGGAATCAAAACGACGCCATAGCCGCTTTCGGCTATTTGGCGGCTGATGTCAATCAGGGCGCGCACATATTCGTTCTCCAGCCCGCTGCCACACGTGCGCTCGTAGACTTTTCGGTTGGGAGCAATGCCCACGACTTGATCGGAGCCGATCGAGAAGCCAAGTTCGTTGAGGATTGTTTGACCGACCTTAACGTCCGCCGAATCGAAGCGGAACGCGACGTCCGGGGCCACCTCGATCTCCGCCGATTGAGTCGAAAGTAAGCCGGAGAGGTACGCGCGACTTTGTCGATCGCGGGCAAACAGCATCGTCCCGCGGCCGGCGACCCGACGATACTGGGCGCGCCGGTGCGGCTGGTCGAACGGCCCCCAAGCCTGTGGCAGGAAAATGTACGGCTTGCGGCGCGACGTAGCCGCATCAAGCAGAATGTTGGTGATGGCGGCCCTGCTGGGGCCCCAGGGTGCCCCGTAGGCATAGCCGCTGATATCGATGATGGCATCGACCGACTCGATGGCGCTGGCCAACGGCGCGAAGTGATACATCGACCGGGAATCACGAGCCAGTCCGATCGGACGGCGGATGACCCCCTCGGCCAGATAACGTAACCGCGACCACGCGGTAGGCTTTTCGTAAACGAGCTCGATCTGCTCGGCTCGATGCCGGCCTTCGGTGTCGGGAGATACGGATCGTTCGAGCACGCAGAATGAGACATCGCCGAGCCGTTGCTGCAACTGCCGCTTGACGGTCAGCAGCATGGCTTCCGCGCCCTTGTTGACGAACCCGGCACCGTGAAGCAACACGCGCATGGCATCAACTCCCGTGGCGGCCGCGGCTCGGCCCGACGCGGTTATAGCTGCGAATTTGTTCGACGGTCTTCTTCTCGGAGCAGGGGACCAGCCCGTCGGCGTCGGGAAAGCCCAGCGAGATGAGCAGCACGGGTCGCTCGTCGGGTTGCAGTTCGAGCAGCCGTCGCATTTTCAATTCGCAGGAGCGAATTTCCGGCCAATTAAGCGAGCAGGAAGATACACCTTGGACTTCCAGCGCGTATTGGAACGCCATCACCGCCAGCGACGAATCGATGTACGGAACGTGGCGATCGCGGTCCTCTTGAAAGGCGTTCCAGTGGCCGATGACGACGACAATGCACGGAATGTTGTGCGAGAAGCCGCTCGTCCCCATCGGAATGTCGGCAATCTGTCGGACAAGCTCCGGCTCATCGAAAATGCGAAACTCGAACGGCTGACGATTGCACGCACTCGGCGACCAGCGGGCGACCTCGACGGCACGGTCGATCAGTTCTCGCGGCACGGGGCGTTGGAGATACCAACGGACACTGCGGCGACGCTCCGCCAACTCGCGCAGGGCGGCGTAGTCGATCTGCAGCGGCGTGAGGTCACGCCGATACGGCGCGCGGCATTGCTGTAACAACCGCGGCTGTCGGCCGATCTTCTGAAACATCGCCCGTGCCTGGTCGATTGCGGGGCTCGCTTCGACTTCCAAAAAGTAAGCTGACAGCACGTCACCCGCCCAGTCGATCAGCGGATCTCGGGCCGAATCGAGTTGCGAGTGTTCGTCGATCAGTCGGCCGTACTGCTCGACGGTGCACTGGATGTAGTCGGCGGCGAACACCGGTCGCCGCGGCTGCATGATCAAGCCCTTTTCAATCCGATGCACGCTTCGTCGCAGGCTATATCGAAGTCCGTCACCGTGATGGTTCTGAACCTCGAGAATGTGTCGAAACTTTCCGTGGAACGACGCGTGCTGCTCGAAGTCGTACGTCCCCGTCCAGGCGTAATACAATGCGATGAGCCGGTTGTGCCGGGCAAGCTGCCGCGCGATCCAACGGGCTGCTACGAGGCGTGCGCGTCTCATGCCGCCGCGCAATCGCCGCACAAGGTCGCGCGCAGCTTCCCGGTTACGCGTCACTAATGTTTGTCGCGCGCGCTCAACAGGGCGGGTTTTGGCGGCGGTCGTCATGCGGCGATGTCCCGGTCGGCGGCCCTCAAGTTCCACGTGTAATCGAACAGTGTTTTTCCGTATGAGGCAGGCGGAATCTTCCCAGACCGGTAAAAGTCTCCCGGCTCAACCGTGAACGCAGCCGCTCGTTCGACCCGGTCTGCCCCAATGGAACCGTCGCGAACGATTGATGTGTTCACGTAATATTGCCCCGCGGGCAGGGGAAGTCGTGGCACGGTGCACGAGATGACGCCGCTGCCGGGAAGGCTTGCTTGCGGCAGCGGCGCGTACTCGGTGCTGTTGTGGGCGATGCACGTGCCGCCGCGGTCGTAGAATCCGATCCGGAACTCGAATCGCGAGCTTGGGCGGCGCAACTCGTATCGCAGGGCGACGCGGAGCGGGCGTCCGCTGAGCACCGTTGTCACACGTCGTCCCGTGTCATCTTCAAACCACACGTCGGTGCAGATGGCCGTGCCGTCGCCGCCGCGGTCGCGG
>JBBDVZ010000277.1:0-26651 GCA_040903115.1 Planctomycetaceae bacterium
GATGGCTCGTGCTGCGCCGCTTTGACTGTTTGACGGGCTTGGTACCGTTGGTCGGCTCAATCGAACTGCCGGCGCTATCGGCACCGCGAGTCTCGCGAGTCTCGGTGGGTGCGATTGACAAGGTGCACTCCTCTCAGGGGTCTCTCTTCGCGACAGCGACTAAAAGGCCGTCGATGGTGCTTGCCCGGTACAGAGGCCCGGATTCTCCAAGCGTACCGTTCTGTCGCGCATGTCGAATCGCGCGTCTTAATGCCGAAACCGTAAACACTTGCGGATACAGCTTCTCAAAATACCATAATTTCGCGAAATAGAAACCGATGGGCGCGGTTTCGGCGTCGGTGCCGGCTTCCACACTCTGCAGCAGCCATTCCAGGCCGCTCCGGGTGCGCGGATCGTCCGGCATCGCTGAGAGCAGGGTTTCGACGGCCAATGCGGTCTCTTCCACGCTCGAGACGATTCTGGCAGCACCGCCCCAGCCGCCGTCGATGTTCTGCGCGCTCAGAAGACAACGAACTCCGCGCTGTGCCGACGAGGAGCCGAGCTCGCCCGCGTCTCGGTACGCCGCCAGCACTCGTGCCGTCCCGTAGGTCGGATTCTCATCGTCCGGGGCAAACTGATTGCCGAACCACAAAGGCAACCACGAACCGTCGGGCCGCTGCGTTTTCGCCAGGTACCGGAAACACTTCGCGATAGCTTTGCGGGCCCGCGATTGTAATGGACCGCTGTGAAGTCCATGAACGTCATCGCACCAGGCCCGCAAAGCGCGAATGACGTGGGCGCTGATATCCGGTGCGCTGCGATCGAAGGGCAGCGTCCCCCAGCCGGGGCAGAACGTGGGCCAGCCGCCGTCGCGATTCTGAAGATCGAGCAGCCATCGCACTCCGGCTGCGAGCGCGATGTGTTCGGCTTTGTCTACCCATTGCGGCGCGATGTCGTGGCGAAGGTTCAACAGCGCGAGGATCGCGCCTGACGTGTCGTCCGCGTCCGGAACTCCGCCCGGCAGATCGGTCCACGCCCAGCCGCCGGGGTCGGCATTCGTGTAAGGATGCACCTCTCGGTACTGTTGCCCGAGCAGCCAATCGCGAATGGCGGGGCGTGCCTCGCTCGGCAATTCCTCGCCGAGCGCGTTAACCGACAATGTTGTCACCCAGGTGGCCAGGTTGGTATCGATGGGCCAGCTTCCGTCGTCGCGCACCGAGTTGACGAGAAACTCGACGCCCTTACAGGCCACCGGATGACCGGCCAGCCCCATGGCGGCAAGACTCATCGTTACAAAGCTCGTCAGCGGGGCGGCCTCGAGAAAGCCCCCGCTGGTGGGCTGAATGCGCTCGAGCACTTTCAGACTGCGGCGTACAGCGGACTTCCTTACAAGGCGCACGAGAGGATTGCGTGGCATGCCATGATGAAAACGGACCTGGCCGATCGCAATCAGCGCGGGCAGCGCGTAACTGACGACCGGAAGACGCACTGTTTTGTAGAAGCGGGCCGGCAAGCACGCCAGCTCGAAGGGCAGCGGCAACACGTCCTCCCAATCGACCAGACCCGCCAACGCGCAGTGCGTGAGAATGGGAATGGAGAAGGTCTTGTCTTTTCCATATCGCCGCAGGACCGCGTCGATGCCACCCACCCGATCGATGTAAGAGTCAGCCGCATCGACAATCGACCGAAACTGCTCGTCGGCACCAGCCGCATGAAACGACGCGCGCGCCAGCATGGTCGTGGAGATATTGCTGATGCTCTTGACGGTATCGCCCCAACCGCCGTCGGCCTGCTGATGCTTGGCGAGCCAGGTGAGCCCGCCGTCAATCAGCGATGCGAACGACCGACCGCCTGCGCGCTCGACCATCTGCAGGGCCATGACGGCAGTCGCTGTAGACAGTGCCGAGGTCGACAGCTCGCCGGTCCAAACGCCGGACGCATTCCGCTCCGCCAATAGTCGCGCGCTCGCGCGCTCGAAACAGTCCGCGAGGCGAGATGTTTCAGGAACGGTCATAGGCGGAACAGCTCGCGGCATCGAGGGGGTGCCACTGCTGAGCCGCTTTGGGCTCAGCAGTGCTCTGCGACTCCGCTGGAATCCTTTACAGCACGACGTTATCGAGAGAATCCATCAGGTCGTCCAGTTCATCGCGCTGCTGGGGCGGCTTGGTCGACTGGCGTTTGGGAATGCCGACCGTCATGCCGACCGCATCGCGACCGTCGGCAACCAATTCGACATCCCGTTCGGCGACCGCGGCGGCAAGACCGTCCGGCGCGCCGAACAGCTTGGACAAATCGATTTTCAAGCCGGCAATCTCCCCGTCGGCGCCGGCAATGGCCGGCGTCTTGTGGCCGGGAAACATGATGGCATTCTCGGGACACACACGGCTGCAAGCCGGGCAGCCCTTTTTGCAGTTGTCTTGCTGTTCGACAAGGATTGTGTCGAGGCTGTCGACCCCGTACACGCCGAACAGGCAGAAATCGATGCACTCCATGCAGTTGGTGCAGCGCGAATAGTCGATGACCGGATACCACCGCCGCTTGACCGGCTCGGGCACGTCGGACTGCCCGTTCCCGTTCGTCGGTGACGATTCTTGCCCGTTCCCGTTCCCGTTAGCGGCGCCCGTCGAGAGCAGCCGCTCTGGATGCAGGTAGCGTTCAAGTTGTTCGGCTTTGGGTTTGCCCGATATCCACTGCATCAGGTCGATGGTTTGAACCGATTGCTCATCGGCGATGCGGCGGATTTCGTCGAGATACGGTTCGGCGGTGGCGTGGCCGCGCAGGTCGAGAAAATACAGCTTTCGATTCGGCACATCCCTGGAGCCGATTCCACGGGCCTCTTGGGTCTCGTCCGACTCGGTTTCCAGTTCCTCGTCGTCTTCATCTTCCGACTTGAGCAGCGTCACCCCCTCGTGGCCGCAAACACCCTGCCGCGCAAGTGTCCACCGGGCCGCGCGCGGGTAGAGCCACGAAAGCACCACGAGGTTTCCCGGCACCGAGCGCAGGAAGAGCAGGCCGGTATGGTCGCCGCTCATATCGTAAAGATGAGGCACCAGCGACACGTCGACGTCGGGCTGCATGATGAGCGCAGCGGCAATCTCCTCTTCCAATTGCCGCTGGACGGGATTCTTGCCCTGGCCCTGCGAGATGACGACGGTGACTTTTTTGGCAGCCATGTTATCTGCTCCTGTTGGCACTTTGTCGGTGCGCCGCGTGTATCGTGCGAGCCGCCGGCCGCTGTCAGTTCATTTGCCCTTTCAGCAGCCGCTGAGTCTCTTCCCAACCCCCCTCCAGAAGTTCGATGTATTGCTGAGGCTCGAGCAGGGGCGCTTCGGTCTGGAAGTGAAACAGCCAGCCTTGGCCGTAATTGTCGGTGTTGATGGCCGAGGGATCGTCGAGCAGACTTTCGTTGAAGTCGAGGACGCGTCCGTCGTAGGGAGCATACAGACTCGAGAGCGCCTTCGAACTTTCGATCTCGCCGATCTCCTTGCGCTGCTTGACGTCGGTACCCGCATCGATGCTCCAGTCGAGGAAATAAACATCCTGCAGCAGCCGAACCGAGTATGCGGTAAACCCCACGCGAAAGCGATCGTCGCAGCGCTGCAACCAGAGGTGGTTCTCCGAGTACGAACGATCGAGGGGAATGCGCGCTTCATACTTTCCCATCATGAAGGTCAGCGAGTCGGTCATTCGAAGGTCTGACAGAACCGGTTTCGAAGACGGGTGCCATGCCCACCGCTTTGGGTGGGCATGCAATCGAGGACATGGCCACGCAGAGCCGCGGCCATGGCACCCGGCGACGAGACATGGCCGTGCGCGAACCACCTAGTTTACGCCGTTTCCATAGTAAATTGCTTTGCCGCCGCGTTGCAAGCAGCGGGGTAGTGATGCATTTTGCCGTTTCAATTTTTAGAAGTCGAATGCGCAACAAAAAACCCGCCTTTCGGCGGGTTCGCGTCCGTTAGTAATGCGTGCTTATCTGGCTCGGCGCTTTTTGCGGATCGGCTCGGGTTGTTCAAGAATAACCATGCTCCCAATGACGCAGTTCTCCGGAAACTCATGGATCTCTTTATCGGTAATCCTGCCTTCCGGCAACTCCCGTGGTGATTCTTGTGGACGAAGGATTTTTACACTGCCTTGGTCACCCGTTTTCGTTGGCATCTGTCATCTCCTGAATTGATCGCACGCTTACCCGTTGTCGGTCGATTTCTTGCGCATTTGCGAAAACGACAATTTCGTATTCACCTGAATGTACCACAGGGACCGGCGGGACGGGCAAGATCACATTCATGGTCATCAGCCGGGCCGGAAATGTGATTGCAAGGCCGTCGGCCCGAGCCATCACCATGTTGTCCCTGAGATCCTGAAATTCTACCACAATATCGTATCGACCAACTCCCTCAATCAATTGTAGAAACACTGTGAATGGCGACAATCTTCCGGGAAGCTGCAGTACCGTAAATTGCCCGAAAACCCCAATAATGCTCACTTTGCCTGTCCCGGCCTCAACAATCGTGCTATCGCAGAGCAGAATTGCCTTGCAAATTGGCGGCGGAGGGATTTTGGGTTTTTGTTTTCCTGTTTTTTTGGCCATGCCACGATGATGGGTTGCAAACGTTCAGAATTCAAGCAATTTATCCAAGATATGATTATCTCGCCCAAAATTCCAACACATTTCTCGTGCCGATTCAGCTAAATCCGACCAGATGCATTATCGCAAAATGCATCATCACCAAGGAGCGGCATCAATTCGCCCATGTGGGCCCGGTGCCCCCGCTACTCGATGACATCGTCGAGTGCCGAAAGGCTGATCACCTCTTCGCGCCGGACATGGACTCGCCGGCGGTTTGCGCGGACGCCGTGACGCCTTGCTTCCAGCACGTACAATTCGCGCGTGGTCGCCGTGTCGCGCAAGTCGTGAACATCCGCGTCGTTCAAGATGAGATATCGTTCGTCGTGGCCAGCCAAAGTGCCGACGTAGACGTACTGGCCCACGGCATCGAGCACGACCTCCCGCCCGATCAGATCGTCGAAAACGTGTTCAGATTGGCTCATTTCGGTACGTCCCGTGAAGACATGGTTCCTGAAGTCCAGTTTGCGCGATTTCGGCCGATATCTCAAAGCGCTCGCAGTTGGCGACGGAACGTAGGCAAGCCGCACAAGTTCGGATGCGGCCGCCGATTGGGCCGTCTTGACGGAAAACCAGTCGGCCGATATCGTTCCGCCCTTCTCACCTCTCCCAATTCCCGAAATCTCCCATCTCGCAACGACCAGGAATTCTTGTCGTGGCAATTGCATCTCGCGAGCGCGCCTGCCGCGGTTGGACCGCGGTGCGCCGATCATTCTGTGCCAGCCAATCGGCACTCGTGGCCCTGATGGCGATGAATTATTCGATCGCCCAGGACGCCGCTCCCGCGGAACAGCCTGCACCGAGACAGAACGCGGTGACGTTGCTCATCCTGCAGAGCGGGCACGTTATCGAGGGGCGCGTGAGTGAAAGTCCGGGAGGTTACGTCGTCGACAAACCGAACGGCCGAATGATGATTCCATTTCGCCTCGTGCGCTTTCAGGCGGCCAACAACGCAGAGGCCCACGCAAAAATGCGACAACTTTACCCGGAGCAAAACACGCAGTCGCGAATGTCCGTCGCCGAATGGTGCCTCGCGCAGCACATGTATCAAGAGGCGATCGGCGAGCTTAAGGACGCACTCGAGCGGGACCCGAACAATGCCGACGCCCGGATGATGCTGGACCGGGTTGAAACGCTCGCGAGTCGCCTCGAACCCGACGTCGCAAACGCTCCTGCCAAGCCCGAGCGAACGCCCGACGGGTTTCGCTTCGCTCAGCCGGAATCAGCAACGGGGCTTTCTCCGGAGGCCGTGCGCGAATTCACGTCGCGGATTCAACCCATCCTGCTCAACAAGTGCGGCAATGCCATGTGCCACGGCAGGCCCGGCGAGCAGGGATTTGCGTTGACGCACGTCCGCGGCGGGCAGGGCGGACGGCGGGCGGCCATGGAGAAAAACCTGGCGCAGACCATGAAATACATCAACACGGCAAACCCGCGTAGCAGCGCGTTGCTGAAGGTTCCGCAGGGAGACCACGGCCTGCGCGGACGACCCGTCTTCGGCGGAGTTCACGACGACGAGCTGTTGAAGACGATCGAAACCTGGATCAAGCGCGTCGGCGACGAGACCGGTGACGATAAACCGATGCAAGCAGTACAGCGTCCGTTTCCCACACGCGCTCAATCCAAGAAAGAAAGCGGCGAGCTATTTGCAGGCCACAAAGACGAGCAGCCGATTGCACCCGAGGCTCAAAATCACTCAACCGTCCAGGCGGCGCATCACGAGTTGAAGCAAGCTGAATCGCCAACCGCGACGCCCCCGCAAACGCCCCGCGACCGGTTCGACCCGGACGCATTCAATCGAGCAGTCCTCGGCGGTAGCCGCCCAACGCATTAGGCGCCGCATTCAATCCTTGGCGTCACGGATTGGTCAGAATCATTGAGGACAAAATGATTCCATTGAATGATTTTGCCCAAAATCATTTTGCCCTTTTCCTTGCTTCCTGAATTCCTTAGTGGTCAGTAATTCTGTTTCCGCGCGTATGATCGCGTTGCCGATCACCATCGCTCAATCGGTCCGTTGGGAACTTTAACCAGCGCGGTTGCGATAGATGTTTCGCGCTGCCCGTGCCGTTCCCGGATTTGAATGGCCAGTTCGTCGAACTCGTCAACGCTTTCAATGCGGCGCAGGCGGTCTTCCAGGTCTTCGGGGATTCCCAGCCGCGCGCCGTACCAGCCGGCGAACTTGCGAAACAGAACGCAACCATATTGCCCATGCTGCTCGGTCATGAGCTGGAAGTGCCGCACGAGAAACCGGACTTGCTCGTCAGCCGTCGGCTGAAACGGCTCCATGTCGTCGCGGACGACACGATCGATCCGATGAAAGATCCACGGGTCGAGCATCGCGCCGCGGCCGATGGCGACGGCGGCACAGCCCGTATAGCGACGCATGTGGATGGCATCGGCGACGGTGCGGACGTCACCGTTGCCCACCACGGGAATGTTCTCAACCGCATCGACGGTGCGGCGAATCGCGTCGAATTGCACATCGCCCTGAAATCCCTGCTGACGCGTTCGGCCGTGAACCGTGACCGCAGCGACGCCAACCTTCTCGAACTCTCGCGCCAACAACGGTGCGGAGATTGAGTCGGCATCCCAGCCGAGCCGCATCTTGACCGTGACGGGAATGGAAATGGCCGAGACGACCGCGGCCACGAGTCGAGATGCGCCGTCAACGTCGCACATCAGTCTGGCGCCGCCGCCTTGCCCGTTGATTTTGGCCATCGGGCAGCCCATGTTGAGGTCGACCCCGCCATAGCCTTTGGCTTCGAGCCACCGGGCGGCCTGAACCAACACGTCGATCTTTCCGCTGAAGATCTGCACCGACAACGGGCGGTCGGCGGCGTTCGTGGCGATGAGTTCGAGCGACTTCGGTTTTTGCGAGAGCAGATGTCCGGCGTGCACGAGATCGGTCGTTGCCAATCCCAACCCGCCGAGTTCCCGGACGGCCACCCGAAAGGCGAGATGCGTGTACCCGGCGAGGGGCGCGAGAAAGTAACGGCTCGTCAACAGTCGATTGCCGATATGAATCCGCGGCGACTCTTCGCCAAACGGAGCGAGGGCTGGTGAAAGCCGTCCCGGCATTGAGGTCGACGCGAAGCCGGGCATGGACTGCATCCTTGATTCGGGACGGCGCGGCACGATGCTGCGCCAGCGGAACTATACCGTGATGTGCGTAGCAGTGAGTTGCGGCAGTTCGACGACCGCAAACGAGTGGGGATTTGCCCGGTACAGCGCGCCCGGGTTGAGTACCAGCGTCCCGTCAACTTTTTCCTGCTTGGCCACATGCGTGTGCCCGTAGCAGACCAAATCGTATTGGCCGTCCGAAACCGTCTCGCGGAACCGTGCGAAGTCGTGCCCGTGCAGTAACGCGATGTTTTTTCCCGCCAACTCGATCGACCCGAAGCGGCCATGACACGTTTGTCCGGCGGCTTCGATTTCGCGACGAAGTGCGTCTTCCTCGTAATCGACGTTGCCGAACACAAAGTGCGTCGGCCAGGAGCCGAATAGCTGCACGACGGCGGCCGAACCAATGTCGCCGCAATGGAGGACCTGTTCGACGTCGAGCTGTTCGAGCACGCGGACGGCCTGGCGCGCGTACTCGACATGTCCATGAGTGTCGCTGACGACGCCAATCCGCATGTCAATTTTCCCGAATTTAGAAGCCCGGCTTTTTTAAAAAGCCGGGCTTCTCGTTGAGTGACATGTAAAACCGAAACTGAGCCGCCGGGTTTATCCCGCCGGTCTTCGGCAAGCGTCGCGCGTCTTTGCCCGTGGGCCGAAGACCGCGGGGATGAACCCCGCGGCTCGTTGCACTCCGCCAAATCACGAGACCGGCTGGTCGGCCTCGATCAGTCCCGACTGCAAGTTGACTTGCAAGGCCACCATTTCGCGGTAACGGCCGTCGGATTCCATCAGTTCTTCGTGCGTTCCCGCCTCGACGATTCTGCCAGCCTCGAGAACCACAATTCGGTCGGCGTGCACGATTGTACTTAAGCGATGAGCGATCACAAAGCACGTTCGTTTGTGCATCAGGGCGGCCAGGCCGGCCTGAATCAGGCGTTCGCTTTCGGTGTCGAGGTTGCTGGTCGCTTCATCGAGAATGAGAATCTTCGGATCTCCGAGCACCGCGCGGGCGATGGCGATCCGCTGACGCTGTCCGCCGCTCAGCTTCACGCCGCGTTCGCCAATCAGCGTGTCGTAGCCGGCCGGCATTTCGCGAATAAAGCCGTCGGCGTTGGCGATTTTGGCGGCACGAATGACGTCGTCGTCCGACGCGTTGCGATCCGCATACCCAATGTTCTCCGCAATCGTCCCGTCGAAAAGAAACACGTCCTGCTCGACCAGGCCCAACAGCCCGCGGTACGACTCGACGTCGAAATCGCGCAGGTCATGGCCGTCGAGCAAGACTCGCCCCGCCGTCGGATCGTAAAAGCGCGCGACCAGGTTACACAGCGTCGTCTTGCCGGCGCCGCTGGGGCCAACCAGTGCGATTGTTTGTCCCGGCTCGACGTCGAAAGAAATATGTTCCAGCGCCGCCTTTTCACTTCCCGGATATCCAAACGTCACGTCTTCGAACCGAACGCGTCCCGCCACCGATTGTTTGCTGATTTCTACCGGGTGCTGCGGGACCGGCATTTCCCGCGGCTCGTCGAGAATGTCGAGAATGCGATCGAGTCCCGATAGGCTGTTCTGAAACGTCGCGGCGCTTTGGACCAGCACCGCCAACGGCTCCAGCAGCATCAGCAGGTAGACCAGAAACATCATCAGGTCGCCCATCGTCAGGGTTCCCTGCAGCACCTGCCAGCCCCCGTACAGCAGCAACCCGGCGCTGCCGAGCGGGATGACCGCTTCCCAGACCATTTCGACCACTCGCGCCCACCACCAGACGTGCAGCTCTTGCCGGGCCATCACGTGATTGCCTCGCATGAACCGGCCCGACTCGCTGCGCTGACGGCTGAAGGCACGCACGACCCGCATGCCGCCGAATGCCTCGGTCGCGTGGCTGTCGACTTCTTCGCGGCGGGCGCGCACTTCGCGGTATTGCGGCCGAATGCGGCTGATCCATGTGCGGTGCGTGATCGCGATCAGCGGAACGAGGACCAGCGCGCCCATCATTAGCCGCCAGTCGACCCATGCCAGCACGCACAAGCTTCCCAATAGCTGAATCAACGCGCGCCACGGGTTATAGAGCATGCCGAAGATCAGATCGGCCGCGCCGCCCGCGTCTTCGCGCAGGATGCTGGCGACCCCGCCGGACTTCAGCTCGTAAACCCTGCTCAGGGGCAGCCGCACGGCGTGCTCGAACACTTGCTTGCGGACGGACATCTGCAGCCGCTTGGTTGCCAACGTCGCCACCCACCGCCCCCAAATGTGCATGCCGATTCTCACCATCGAAATGACCGCGACCACCGAGACAACCCACAGCAGCAGCGACCAGCGGTCCTGCGGCACGTTGAGCCACGCGGGCAGAGTGTTGGGCAGCGGCTTGTCGCCGAGCACATAGTCGATGATGAACTTGGTGGCAGCGGGCGGAACCAGGCCCAGCAAGGTCGAGACGCTCAGCGTCGCCAGCGAGAAGGCGACAGCCAATCGCTGGCCGCGAAGCAGTTGGAAAAATCGCGCCACCAACTGATACGACGAGCGCAGCCGTCTGCGCCGCCGTCGATGCGCTGGTCCCGGCTCGTCCGGTTCATCCTGCGGAGACAGGCGTCGACGGCGCAATTTTTCGAGATATTCCCGAAACCGTTGCCGGCTACTGACAATCCGTCGACCCATATGACCCCGGTACCTTGCATCGACTCACGATACGCTTCCAGACGACTTCAATCATTGGTGATTGGTGGCATCCCGTCAACGGCAGCTCCATGGGCGGTCGCAGTCCGACAATCGGCGGCGTACGAGCCTCATTAAATCTCGGTAGCCTCCGATGGGCGTCACTTTCGAATTGCGATTTGAACCGCAGGTCGAGTTGACGTAAGCTGAAATTCGTCGCGGGGCTCGCATATCGATAGTAGCCGCCGAGTGTTTGCCTCACGCCCACGAGGTCTCTTCCGATGGGTTGGGTTTTTCGCAAGTCGATCAACATCGGCCCGTTTCGCATTAATTTCAGCAAGTCGGGTGTCTCGTTTTCCGTCGGCGCCGCCGGCTTGCGCGCCGGGATCAACTCGCGCGGCCGCAAATACACGTCCGCCACTGTTCCGGGAACCGGGTGGCGATACCAGAAGACCTTCAAAAAGAAATCGACGTGAATCGCATGAACACGATCTTCACCCGCACCCTCCGCACTGCCTCTTCCGAACGCTATCTTCTTCAGCTCGATGGACAGCGCGATGCGGCGGCCCTCGATTTGCACTTTCTGGATGACGGCTCGGTGGCCGGCACGCTGACGCTACTCGACGATCGCCACGCCCAGGACGACAAAGTGCAACAAATCTTGGCGACCATTGACGAGGCACTCCTGCCGATGGCCAGTTTGGACGAGCGGAACCTGAACTTCACAATCGTGGTCGGCCGCGTCGTAGGCAATTTCGTGGCGGAACCGGAGTAAAATGCGACCGAGTTGGCAATGACTGGTTCGGTCTCGAATCCCGCGGCCAACTGAGCTACAATGGTAGTCGCGGAACCAAACGACCAGGCACCCCACGGCCGGCCGTTGATTGGGACGCAGCGAGATGCAACGCCAATGACGAATTCGACCTCGAACAACAATCCTCTGTCGTTCGAATCCACCAGCTCCGCGCTCCGAGTTCCACACTCCGCGCTAGGCTCCGCCAATCCGCAATCCGCAATCCGCAATCCGCAATCAGGCTCGGGCCGCCGCGAGTTTCTCTGGCAGGCGGGCGCCGGCTTCACCGGCCTCGCATTGGCGGCGCTGCTCGACGGCGAAGGGTTTTTCGGCCGTCACCTGCAGGCGGCGACGCACGACCTGCGACAGCCGGTCGGCAATCCGCTTGCGGAACAGGCGCCCCCCATTGTGCCCAAGGCCAAGCGCTGCATCTTTTTGTTCATGTACGGCGGTCCGTCGCACATGGACCTGTTCGATTACAAGCCCGAGCTGCAAAAGCGCAGCGGGCAAACTGTCGACGTCGAAGTCCGCCGCGGCCGTGTGAAGTCGCAGACGCTGATGGGCTCGAAGCGAAAGTTCGCACAGTACGGCCAAAGCGGCCAGTGGTGCTCCGACGTGCTGCCCCATCTCGCCACCCAAATGGACAAGATGGCGGTCATCAAATCGCTGTACATGGACTCGTTCGCGCATGCGTCGGCCCTGTTGCAAATGAACTGCGGCCGCGTGATTCAGGGACATCCGTCGCTGGGCGCGTGGATCGGTTATGGGCTGGGCTCGATGAACCAGAACCTGCCGGCGTACGTGGTCATGCTCGATCCACGCGGCGGTCCGATTGCCGGAGCGGCGAACTGGATGAGCGGCTATATGCCGGCGGCGTACCAGGGCACGGTGTTTCGCGCGGCGGGCGAGCCCATATTGAATCTTTCGCCGTCCGAAAAGCTGCCGCCCGGCGCGCAGCGCGCACAGATCGAAGCCATCAA
The DNA here is from genome assembly GCA_040903115.1 of Planctomycetaceae bacterium. GTDB lineage: Bacteria > Planctomycetota > Planctomycetia > Planctomycetales > Planctomycetaceae > JBBDVZ01. The sequence continues at coordinate 12,152 of JBBDVZ010000277.1, forward strand.
CCGGCTGAATGCCGTGCATCTGGCCGAGCGTCCGGGTTACTCGGAATTGCAGGCGCGAATCGCCAGTTACGAGCTGGCGTTTCAGCTCCAGTCGAGCGCTCCCGAGGCGCTCGACCTGTCGCAAGAAACGCGGCAAACCCAGGAGCTGTACGGCATTCTCGATCCCAAGCCCGCCGACGAGGTGTCTGTCGGCTCCGAGCCGTTCGGACGCCAATGCCTCATCGCCCGCCGCCTGGTCGAGCGAGGCGTGAGGTTCGTGCAGGTGTACAACGGCGGCGGACACAACGATCAGAATTGGGACGCTCACACCGACGTCGAACACAACCTTGCCATTCACGGCCCGGAAATCGATAAGCCGATTGCCGGGCTCTTGGCGGACCTTGAGCAGCGCGGATTGCTTGATGAGACGCTGGTGGTGTGGGGCGGCGAGTTCGGCCGCCAATCGGTCGTGCAGGGGGGTGCCGGCCGCGACCACAATCCCAAAGGCTTCACGTACTGGCTGGCCGGCGGCGGGATCAAGGGGGGCATCAGTTACGGCGAGACCGACGAGATCGGGTTCGAGGCGGTGACCAATCGCCACCACGTCCGCGACTTACATGCCACCATTCTGCACCTGATGGGCTTCGACCCCCACAAGCTGACTTATTTCTACGGCGGCCTCGACCAGCGCCTCACCGGCGTCAATGGCGGCGAGGTGATCCGCGGCATTCTCGCGTAACGCAAAGCCCACCGGCTGCGTCCGGTGGGAATATTACTGCGAAGCGACGGTCCGGGAACATTTCGGGAACTTCATTAAGCGATCAACCGTCATTTCTTCACGGCGTCCTCTGCGCCTCGACAGTTGCCTGGCGTCCCGTTCGTGTTCAATAAAGATCGTCGGTTGTCCCGTGTCAACCAGGGAGTCTTCCCATGCGACGTTCTTGCGGCCAAGTTGCGGCCGGTCTCGCATTTCTGGCCCTATTCGCGCCTGTCTCCGAGGCATCGACGCGTGCGGAGAAACTCGCCAGCGTGCGGATCGACGGCGTGCCCCACGTGCGTCAAAAGCCCGATTTTTGCGGCGAAGCGTGTGCGGAAATGTATCTCCGCAAGCTGGGCCGCAACATCGATCAGGATCAGGTGTTCGACCACGCGGGGTTAGATCCGCTGTTGGGACGTGGCTGCTACACGCGGGAATTGGCGAAGGCGCTCGCGGACATTGGCTTCGATATCGGGCCCGTTTGGTTCCGAGTGACCGCCGCCGAAGCGAACAATTCGTTGAACGACCAGTTTCGCCAACTGCACGCCGACCTGCGGGCGGGTCGCGCTTCGATCGTCTGCATGCACTACGACGAACAACCAAAAACGACCGAACACTTTCGGCTGATCGTGGGCTACGACGCGAAGAGCGACGAGGTCTTGTACCATGAGCCGGCCGTCGCGGACGGCGCGTATCGGCGGATGAAACGCGAACTGCTGCTCAAGCTGTGGCCGCTGAAGTACGACGAAAAGGAATGGACCGTCGTGCGCATGCCGCTCAAGCCGGTGCGATTGATCCAGCCGAGCGGCGACAAGACCAGCGACGCTGACTTCGCCCAGCACATCATACAGCTTAAGCAGCAGCTTCCGGGCGATGCCTTCAGCGTGCTGATCGAGCGGCCGTTTGTCGTTGTCGGCGACGAGCCGATCGAGGACCTTCGCCGCCACTCCGAGCAGACGATCCGCTGGGCCGTCGATCATTTGAAGAAAGAATACTTCGCGAAGGACCCCGAGGACATCATCGACATCTGGCTGTTTAAGGATAACGAGAGCTATGAGGCGAATGCCGAGAAATTGTTCGGCGACGCGCCCTCGACTCCGTACGGCTACTACTCATCGCGGCACCGGGCGCTGGTGATGAACATCGCAACGGGCGGCGGCACGCTGGTGCACGAAATCGTGCATCCCTTCATCGCGGCCAACTTCCCCGACTGCCCGTCGTGGTTCAACGAAGGGCTCGCGTCGCTCTACGAGCAATGCGGCGAGCGCGACGGCAAAATCATCGGCCACACAAACTGGCGGCTCAACGGCCTCCAGGAGGCAATCCGCCGCGACCGCGTGCCCAGCTTCAAAACACTCACGAGCACGACGACGCGCGAGTTTTACGACGAGGACAAGGGCACGAATTATTCTCAGGCGCGCTATCTCTGCTATTACCTGCAGGAGAAGGGGCTGCTGCAGAAGTACTACCGCACGTTCGTAAAAGCCGCCAAGGACGACCCGACCGGTTACGAGACGCTGATGACAGTCCTCGATCGCCGCGACATGGAAGCATTTCAAAAAGAGTGGCAGGAATACGTTCTCAAACTGCAGCGATAGCACGTGACCGGAAAATGCCGTGGTTTTTGGCAAACGGTTTGCGTTGAGGTACAATAGTTGCATGACTCCAAAACTCACAGAAGAAATGCGGCAAGCACTGCGGGAGCAACCGGGCACGCCTCTGGAGATCGAGGACGACGAGACTCGGACGTCTTATGTCATCGTCGCCAAAGAGACGTTTGTGCAAATGGTCGATGAAGAGTTGCGCCGCCAATTGCAGATTGGCATTGACCAGGCCGATGCCGGCCAAGTTTCGGGTTGGGACGTTAACGAGGTGCTGGCCGAAGCCCACCGCCGTCACGCGATCTGTTAATCCTGACCATGACCAAGCCCCAGCCGGAGCCGATTGATGCTGCGCGATTGACCGAGTTGGCGTTAGCTGTCATTGCCGCCGATCGGTTTCCGCAGTTGGCCACCATCGACGGCGATCAGCCGCGATTGCGGCCTGTCTCGCCGGTTCGGACCGACGGCTTCACCATCTACGTGGCCAACTTGCGGCAGTATCACAAAACGCGCGAAATCGCCGCCAACCCCAACGTCGAGTTGTGTTATCTCGACGAGCAGCACGACCAGGTGCGCCTCACCGGGATTGCCGAGGTGGTCACCGACCGGGCGCTCTTGCAAGAAATCTGGGATGCCAACCCGCTCATGCGGCAATACTTGGGTAGCCTCGAAAATCCCGAACTGATCGTCTACCGCATCCGGCCGCGGCAAGTTCGGTATATGCGAGAATGGGCGCTCGAGTACCACGATGTGCCGCTGGTGTAGCTGTCAGCGATCAGCCGTCAGCTATCAGCTTTGGAACAACTCAAAATGCCAGTCTGCGGGTTTGGGTTGCCTCGTGTCGGCTTGCCCGCGATAATCAATCCATCGACAAATGTTGATGTCACCGCCGGGCCAGCAACGTCTGTTAAAGGCCCGCATTGCGACCTGTGCAGGGTCGCTCCCACCTGGAACCGGAGGATTCGGATGCACCGCCGAGTGCGGATGGCGATTGGGCTTTTCGCCGCTTTGTCGCCGATTCCGATGTTTGGGGCCCAAGAAGGCAGCCCTGAAGCCTCAAAAGCTCATACTCTGACCTTCGAGCATGATATCCGGCCCATTTTGCGGGCCCATTGCTTCGATTGCCACGGCTCGGCGGACGAGTTGAAAGGCAAGCTCGACTTGCGGCTCAGACGTTCGATGGTCAAAGGGGGCGAGAGCGGTCCCGCCGTCGTGCCGGGCAAGCTCGATGAAAGCCTGCTCTATCATCGGGTCCTCGTCGGCGAGATGCCGCCCGGCGACGTGCACCTGTCGGAGAAGGAAATTGCGACGATCGGGCGTTGGATCGAGGCCGGCGCGCCGACGGTTCGAGACGAGCCCGAATCGGTCGGCCCCGGCCTTGGCATCACTGCCGAAGAGCGTTCATTCTGGTCGTTCCAGCCGATTGTTAGGCCGCCGGTCCCCCTGTTCGTCGATGACTCACGCGTCCGGACGCCGGTCGACGCACTTTTGGCGGCGCGCCTGCGCGAAAAGGGGCTGTCGTTCTCCCCGGATGCCGACAAGCGGACATTGTTGCGCCGAACCTATTTCGATCTGATCGGTTTGCCACCCACGCCAGCGGAAGAGGAACAATTTCTTGCCGACAATTCGTCCGACGCATATGAGCGGCTCGTCGACAGGTTGTTGGCATCTCCAAATTACGGCGAGCGATGGGGGCGGCATTGGCTCGACGTGGCGGGCTACGCCGACTCCGAGGGAGACACTCAAAGCGACACGCCGCGTACCGACGCCTACAAGTATCGCGACTACGTCATTCGGTCGTTCAACGCCGACAAACCTTTCGATCGCTTCATCCACGAACAATTGGCGGGCGACGAGATGGTCGCGCCGCCTTACGCGAACCTCTCGGACGAGTCGACCGAGTTGCTGACGGCGACCGGGTTCCTGCGCATGTCGGTCGACGGAACCGTGTCGGGCGGCGGCGATCAGGAGGCGCTGCGAAATCAGGTGATGGCCGACACCATCAAGATCGTCTCCAGCTCGCTGTTGGGGCTGACGGTCGGCTGCGCGCAATGTCACGACCATCGCTACGACCCCATCTCGCAGGCCGATTATTACCGAATGCGCGCGGTGTTCGAGCCGGCGTACAACTGGAAGAACTGGCAGGTCCCTTCGCAGCGACGCGTTTCGCTTTACACCGACGTCGACCGCGCGAAGGCCGCCGAAGTCGATGCGGCAGCCGGTCAATTGTCCGCCGAGCGGGATGCGAAGCAAACGGCGTTCATCGACGCCGCCTTGGAAAAAGAGCTCTTGAAATTCGACGAGGCGCTGCGGGGGCCTATCCGGACGGCCTTCCACACGCCGGCCGACAAACGGACCGACGAGCAGAAAGAGCTGTTAGCCAAGTATCCCAGCGCGAACATCAACGGCGGCAACCTTTATCAATACAACCCGCAAGCCGCCGACGAGATCAAGAAGTACGGCGCGCGGATCGGGGCGATACAGGCCCAAAAGCCGGTCGAAGAATTCATCAGGGTGTTGATGGAATTTCCCGGGAATGTGCCGGACACGTTTGTCTTCCATCGCGGCGACCATCGTCAGCCGAAAGAGAAAGTCGAGCCGGGCGATTTGACAATCACGTCGACAGCGGAGCGATTCGAGATCCCGTCGAAGGCCTCCGATTTGCCCACGTCCGGCCGCCGCACCGCGTACGCCCGCCGGTTGACGAGCGGGACTCACCCGCTGGTGACGCGCGTATTGGTCAACCGTGTGTGGATGCACCACTTCGGCAAAGGTCTTGTCGACACTCCCGCTGATTTCGGCTCACTGGGGCAACGGCCCACGCATCCCGAACTGCTCGATTGGCTGGCCGACGAGTTCGTGAAGCAGCAGTGGAGCCTGAAGCGACTGCACAAGCTGATCATGATGTCGACCGCTTACCGTCAGTCATCGTTTCGCGATTCGGCCAAGGAACAGATCGATCCGGATAATATTCTGTATTGGCGGAAGCCCGTGATACGGCTCGACGCCGAGGCGCTGCGCGACTCGATTCTGGCGACCAGCGGCGCGTTCAACCGAAAAATGTTCGGGCCGCCCGTCCCGGTCAAGGAAGATACGGTCGGCCAGATTGTCGTGGGCATCGACAACAAGACCCCCGAGAACCGGCCGGGTGATAACATCCCGTTGAACGGCGAAGAATTTCGCCGCAGCGTCTTCGTCGAGGTGCGGCGCAGCCGCCCGTTGGCCATGCTGCGAGCTTTCGATGCACCGGTGATGGAAACCAACTGCGATCGCAGGCCAACTTCGACCGCTTCGACTCAATCGCTGATGCTGATGAACAGCGAGTTCATCGTTGAGCAGGCCGACCAGTTCGCGCAGCGGCTCGTTCGCGAAGCCGGCAGCGACGTTCGTGCGCAGCTCAGCCACGGCTGGCGACTGGCGTTCTCGCGATCGGCAAGCGAAACCGAGCTGACGCAGTCGCTGCAGTTTGTGACCGCACAAGGCGAGCACATCAAGAGCGGACAAAACGGCTCGGGTGATCAACAAATCCCGACGTCGGACGCACAACAACAGGCGCTGCGAGACTTTTGTCAAACGCTGCTGTGTGCGAACGAGTTTTTGTATGTTGACTGATCGCAGCGCGGAACTCGGAGTGCGGAGTGCGGAACGAAAAGTGAACTTAGCATGCAGAACGAGCAACTCCTCGCGCGAACCAAGAATTTCGCTGTACGAGTAATACGCCTCGTAGAGAGCTTGCCGCGGACTCGTGCGGCGGATGTTTTGGGACGTCAATTGTTGCGGTCTGCGACATCCGTGGGTGCAAATTACCGAGCGGCAAGGCGTGGGCGTTCAACCGCTGAATTCTGTTCAAAGCTGGGCATCGTCGAAGAGGAAGCCGATGAATGTGTCTATTGGCTGGAATTGCTCGCGGAAACAGGGATTGTTCGGCGAGAACTGTTGTTCGAATTAACCAACGAAGCCAGTGAGATTGTGGCAATGGTTGTGGCATCAATTCGCACAGCGCGGAGCGGCCGGAGCTCTCAAGAGGATAAGCACTCACGATGAACGGTTCAAAGGCGAAGGTTTCTCGTTCCACACTCCGCGCTCCGAGTTCCGCGCTGGCCTCGTCGCGCCGCCAATTCTTGCAGCGCAACGCAATGGGCATCGGCAGCGTGGCTTTGGCCTGGCTGTTGCAGCAGGAGAACTTGCTGGCGACGCCCAAAAATATTCCCAAGACGCGCCCCGCGTTCGATCTGAACGCGAAAAGGCCGCAGCATGGGCCCAAAGCCCAGGCGATGATCTCGCTGTTTATGCATGGCGGGCCGAGCCACGTCGACCTCACCGATCCCAAGCCGGAGCTCACCAAGCGCGACGGCACGGAGTTTTCGGGTGAAGTGCAATACAGCTTCATCAACCGCGCCAGCAAGAAGCTGTTCGGCAGCCCGTTTCGGTTCGAGAAGCGGGGACAGTGCGGGACGGAGATTTCCGAGCTGTTGCCCCACATCGCCGAGATTGTCGACGACATCTGCCTGATCCGCTCGATGCACACCGACATCAACGGCCACGAGCCTTCGATCCGATTTATGAACGGGGGCAATCCGGCGCCGGGTCGGCCGTCGCTGGGATCGTGGGTCACGTACGCGTTGGGCTCGGAGAGTCGGAACTTGCCGGCCTACATCGTGATGCCCGATCCCGGCGGTCATCCCGTCGACGGCGTACTGAACTGGTCGAACGGGTGGATGCCGCCGCTGTTTCAAGGCACCGTGGTGCGATCGCGCGAGCCGAGAATTTTGAACCTCGATCCGCCGCCGCACCTCAAGGGAGCATTGCAGCAGCAGAACCTCGAGTTCCTGTCACGGCTCAACCGCGCGCATCTCGAGCGTCATCCCGGCGAGGCGGACCTGGAAGCGCGAATCGCCAGCTACGAGTTGGCCGCTCGCATGCAGACATCGGCCAAGGAAGCGCTTGATGTGTCGCAAGAGAGCAAAGCGACCCATCAACTTTACGGCCTCGACGATGACGCGACGCGGGAATATGGCACACGCTGTCTCATCGCCCGGCGGCTGGTCGAGCGCGGAGTGCGGTTCGTGCAGTTGTTCCTGGCCGGCCAGCCTTGGGACAACCACACCAACATTCGCGAGAACCTGCCGGCAATCTGTCGCCTCACCGACAAGCCCGCCGCGGCACTGGTGAAGGATTTGAAGTCGCGCGGGCTGCTGGAGACGACGGTCGTGCACTGGGGTGGCGAGATCGGGCGGCTTCCGGTCACCGAGAACAACGGCGACCCGAAACTAGCCGGTCGCGACCACAACGGCCAAGGATTCAGCACGTGGCTTGCCGGAGGAGGCATCCGCGGCGGGATGACGTTTGGCCAGACCGATGAATTTGGTCATCGCGCGGCCGTCAATCCCGTCAGCCCCAACGACTACCAGGCGACGCTGCTGCACCTGTTTGGTTTCGACCACAAACAACTGGTGTACTACCACAACAACCAGCCTCAATCGCTGACGAACAACAGCGATTGCCGCGTGGTGAAAGAGATCATTGCTTGAGGAAACCCACGGACTGCTGTCCGTGGGCTTGCGCTAAGATTCATCGTCGGAACCGGTCGAATCGCTTTCGTCTTCGCTCTTGTCTTCGCTGCCGTAAAGCACATCGTGCGGAAGTCGACGGATCCAGCCCATCAGCTTCGATAACGTTTCACCCCTGCGAAGCACCTGGAAGAGGTTGTTGCGGTCGTCGGTCCACACGATGCGACGCTCGTCCGGTTCGGAGGACGCCGACTCCGCGATGAACGGGCTCTCTAACACCGAACGCGACGGCGAGACGAGCACCCATTCGGACGCGCTGCGCTGGAGAACGTCTTCATCGGTGCCTGGGAAAACTTCGTCTTCTGGTGGGTCGTAGTGAATATCGACCGCCGCCATCTCAAAGCGATCGGCGAGCCCTTCGACAACGGGTCGCAGCTCGAAATGGCGGTTGGAGATGTGGACGGCGAGCACGCCGTCATCGACCAGGTGCTTGCGATAGATCTCGAAGGCCTCGACCGTGAGCAGGTGAACGGGAATGGCGTCGCTGGAAAAAGCGTCGAGCACGATGACGTCGTAACGTTGGGGCTCCTCATGCTCCATCGACAGCCGTGCGTCGCCCAAAACAGTCTCGACGTCTCCTTCACAGTCGCTGAGATACGTGAAGTGGTTCTTCGCCATCTCGATGACTTGCGGATTGATGTCGTAAAAGCGATAGACGTCGCCCTTCTGCGCGTAGCTGGCCACGGTCCCCGTCCCCAGCCCGACGACCCCCACCCGCTTCGGCCGATCGGCGTGGTGGTTCTCCAGGACGAGCCCGACTCCCGATTCGGGCGAATAGTAGGTCGTCGCGAACCGCCGCCTTTCGTCCGAGGTGAACTGCACTCCGTGCAAAATGCGCCCGTGCGTGAGAGTGAAGCGATGGTCGTCGACGTCTTCGTGGTAGCCGCCTCGTTCCTTCACTCGCAGCACGCCGTAAAAATTTCGCGAGATGGCCGTCAGCTTGCTATTGACCCCGCTCGATTCCTGGATCAGAAAAATCGACAGGCCCAGCGCAAATTCCAGGCCCATCAGCCAGCCAAGCGACACGGCGAGGGGACCCAAGTCCTCGGTGACTGGTGCGCGACGCAGGTACGATCGAAGCTCCCGCCAGTAGATGACGAGCATCAAAACGACGCACGCCACCATGGCGATGGGCAACTCGTAAAACTCGTTGAAGGCATACGGGGCGATCACGCCCACAAACAACCCGCCCGCCGCTCCGCCGGCCGAAATCAACAGGTAAAACATCGTGAGATAGCGCGGATGCGGTTTGAGCCTTGCCAGCTCGCCGTGACAAAACATCGCGCAGAAGAACAACGTCGAAAAATAGACCAGCGCCTGCACCGAAATGTCGACGCCGGCTCCCTTGTTCAGCACCCGCGCGACTGTCGCCATCGACCCCAGCGTGGCAATGGTGAAGGCCCAACGCGAATACCAGCGGTCGCTGTCGAAGCACAGAATGAACGACAGCAAATACAGAGTCAGGGGCAGCACCCACAAAAAAGGCACCGAGGCAACGTCCATGCAGACCTGGTTCGTCGTCGCCAACAGCAGCGCCGAGGCCGCCATCGCCAGGCCGAACCACAAGAGGCACGTACTCACAGATGGACGATCGTCAATGCCGGCGCTGTAAACCGGTTCGCCTGCCGATGCCGTTTGCGTTGCTGATGCGGAAACGGCCGTGAACGCGTTGGTCGCACCGGCGCGTCTTGCCATTCCGACTGCGCAAACCCCGCAACCCATCGCGTATGCCACAAATCCGATTGACCACAGGTTGGCCTGCAGTTGTGTCGCAAAGGCCGGCTCGAAGACAAAGGGATACGAAACGAGCGCCAGCAGCGATCCCAGGTTCGACAGCGCATACAGTCGATACGGCGAAATGCCCGGATGCGTGCGGCTGAACCATCCCTGCAGCAGCGGCCCCGTCGACGAGAGGATGAAAAACGGCAATCCGACGCTCGCTCCCAGCAGCAGAATGATCTGGACCGTCGGCTGCTCGTTGCCGGTGGGCTTCCACGAGGCGTTCGGCGTGACGGGCAGCGTCAACAACGCAACGAGCATTAAGCCGAGCTGCGTGCCGGCCTGTGCACGCGGCGAAAGTCGTTCGACAATCACGTGCGCGTAGGCGTAGCCGGCAAAAAGCACCATCTGAAAGAACAGCATGCACGTGGTCCACACCGCCGGCGTCCCGCCGAACCACGGCAAAATGTACTTGCTGATGAGCGGCTGAACCTGAAACAACAGAAAGGCACTGACAAAGATCGTTACCGCGTAGCAAACGCCCAGCCAGCGTTTATCAAAGGTCGTTGTCATTTCGTCCAGTCAGTTTCAAGGTTCCCAAAAGGGCCGACTTTGGCCCGCGTGCCCACGATAAAGTTTTACTACTGCGATCAGCATAAACCATTGGGTGCCATGCCCACCGCTCTGGGTGGGCATGCGTCTCAGGACATGGCCACGCAGAGCCGTGGCCATGGCACCCGGCGACAGTGACATTCTACGCGGAGTTTCCGGCCGCCGCATCGTTGTTCCAGTTCTCCTGCAATACCCTCTGCAATCTTCGCATTCCACCCAGCCAACGATCGTAGTCATCGGCCTTGCGGCGAAAGTAGGTGCCAACTTCGGGATGGGGAAGGATCAGGAACTGTTCGGCGGCAAGGCCTTGCACAACGAGCTCGGCGACCGCTTCGGGCTCGACGGCGCCGTGTCGCAAAAACGCGCTGAACGGGTTGTCGCCTTCCACCATGTCGGTGCGAACACCCATCGGGCACAGGCACGACACCTTGATACCCGCATCGCCGTAGGTGATCGCCAGCCATTCGGCGAACGCGACGGCGGCGTGCTTCGTCACCGAGTAAGGGGCCGATGCGAGTTGCGTGAGCAACCCGGCGGCCGATGCCGTCTGCAACAGGTAACCCTTGCCGCGCGCGACCATGCCCGGGATGACGGCTCTGGCGGCGTACAGATGCGCGAGGAAATTGACCCCCCAAATGTGCTGCCATTGGTCATCAGGCGTCTCGACGCCGCCCATCGTGACGATACCCGCGTTCGAGCAGAACAGGTCGATGGGACCATAGGCATGGATTGTCCGGTCGACGAGCGAGCAGACCTGCTGTTCGCTGCTCACGTCGCACTCGACGGCCAGGCCACCGATTTCGGTCGCCAGCGCGCGCGCCCCGGTGCCGTCACGATCGGCAACAACAACTCCGCGCGCGCCTTCAGCGGCAAACCGTCGGCACAACGCACGACCGATGCCGTTAGCGCCACCGGTGACCACGACGACCTGATCTTTAACTTCCATCGATCTCTCGTTGGGCGCCGGCGCGGTTCGGCATGGGCGCGATCGCGGCGGCGCTCGACCGCGAAGTCTTGCCGAGGACGGCCGCCGGTCGTGCTACGGCGGCTGGGCGTTTGGCGGTTCCAGCACATAGCCTTCGATCGGCAAACCCGTGTCAGACGCCCACACGCGCGCCGGATCGGAAGCGAGCTCTCCGCTGGCTTCGAGCGAAAACGAAACGTCGATCGTGCGGCCGAGACTCATAATGGGCTTTCCGCCCGGATCGACCAGAAACCCTTTCGTCGGAGCGCCCATTTCGAGCTCTGTATTCACGTCGTACCCGCGTGACGTCGGAAAATGAAAGCGATAAAAATGTCGCATTCGCTCGTGCATCTCTCGAGTATGAGATTGAGGACTCGTCCGCTGCGCGTTCAGCGTAACCGATGGCCGGCTCGGCGGCAAATGGTGGTTGGTACGCGTTCGCGATGAGTGTACTGAAAGATTGTGGGCGTTCAGGGTGCCTGGGGTCGAGCCGCCAGGCTCGCCCCCAGTTCATCGGCTGGGGGCACGCTGGCGCGTGACAGGCACCCATCACGTCATTTGCGGTCCGACGCTGTTTTCGCAGCCGGAGTTGATCGTTGCTCATTTGTTGACGACAATCGGCGCACGCTCCGCACCGTGACAATCGCACTCGATGCATAAGCAGGATGGAGCCGCAGTGTCGACGACGGCGATTTCCGAGCATCAGTCCTCCGCTGTCCCACAGTTCGGGCAGGCAAGACACCGCGCCGCTCCGACGACCGAGGGCCATTCGTCGTCCATTGCATTCCCGCCATCGTCGCGCCGCGGGAGAGCGCCCGCCGTTGCCGTGGCGGCGTGTTTCGCCGCCGGCATCGCGCTTGACGGCGCAATCGACATCGAATGGCGCATTTGGTTTGCCGCCTCGGTGATTTTGCTGGTGCTGTGGGCAGTAAGTTTTCGGCGTCGGTGCGATCGGATTGCGAATGCCTGCCTGCTGGCGGCGTGTTTGCTGGCAGGCGGGGCTCGGCATCACGTTGCGATGTCGACCGCGGCCGCGAACGACATCTCCCTGTATGCCCGGGAGGAAAGTTTTCCGGTCCATCTTGTCGGCACAATTGCGACCGATCCCGAAACTCGCGTGCTGCCATCGGTGTTCGGAGCGTCCGAAGGGGTCGCCGAGTCGCACACGCAATTTCAGCTCCGGTGTGCGTCGATCGAATCAGACGGCCACATGCGTCCCGTGTCCGGCTTGGCCCAACTCCAGTTGAACGGGGCGCTGCCTGGGTTCGATGTGGGTGATACCGTCGACGTTCGTGGAAGGCTGTCGCGCCCAAGCCCGCCGGCAAACCCCGGCCAATTCGACTACGCCGATTTTCTTCGCCGCCAGGGAATGCGATGTCTTGTGCGCCTCGATTATCCCGATGCGGTCGTTCAACTCGATCACGCGAGCGCCTGGCAACCAGCGCGATGCGCAGCGCGATTGCGTGAAGTCTGCACGAATCGAATCTACGAGCACCTCAGCCCGAAGTCGGCTCCGGTGGCCGCCGCGTTGTTGCTGGGAGATCGGACGCAGGTCGACGACGAGATTCGCGACGCGTTCGTGCATAGCGGAACGATGCACATCATGGCCATTTCCGGCATAAACGTCGCGATACTGGCCGGACTGCTTTGGATGGCCTGCCGGCTGTTCAACCTGTCGGTGCTACAAACGTCGGCTGTGCTCGGAGCTACGGTCATCGGGTATGCGTTTCTCACAGGGGGAAATCCGCCTGTCGTGCGGGCCACCGTGTGGATCGCAATTGTGATTGCGGGCCGAATGTCGCGCCGGGAAGCGATCGACGAGAACTCGTTGGCCATTGCGGCCATCGTCATTCTGGGTTGGAACCCTTCGAACCTGTTCGATGCCGGGTCCCAGCTTTCGTTTATTGCGGCGGCTGCCATCATGTGGTCGAGCCGCTGGAATATCGGCAAATGGAAGGCCCCGACGGCCGATCGGCACTTAACTGCGTCTCTCATGCCCAGCAAACGCCACCGGTGGGTACGTGCGCTTTTAACGGGCACCCTGCGGGTTTACGTCGTGTCGGCGACCATTTGGCTCGTGACCGCACCATTGCTCATGGACAAGTTTCATCTGGTTTCACCCGTCGGGTTGCTCGTCAACGTGTTAATCATCCCGTTCGTGACCGTGGTGCTTTGGGCCGGGTACGTCTTCTTGCTTTGCGGGCTGTTGCTTCCGTTCTTGGCGCCGGTTCTGGGTTGGATTTTCGACGTCTCGCTCGCGGCGATGTTGTGGCTTGTGGAGTCGGCTGCGGGAGTCGGCTGGTCGCACTTATTCGTCCCTTCGCCGCCGACGTGGTGGTTGGCCGGTTTTTATGTTTCCTTGATCGGCTTGTTCTATCCGCCGCTGTTTGGTCTTTCCGCGCGCATTCGATGGGGGCTGCTGTGCCTGTGGATCGCCGTCGGTCTCGGAAGCGGCCTCTGCCCGCCTCCACGCGAGGGCCTTCGCTGCACGTTTCTGGCGGTAGGGCACGGCTGCTCCACGGTGATCGAATTGCCGGACGGCCGCACAATCCTCTACGATGCCGGCTCGCTCAGCGGCGGTCGCAGTGCACAGCGTCGCATCGAGGGGGCGCTCTGGAACCGTGGAATCTCGCGCCTCGATGCCATTGTGATCTCTCACGCCGACATCGACCATTTCAACGGCGTTTCGGGTTTACTGCGCACGCTGCAGACGGGGTGTTTGATCACGGCAAGGCCCTTCCTCGACTTCCATCAGCAACAGGTGCAAGAAATGTGCGAAGCGGCCGCCGATGCAAACGTCCCCATTCGCATTATCGCGGCGGGCGACCGGCTTGCGTTGGACCCCGAAGTCAACGTTGTCGCCCTGCATCCGCGACGAGAGTTTCGCTCGGAGAAAGACAACGCGAACAGCCTGGCCCTGGCGCTGGAATACGCGGGACGGCGCATTCTGTTGACCGGCGATCTTGAGGCCGACGGACTCGATGAGCTGCTCAGCCGCTCGTCGCAAAAAGTTGATGTATTGCTTTCTCCGCATCATGGCAGTCGCGGGGCCAACACTGTGCAGCTAGCCGAATGGGCACAGCAACCGCCGTGGATCGTGGTCAGCACGGGACAGCGAAGGCGTGCCGAGGCCCTTGCGCCAACCTACGGATCGAGCGCCCGCATTCTTCCGACGGCGGAACAGGGAGCGGTCACAATCGAGATTGACCCACGAGGAGTCATACGAGAGTCGCATCATCGATAAAAAGGGGACAGGTCCGAATGGCACTTCCCGAAGGTCGCGTGTCCACAAGGGATA
>JBBDVZ010000278.1:0-26387 GCA_040903115.1 Planctomycetaceae bacterium
AATCGGACCGCGATCACCGCGAATTCTCAGCGAATTTTGCCGCCGACGCCCGAAAGTCGAACGCGGGCGAACCGAACGACGCCTGGACCGGTTTGGACGTGTCCGGTACCATTCGTCGCCACTTGTATTCACTTGCTCAACGGATTGGTCTTTCATGGAAACAACGCTGCACCGGCAGCTCAAGGCCCTGTATTCGGGCGACGATTCGCTGCAAGAGGTGGCCCTGCGCGGCTATCGCATCGATGCCGTCGTGGCTGACCGGCTCGTCGAGATTCAGTACGGCTCGCTGGGCGCCATTCGCGACAAGGTGCGGGCCTTGCTGGCCGATCATGACGTGCTGGTGGTCAAGCCGCTGGCGGCTCGCAAATACCTGGTCAAGCTCGCGCGACGCGGCGGACGAATCGTTTCCGGACGATATAGCCCGACGCGGGAGACGTTTCACCACGTGTTTGACGACCTCGTGCACTTCACCGGCGTATTCGGGCACCCGCGCCTCACATTAGAGGTCGTCCTCACCGAGCAGGAAGAGCACCGCGTTGCGGCACACAAGCCTCGCCGCCGCAGCAAGGGCTATCGCGTCGAAGACCGATTGCTGCGCCACATCGAGGGCCGAATGCAACTTCGGTCGATCGACGATCTGTTGGCGCTGTTGCCCGGCGGGCTTCCTCCGGCTTTCTCCACCGGCGATATCGCCAAAGCTGCCGACATTCCGCGCTGGCTGGCCCAGAAGATGGCCTACTGCTTGAGGGAAACGGGCGCCATCGAGATCGTCGGCAAGAAAAGCAACGCCCTGCTCTACCGAATCGCCGGCGACAATCGCCGAGCCGCCTGAACGTCAAGGCGAGCGGCCCGCCGCGGCGGGCTGGTTCAGCGATTGCGGAAATGAGTTTTCAGTGTTCAGTAATAGGGCCATGGCAGAGCGCCCAACAGCGAACGCGGGGGTGGTTCGCACAACTGCCATTGTCGTCAATTGCAAAACTGAACACTGAACACTGAAAACTGAACACTCCCTCCACCAACTCGCTATGCGGCAGAGCCGATGCTTAACTCCCCCTCGACGTCTTCGACGTCTTTTGCCGCGATCTGCTCCCGTTGATCGGAAAATGCGACCAGCAATGCGAGATCGCACAGCCGGTTGATTCGTCGCGGCACTCCGCCCGAAATCTCGAAGACCGCCTGAAGTGCGGCAGCGTCGAAAATCGGGGCGCGTGCGCCGGCGACTCTGAGCCGATGGGCCACGTAATCGGCCGTCTCGGCTTGCGAGAGCGGCCGCACGACGGCGCGGACTGCGATGCGTTCGTTCAGCGCCCCGATCCGCTCGATGCGCGGCGCCAGTTGCCAGTCTCCGGCCAGAATGAGGGAGAGCGCGACCTCGCCTCGTTCGGCGAAATTCAGCAAGAGTCGCAACGTTTGAAATACCTCCGGGTCATCAATCAGGTGCGCGTCATCGATGACGATAGTTGTATGCCGCCCTTGCTTCATCTGTTGGGCCAGGTGCTGTTCGATCCGTCGGACCGTGCGGTCGAGTCCCCCGTCGCCGGAACTGCCGGTCGACTCGTCCGACGCAAGCTCATCGGCCAGGTAGCCGAGCAGTTCGGCCGGTGAAAGCTGTGGAAACGCCACGTGGACAAACGGCCCAAGCGACTCCGACAGTTCGTGGGCGAGCATGGTCAACAGTAAGGTTTTGCCCGACCCTGACCCGCCGAGCAAGACTCCAGCGCCAAGCCGATTCTCGATGAGATAGCGCAGTTTCAAGAGTGCCGTTTGGTGTGCATCTGCGCGAAAGAAAAACGCCGGATCGAGCGCGTTCCGGAAGGGGTGAGAGTTCAGTCCCCAGTATTGTTCATACATGTCGAACGTCTTTCGCACCGATGCGGCGCCCGCGGGCAGACGATCGCTCATTGTCGCAAACGCGAAATTGACTCGCCCTGCGCGCTTCGATGCGTTACCGAATCCTCGACGTCTTCGATCGTCCCGACCAGCCACACGCCGTTTGCGTTTTGGCGTGCCGATGCTTGATCGCCGGCCGAACGTGGCCCGCGCTGCGAATCGGCCGAGTGTTCATGCACTGTCGGCTCGCGGAATGCGGGAGCCGGTTTGGAGGACGTCGAGTTCGGACGCGCGAGAATGTTGAACTCGGCCTGTTCCGCCGAGCCGAAGTCGGACACATCGTCGAAATCCTGCGAATCGTCTTCGCTGATCAGCACGTTGGAATCTTCGTCGGCGGGATCGCTTTCCATCAGCCCAGACGGATTGATGGCGATCACCAGCGACAGGAGTCCCATGCAGATAAAACTTGATCCAGCCAGCCATCGCCGCGATCGCAGGAAATGAACTCCCCAAACCAGCGGCAGCAAAACGCGCAGCGGCCCCACCCGCATCAGCATGGCCGGGAGAAGTCTCTTGGAGGCAAGAAAGCTGACGACCGACGTCACCACCTGGCGAATCTTGGTCGTCTCCGCCTGGTCGAGCACCCCGAACTCGGACTCGTTCTCGGCCGTCTCGCCTTCGACAGGCGGGGTCGCGACTGGCGCAGGCATCGTGGTGATGGGCATCTCGGCACTCCGCCTCGAAAAACGAGCTTTTTCGCAGGCGCGCGCACGACCAGTGCGGCGCAGTTGCTGCTAACTCGTCTTCTAGAATCGGCCGCCGGATACGCCGCTATTGAGTCTGTTATGGACTTTGCGGTTTAGGCAAGGCTGGCAAGCCATTCACTCGCGTAGGCAGCTCGTGACCGCGATCTCGTGCCATGCCGCAGCTTCATCCACGCTCCATCGGCGAACAGCCCGATTACCCGAAAAGCGCGCGGCTCGCCGTCAGCCTGATCGAACAACTTTCTCTCGTTCCCAAGCAGAGCTTGGGAACGAGATTAAGCGAAATTTCGCCGGGCCTCATCCAATCGCTTCTTTGTATTGGACTGCCTCGGTAACATTCTCCTAGATTTGAGCCCGATCGTCGAACGATGCGGCGAGATCGCCGCACTCAGAATTCGTCCGCTGTCACTGGAGGCCGCGTTCCCGTGCAGATTCTACTGGTCAACGACGATGGAATTCATGCGCCGGGGCTTGCGGCACTGCGCGACGAGCTGGTTCGTCTGGGCGACGTGCAAGTGGTCGCCCCGGCGTTCGAGCAAAGCGGCGTGGGGCTGGGCATCACCTACATGCATCCCCTGATGGTCCGCGAGGAACTGCGGGACGGCACCCATTGGGGGTGGGCTGTCTCGGGCAGCCCCGCCGATTGCGTCAAGCTCGGCGTGCTCACGTTCTGCAAGACCAGGCCCGAGTTGGTGGTCAGCGGTATCAATTCCGGAGCGAACACCGGCATCAACGTGTTGTATTCCGGCACGGTGGCGGGAGCGATTGAAGGAGCGTTCTTCGGCGTGACGTCGGTTGCCATGTCCGCCTCCATCGACGAGCAGCCCGATTACTCGAAAAGCGCGCGGCTCGCCGTCAGGTTGATCGAACAACTTCTCGCGCGCCATCCAGCACAGGGCTCGCTCTGGAACATTAACTTGCCCCGCGACCGTTCCGGTTGGCCGCTGGGCGTGAAAACCGTGCCTCTCGGCCTGCGGCGGCATGCCGAGCTGATGGAAAAACGCTTCGACCCCCGCGGCCGCGCGTATTATTGGAGCGGGCTCGATGCGCGCGAAAATCGCCAGATGGACCCCGGCACCGACGTCCGCGAGCTTGCCGAAGGCTACGTCACCATCACGCCACTCGACTTCGACCTGACCCACGCGGGAACCGTCGAGCGATTCCAAAGCGTGAGCTGGACGCTGAGTGTGGAATAACGCCGCATCGCAATTCGTCTTGCAATTCTTCAGACTGCGTTACAAGATGAAGCAGGGCAAAGCACGAAGCACGAATGTCGAAAGAAGGCCCAAAGCACGAAGCACGAATGTTTTCGGGCTTCGGACATTCGGATTTCCTTCGTCATTCGTGCTTCGGATTTCGGCGTCTCACGCGCTGCATACGACGTTCCAAGATGGAGTCGCTCATGAAACATCTCGTGCTTGCACTCAGCGTGCTGCTCGGTGGCTGTAATGTGAAGGCGGCCATCGACAAGCAGGCTGCGAAGTCGGACGAGGATAAAGCGCAGGCTGCACCTGCTGCGCCGGTCGCTCGGCCGAAGCCCGCTGAGCCCGTACGCAACAAGGGCATCATCGGCAAGATGACCGACGAAGTCGTCGACTACGAAAAGGCGATTGCCGAAAATCCGAACCTGATTGAGGTCGAGCTCAAGGCCAGCGGCAACGACTACATTTCATTCATGGCTTCCGCCTACATCAACGTGCGGTCCCGCGCCAGCATGTTCGGCATGGAAGCCGCCCTCAAACAATTCAAAATCGTCGAAGAGCGGAACCCGACGTACGCCGAAATGATGAAGATGATCAAGGAAAACCACGTCGAGTTCACGATGCTGCCGCGCTACCGGGTTTACGCCTACGATGCCAAGCGAGGCGTTTTCGCCGTCCTCGAAGATCCCGCGCTGCACAAGACCGAATGATTCAAGCGCGGAACTCTGAGTGCGGAACGCGGAACGTTAGACCGCGTTTAGCCGCAAAGCCGCAGGCATGCGCCGCCGAAACACGGAATGGCCATGAGTCAGCTCGTATCGCGCGCAATTAGTTGGCTGGGTGGCCATGATCTGGTGGTTCTCGCCGGCTTTCTGATCGTCATCGGCGGGTCGTGGATGTTCATCGAGCTGACCGACGAAGTGCGCGAGGGAACCACGCAAAAGTTCGACGAAACCATCCTTCGCACACTCCGCCATCCTGACAACCCATCGCGAACCATCGGACCGCGTTGGCTGGCCGAGATGGCCCGCGACATCACGGCCCTCGGCGGATATGCGTTCCTCGGTTTGCTGGTGGCGGCGGTGGCCGGGTTCTTGTGGCTCGACGGCAAACACGCCGCCATGTGGTATTTGCTGGGCGCCGTCGTCAGCGGGTTCCTGGTGATGGTCGCGCTGAAAACGATCATTAACCGCCCCCGGCCCGACGTCGTGCCTCACCTCTCGGCAGCGATTTCCACCAGCTTCCCCAGCGGACATTCGATGATGTCGGCGGTGGTTTTCTTGACGCTGGGCGGGCTGCTCGAGCAGTTGGCCGAATCGCGACCGCTCAAGTTTTACTTTCTGTCGGTGGCGTTGTTTCTGTCGCTCATCGTCGGCGCGAGCCGCGTCTACATGGGCGTGCATTACCCGACCGACGTTCTGGCTGGCTGGACTGGAGGGCTGGTATGGTCAACGATTTGCGTTTTGTTGATGCGTCTGCTGCAGCGGCGCGCCAAGATCGAAAAGGGGCTTTGACGCACGTCGGCGTCTGGCCGGTGAAACCGGCCCTACATCGACTGTGCTTGGGTGCCACAGGCTCCGCCGGTGCCTTGTCGAGGTGAAGTCCAGTATAGCAGGATCCGGGTTCCACCGGCGGCAGCTGTCACACTGCAAACATCGCCGCGGCCGGTAAAAAGGCCGTCCTAATCGAGATCCTCAACCAAGACAAATGCTCCGTCGCGGTCAGCAAGGCGGTATGATTTATCAGCATCCACCACCGCGAAGACTGAAATCACTTTTTTCGGCGTGCCGCTGTCTTCCCAGGTGAAGGTGTGCTTGCCGGGTTCCACCAACGCGACGGGGATCATAGTGACAACTCGACCGCGGGCACGTTTTACCGGCATTCCGTCAACCTCGATCAGCTTGTAGCCGGTGTCCAATCTCGATGGGACGGTGACATCGTCGACAACAGCAAACGGCCGTTGTGAGGAACACCCAAGGATCAAGAGGATCGACAGAATCAATATTGTGGTCGTGAGTTTCCCTCGGCCGGCGTCTCGTCGGGTGCCACTGGCGTTTCGCCAGCGCATCTTTCGAATGTGAAAAAGCCCGTTGGTTTCCATGCGGTTGCAACCACGTGTAGGGCGCGCAAACTACGATGAGGATCTTACAGCTTGCCGTACTGGTCCTTAATCGAAAAGAGCACTGGCGAAACGCCAGTGGCACCCCGCGATATTCGCCGAACTGAATTCAGTTCGCGAGCGCTTTCGTCGCGTGCTTGCTCGGCAAGAGCGTGAAGTTGCGGCGGAGGACTTCTTTGCCGCCGCTTTTCACGACGATGAAGTAGTCGCCGGGCGAGAGCGACTCGGGCAGCCTGAACGTGCAGTTGGCGCGAAGCGACTCGTTGGGAATCGCCTGGCCGACGGTGTCGATCGGCCGCCCGTCGCCGTCGTGCAGGCCGATGTCGACCCACAGGTCTTCGTGCGGGGGCGTGACGCCGCACTGGGCGATGATCGTTTCGCCAATTCGAAAGGTCGTCCGATTGTTGGCGACCGTCTCACCGATCATAAACGTGCCCAGCGTCAGGCAGCCGAACTTGTCGACTTCGCGGATGGGAGAGATCGGCCTGAGCAGCGTTCCTTCGACAAATTCGGGATCGAGCTCTTTGAGCATGTACTTCCCTTCCGGTCGCCGCTCGCCGTAGCGGTCGGCAAGATATTCCATCTGCACGCCTCCTCCGGCGACAGCCACCAGCAGCAGCGCAAACACGGCCAACGAGTAGGCAGGCGCTCGATGCGGAAGAGAAATCCCGGCGCCGGCGGCGGAAATGGCCGTCCCAATGCGCGAAAGGATTCGCGACTTCGCCAACCACTGCCCGAAGCGCCGATATTCGTGCTCGTCGAAGAACGCAAGGTAAACGGGAATGCACACCATGGGAAAGATGAGCAGTCCGAGGGTGAAGTACGTCATCAGGTGGAAAGCGGCCCCGACGCTCAGGCAGAGCGTTCGCGCCCAGCCTTTCCAGCAGAGAAAAATAAAGACGATTTCCCAAGTAATCGTTACGTACGCCGCGACGATCAGCATCGCCGGGTAAGCAGCCATTCGCAGTCCGACCGGATGGTGAAAGTGCAAGTCGGTCATCAGCCAACTGTGAAGCTGGTCGCCGGTGAAAAACGTGGGCGTGTGAATCTTGGTGATTCCTGCTCCAAAGTAGACGAACGCAATCAGCAGTTGAATGAGCCGTCGCGGCCAAACCGACGATCGCGCCGGTATCAGCGACGCGGACGAAGCGCCCGCTGCGATGGCGCGACGACGTTTCAACCAATTGTCGATGGACCAGACTGCGCCGCATTGAGAAAGACCTAACAGCAACAGCAGGTGGTTCGCGATGACGGTGTATTTTGTCAAGGTGCTGACGGCGTCGAGCATCGTCAGCCCGGCGTACAAAACCGTCGCCGTTAGTAACGAAATCCTCGTTCGCCAGCCAATCATCGCCGTGACGAGCACGAACAACAGCACGCTGTGCATGGCGACGGCCAACGCGCCCGGCGGAGCCGGGTAAAGATGCCCGGCCGCATACGAGGCCCAAATCGGCATCGGCGTCCCGTCGCTCGAATAAATCTCTCGCGCGAACGGCCACCGCGGCACCATCTCGACGAGCACAGCCACCGGCAAGCACATCCGCAACAAAGCCAACCCGTAGGGAACCTCTTCAGCATAAAAGAAGCGATTCAGCCGGCCGGCGAGACCGGAACCGGGTGAGGCGGTTTGCGTGGCGTTCATATCGTGTCCTCGGAGGAAGCTATCAGCTTTCAGCTATCAGGTTGGGAAAGCCCTAAGCACGAATGTCGAAAGAAATCCGAATGTCCAAAGCCCGAATTTTTTCGTGCTTAGTGCTTTGGGCATTCTTTCGACATTCGTGCTTCGAGCTTCCGTCTTTCAGTTCCCTAACGTCGAGCCCACGCGGAATCGGTCCGCCGGATCTTCTA
Source organism: Planctomycetaceae bacterium (assembly GCA_040903115.1). GTDB lineage: Bacteria > Planctomycetota > Planctomycetia > Planctomycetales > Planctomycetaceae > JBBDVZ01. The sequence goes on from JBBDVZ010000278.1 coordinate 7,764, forward strand.
TCGGTGCGAACAAATATCGGGATCGTGAGTCTTCGTTCGGAGTGAGCGCGTAAAACGGCCTGCTGCGCTGCATGTCGGCTTTCAGCCGCGGGTTATTGGCGAGGCAAAGCATAAATTGGCGATGCAGCCACCCCGGGTTCGCCTCGAGCACAAGGCCGTCCGGCGTGACCACCTGGCGGATGTGATAATACGCCTTGAAGTCTTTCGGATCGTCGTAAAGTTGCTGCCAAACCGAATCGGGGAGGTTGTACTTTTTGTGCCACGATTCTTCGACGACGAAGATTCGCGTCATGTCTTCATGACGCGTGTGATCGAGAATGGTTTTGCCCATCTGGGCCAAATGACGCGCGGGGATGTCGTAATGGCGGCGGCCGAGGTCGCCGTACGGATGGATTTCGCCCCACGGGGCCGGCGTCAACGCGTAGTACTTGCCGCTCTCGCCCTCGGCGACGATGTGAAAGCGGCTGGTGTGTGCCGACCATCCGCAGAACATGTCCCACACAATGTAGTACATGCCCGGATGCAGCGCCAGCCCGACGTTGAGTGCGTGGCTCGCGATCCCGACGCACAGCGCGCCCAGGTATGCCGCAATAATGCAATGTGTGAACCAGCGTTTCATTCCGGCACCTTCCTTGGTCCCTGGAACAGACGTCCCCCTCATCCGGACGAGATTCTCGCCATCGGCGAGATTTGGTCAAGGTCGCTTTGTGGATGTGGGGTTGGCACTGCCCGGCAGGCCCTCAAGGAAGCACGAAGCCCGAATGTCGAAAGAAATCCGAATGTCCGATGCACGAAGATTTTCGTGCTTAGTGCTTCGGACTTCCTTCGTCATTCGTGCTTCGGATTTTCTTCAGGATCGCAGCGAAAATCCCGTCCCACGTGTACACGTCCGCCTCGGCTGCCACTGGGAGACCGGCCTCGCGGGCCGCTGTTGAGGTGACCGGGCTGATGCTGGCCAGACGAACCGATTTCCCGATTTTTTCGAGTGCCGCCGGGGTCAGCAGGCGTTTCAAGCCCTGCGCGATCGATGGGCTGCTCAGGCCGATCCAGTCGATTTCGCCCGCTTCGAGCTGCCTCAGCGTTTCCGGTGACAACGACTCCACGTCGACGTTTCGGTAGACGGTCAGCTCGTCGACGGTCGCGCCGGCGGCTCGCAGCTCGCGAGGAAGCACATCGCGACCGCGACTCGCGCGGGCCCACAAAACTCGCTTCTCGGCGACATGCGGCAGCAAACTCGCGGCGAGTGCTTCGGCACGATAACTATCGGGCACGAGATCGGCCTGGATGTGATAATCGGCGAGCGCTTCCGCCGTCGACGGTCCGATGCAAGCGATTCTGACGCCGCCGAGTCGTCTCGCGTCGCGGCCCGTCTCCCAAAGCCGCGTCAACATCGAGCGAACCCCGTTAGCGCTGCTGAAGACGAGCCAATCGTAGCGGTCGAGCCTTGCCAGCGTCGCGTCCACTTTCGACCAGTCCTCAGGCGGGAGAATTTCAATCGTGGGCATGAGGACAGGTTGCGCGCCAAGCTCGAGTGCCCGCGAAATTGTCGCGCCGGCCTGTGCCGCCGGCCGCGTGATTCCGATCGACCGGCCGAAAAGCGGCTTCTTCTCGAACCATGCGATTGCTTCGCGTTGTAACACGCATTCGCCGACGATGATGAGCGACGGAGCGTGAAGATTCTGCTCGGAGGCCTTCGCGGGCAGCTCGCACAGCGGTGCGGTCACTGTCCGTTGAAACGGCGTGGTGGCTTGACTGATGACGCAGGCGGGCGTCTGGGGAGATTTCCCGGCTTGCAGCAAGGCGTCGACGATCGCCGGCAGACGGTGCAATCCCATGTAGAAGACGAGCGTCCCCTGGAACGCGGCCAGGTTCCGGTAATCGATCGACGCCTGCCCCTTCGCAGGGTCTTCGTGACCGGTGATGAATGCGACGGCCGACGCTTGGGCTCGGTGCGTGAGTGAGATGCCCACGTACTCGCCGGCAGCGATGGCCGCCGTGATTCCGGGGACCACTTCGAACTCGATGCCCGCGGCGGCGAGTGCTGCCGCCTCTTCGCTTCCTCGCCCGAAGATGAACGGGTCGCCCCCCTTCAGGCGAACGACGGTCTTGCCCGATTTGGCCGCGTCGATCAGGCGGCGGTTGATTTCGCCTTGATCGAGAACGCTTCCGTTCGGCCCGCGCGTGCGACACGTCCGCTCTGCGCGAGCTGACGTATGCCCTAACAAGAGCGGATTCACCAAGCCATCGTAAAGAACCAGGTCGGCCCGCTTGAGGCATTCGAGCCCGCGCAACGAAATCAACCCCGGATCACCAGGACCAGCGCCGACTAAGTACACGCGACCGCGAACAGGCATCGAACCCAAGCCAGAAGCACGAAGCACGAATGTCGAACGAAGGCTCAAAGCACGAAGCACGAAACTCTTGCGTGCCCCGACATTCGTATCTCTCCATGGTAAAGGGTCGAAGAGCTCCGCGTAATGGAGAAATACGCGGTGTGGCGGCTTCAAATCTCCGCGTCCCCGCTCGGCTGAGCTCGCCGCAGGCCCCTTCTCCGCGTCCCCGCGTCCCCGCGTCACGTGCTTCGCGGACCGGCACTCACTGGTCAAGCCACAGCCCCAACCCGAGCAGCTCTTCGTGCTCGTTGTAGAAGGCGAACTGGCTCGATTTGCCGTTGAAGTATTGAAGGCCGGCTCGCAATAGCCGATTCGAGCGGCCGCTGCGCCACTGCCAGCCGACCATCGTATTGAGGGCGCCGCCGAAGTCCTGCTCCTCGAAGAGCTGGACGTTTGCTGCGAAAAACGGAATGCCCGCAAGGCCGGTGTTGACGACCGCGGGGCTGTATTCGAACCCGAACTGAAACTCCCACGGTTCGGCGACGGAATGGTGAAAGGCCCCCGCCGTCTCGCCGTAAATACGCAAGTCGTTGGTGAGAAAATATCCGACGCCGAAAATCACCGAGTCGCGCACGTAGTTGACGCGCTCAAATCCCGGATGCGAAATGAGGAACTCGTCCCCCACGTGGGCGCTGAGGTGATAGTAGCCGAACTTCATTTGCCACGGTCCCTGCGCCCACGTCAGCGGAACGCCGAACCGAAAGTTGACCGATTCCATGTCTTCTTGATGCTCGACATCGAGCCGCGGCATGGCTGCGCCTTCGACGTCCAACTGCCAGCCTTGAGGCCGGGCAATACTTGTCGTGCCATACCGCCAGATGCCAACGCGGCCGCCCAATGTCACATCCCAGAGCCACCCTTTGTCTTGTTCGTGAAGCCACACGTTGGCGAAGCGAGGTTCCAGCGGTCCGGCCAGGTACGACTTGTACATCAACCCATCGGGCAAAAACTGCCAGGTTGGGTACTCCGGCAAACACTGTGGATTCGGCGGATTGATGTTGGGATCGTACTGTGCGGGAGCCTGAAGTGGCGGAGGTGCGGCAATGAAATCTGGCGACTGCATTGGTTCGAAGGCGCGCGACGAGTTATCGGCTTCCGAAATTTGCGCGATGCGTGCGTCGTTTGCCGCAATGTCCCCCGATTCCTCAAACGCAACGGGCGACCAGCCCTCCTGAGCAGCGACCGGCTGCAGCGACGCAATGCCCAGCATGCCCCAGCAAAAGGCTGCGGCGAGTTTTCGCGAGCACCGGGTCACGATCACGTCACCTGTACGTGTGGGTAAGGCTTCGCTCCGCGGCGCACCCACGCAGGCGCGCATTGGCAGGCTTCAAAGCCGTCGGTTTTGGTCAACTTGGGAGAGCTGGAGATAACGGGTAACGCTTTCGCTCCAGCGCATTGAACGGGGCACGGACTCTAGCAACGGCCGCCAAGAAGGAACAGGCCAATTTCGGGGAAGCTTTCAGCCGTCAGCGATCAGCTTTCAGCTCAAATTTCCCCGGGCAATAGCCGGCTCGCGGAGCTTCTATTTCCCCGCGTCTCCGCTCGGCTGAGCTCGCCGCAGGCCCCTTCTCCGCGTCCCCGCGTCACTTGCTTCGGGCGCTCGGGTGCCACTGGCGTCTCGCCAGTGCACTTCTCGAAGTTGACAAGGCCGCTAGCATTTTATGAGCATGCAACACGGCCACGGCGAACAAGCTGCACGCGAACGATACGTGCGCAGTCCACGCGAGTTCTCAATCGAACGGAACACGGGCAAGATGCCCGTGGCACCCACGCACTAGCGCATCGCGGGTGCAAGTTGATGGCCGTCGAGCTCCGCGAGGTTATCGACCTTGCCGATGACGACAATGCCCGATTCGGTGACCGTAAAGCCACGCGCGCGGTCTTGTTCGAGGTCGTAGCCGACTTCGACGCGTTCGGGGATCGAGACGCCCTTATCGATGATGGCCCGCCTCACTTTCGCGTGTCGGCCGATGTTGACCCCCTCGAACAGAATCGAGTCTTCGACCTGGGCCCAACTGTTGACGCGCACGTCGGGCGAGATAATCGACCGCTCGACGCGGCCCCCCGAAATGATCGAGCCGTTGCACACCATGCTGTCGAGGGCCGTCCCCACGCGAGGGTTCGGCTCTTTGAACTGGGCGAACACGAACTTCGGCGGGGGGTAGGGCGGCTGAAACGTGCGGATTTCCCAAGTGTGATCGTAAAGATTCAGCTCCGGCTCGACGGCAATCAGGTCCATGTTGGCTTCGTAATAGGCGTCGAGCGTTCCCACGTCGCGCCAGTAGCAGCCATCGCCGGTGTTCTTGTCGCGGAATGGGTACGCCCGCACTAAATGCGTGTCAAGGATCGAGGGAATGATGTTCTTGCCGAAGTCGTGAGAGCTTTCGTTCACTGTGGCGTCGCGGCAAAGCTGGTCGAACAAAAATGTGGAATTGAAAACGTAAATCCCCATCGACCCCAGGCAGCGGTGCGGATCGTCGGGCATCGGGTCGGTTGTTGCTGGTTTTTCAAGGAAGCTCACGACCCGCCGGTTGTCGTCGATTTGCATCACGCCAAAATGCTTGCTTTGCTCCAACGGGACGGGGATGCACCCGATTGTGGCCTTGGCACCCGACTTGATGTGATCGCGGATCAACTCCGAGTAATCCATCTTGTAGATGTGATCGCCCGAGAGGATCAACACGTAGTCGGACCGCGCCTTTTCGATCGTGTAAATGTTTTGGTAGACGGCGTCCGCCGTGCCTTGATACCAGTTTTCGTCGATCCGCTGCTGCGGCGGCAGAATATCGACGAATTCGTCCAGTTCGCGGCACAAAAACCGCCAGCCCATGTTGATGTGACGGTCGAGACTGGCCGCCTTGTACTGGGTGAGGACGAGAATGCGGCGTAAACCGCTGTTGATGCAGTTCGACAGCGTGAAGTCGATGATCCGGTACAGCCCCCCGAACGGAACGGCCGGCTTGGCGCGGTCGCGCGTCAGCGGCTCGAGGCGTATTCCTTTACCACCGGCCAGCACGAGGGCCAGTATGCGTCTCATCCGTGTCTCCTTACGGTCATCTCTGAGGGCTGCACAATCGTCGCTGTCCGAGTGACGGCACGATCACCCACTGCGCCATCCCCGCGCCGCAATCGAATCGCCACCCGGTCGCGAGTCTTCATTATGAAAATTCGATCCGAATGAGCAAGCGTGATTGGGGCAGGAAGTGAGGGGGAGAGCCGGCGAGGGGGTGTGGGGGCGAGAAAAAGACGCCCCTGAAGGGGTCGCATAACGCAGCCCGGCGTCAAGCGCAGCGCCACGCCGGGTTGACGAGCGTCAGTCGTGTCGACAAACCCTGCAAGGGTTTCATCAGCGTTCTTTCACGTTCGTCGTTGATGCAACCCCTACAGGGTTGATGCGTCTCATTCGCGCTAAACCGAGGGTCGCGCTAGCGCTTGACCCTCGGCTTTGTGATGAAACGCCTTCAGCGTTTGACGGCTCTCAATCGTGCTTTGTTCGTTGTGCTTCCTTCGTCATTCGTGCTTCGGGCTTACTTCTTCTCGACGACCCAAATATTCCGAAACCGCAATTGGTCGCCGTGGTCTTGGATGTACAGCGGCCCTGGCTCCGGGCCTTCGGCGACCGGGGCCGAGCGGGTGGTTTTCGGGACTTCGACGTCCTTTTGAATCACCGTGCCGTTGTGGAGCACCGTCATGCGCGCGTTGGCTGTCTTCTTGCCCGCGGCGTCGAATTTCGCCGCCGTGAAGTCGATGTCGTACGTTTGCCAGGCCAGCGGCGGGTAGCACATGTTGACGGCGGGCTTGCTGACTTCATAGATGCCCCCGCATTCGTGGTCGTCGCCGGCGAGGCCGAACGAGTCGAGAATCTGCGCCTCGTGCCTGCCCTGCAGATAGACGCCGCTATTGCTGCGTTGTTGGCCTCTCGCTTCCGGCATGTACGAGAGCATGAACTCCAGGTGCACGCTGCAATCGCCGAACTTTTGCTTGCTGGTCGCGCCCTGCATCAACAGCCCGTCGTCGCTCATGCGGCCTTTCTCGAACTTGTCGGCCGACTTGCCGTCGAAGAGCACGACGGCCCCTTCCGGCGGTTTCTTGCCGAGCGTGGGACTCTTGCGCTCCACCTTTTTCAACTCTGCGATGGGTTTACTGTCGAGAGTGCGAATGTCGAGCTTGTCCTTCGTAAGCACCGACCTGGCGCGCTCGCTTTTGAAGACGACCTCGCCGTTGACTGTTTCGCTTTCGACCTCGATGCGGTTCTCCCGAGTCCAGCCATCGCCGGGAAGCCCGCCGGGATATCCGACCGCGCGAAACTTGCCTTTCCCCAAGGCAATGACCTGAACGCCGTATTTCAACGCTCCGTCCTCGGTCTCAATGCTGCCGGCAAACTCGCCTTGAAGCGCATAGTCAGCGTCGGCTTTGTCGCGCGATATTGCGCCAACTTTTTCCTTTTCCTTTTCCTCGGCGAGCGTTCGTCCGTTGAAAATAGCGGCAGCGCACACGATCAAACCGCCACAAAGGAGTTTATGAGTCAATCGCATTGCAGGTCCTCTCTTGCGTATTGCACACAGCGGGAAGATGCCGAAACGCCATTCTCGCCGGCCCGGCCCGGTGTTTCAACCAGACGCTCGCCTGCTCCTTCGCAAGTGCATCTAGTCAAAGACGCGTCAAAATCGCATAATCTCCTGCATATCAGCGGCTGTATGCCACATTCACTACAGGAACAGCCAATGCTTCGCATCGTAATCTTTGCGGCAATGTTCTTTCCAATCGCCACGACGCAGTGCGTGGCAAAAAAACGAGAGCCACTGACGTGGGAGCGGGATCCGCAGCTTTGCTACAGCGATCCGGACACGTTTGGATATCGCCTCAGCTACTACGACGTAGCCGTGCTTGTCCGAGCGACTGATGGAGTACCGGATCAAAGCGACCAACCTGCGTCGCGCCAATTTGAAGTTGTGAAGGTGGCCAAGGGTGATAAGGCGCTGGTGTCAACCGGTGATCGAATCATGGTTCCGGGGCGGCGGGAAGCGAAAGATGGCCAACTATTTCTTCTGGTGGGCGGCGCCAACGAGAAAGGCGCGAAAGAGAAGATTACATGGTACGGAATCGTGTCGGTAACGTCGCCATGCTTCGAATACATCGCCGCCGCTCCCGCTCCCGATCGCCCGCCGCGCGAACGCATCGCTTACTTTGTCGGTCATACCGAATCGACGGATCCCCAAATACGCGACGATGCATTTTCGGAGCTCGCCTACATCCAGTATGAAGAGTTCTTACCTTTGGCAAAGGATTTGCCGGCAGAGAAGCTACGAACGTGGCTTGCCGACCCCGGCATCGCCGATCAGCGACGGAACTTGTATGCATTGATGCTCGGAATCGCCGGCGATGAACAGGACATCGACTTGCTATTGAAAACGATCGGCGAACCCCGCGAGGCGTTTCGCGAGCGGCTTGATGCGGCCATGGTTGGATACCTCCATCTCAGCGGCGAAAAAGGCCTCGACTATCTCGAGCAAACGCGGTTGAAGAACCAAAAGGCGCCGTTCGCTGAAACGTACGCAGCCATGCAGGCCATTCGTCTTATGTGGCGGCACGAGCCGGGAAAAATTCGAAATGAAAAGCTGCAAGAGTCGATGCGGCTCCTGCTCGATAATCCGGACTTAGCAGACCTCGTGATCTATGATCTCGCGCGATTCAAGGACTGGAGCGTGCAGGATCGCGTGATGGAAATGTACGGAGTTCCTCCCAACAACTCTCGCCCCATCAAACGCGCGATCGTCCGTTACTTGCTGGTCTGCGCATACGACCCTCCCAACAATGCAGCCGGCGCCGTACCCGAACACATGGAAAAGGCGAAACGGAATCTGGCAAATCTGCGCAAGCGCGACCCCAAGACTGTCAACGAGGCTGAAAAGTTCTTCTACCTGGCGCCAAAACCATCAAATTCCCAAGTGACGCCGTAATACCGGGTACTTGCTGTGCGGCTTGGGGTCGAGTGAAGCGAGCCCTCAGAATTGAAGTCGCTTCGTCCTTTCAAAACAAAGGAAATTCAAATGAAATCTCGCTCTCTCGTTTCCTCAGTGGTGATGTTGCCGGTCTGCTTGGTTGCCGCAACGGCCAACGGACAGGAAAGGAGTTCGCCGCCTTTGGTGTCGACCACCGGCAGCGCTGAGATCCGCGTCGTACCGGACGTTGCAGACCTCTACTTCTCGGTCGAAGTTCGCCACCCGGATCTTGCGCAAGCGCGAAAACTGCAGGCGGACCGGGCCACCAAGGTATTGGCTGCCCTTCGCGAGGCTGGCGTCAAAGAGGCGGAGTTGCAGGCATCGCAAGTGCGAATTATGCCTCGCTACGACGACAGCGATTCCCGCGATCCCTTTCCGGTGGCGCAGCGTGCCGCGCCGACCGGTGCCGTGCGATATTACACGGTCTCGCAGGACATCGCGTGCACATTGCACGATATCAAGAAAGTGCCCAACGTGACGGCGGACGCGGTGGCCGCCGGAGTCACGCGAGTTCAGGATGCCAGCCTGCGAACGTCCGAGCTGCGAAAGCATCGCGATCAGGCCCGGGCAAATGCCATCCGCGCCGCGAAGGAAAAAGCGGTGGCCCTCGCCGGCGAGCTGGGAGTCAAACTGGGGAGACCCTACACCATTACGGAAGGCAGCGCGTACAGTTCAAACTATTGGGCCTCTAACCGGAGCAACCTTCAGCAGAGCAGCGAAGGCGGCGGCGCAGCCGGAAATGAGGAGGCCGCCCCCACTTTTGCGCCCGGCACCATCAGCGTGACGGCCAGCGTCAGCGTGTCGTTTCTGCTGGAATGAGCCGCTGCCGGTCGGATTTGGCAGCAAACCGAAGCGGCTCGCCCCCCAGCCATCCCGGTCACCACGCGTCGGAGCAGCTTCGCAGTCGGAACAATCGGAACGGACCGGTCGAAGAACGGTTTCAGCCGCCGCCCAATACCTTGCAAACCATGAGGGGGCGATTTACAGTGAAATTTCAACGCGGCCGGATGTGTGTTGGCTGCGCATTTGAGGCATGCCCACCCAAGGTCGTGGGCATGGCAGCCGTCGTTTCAGGTCGGGTCGACCGGGGACACGACGTGTGTGGGGACTGTATCGGACTGGCACATTTTCACGTTCTCAAATTTTGTTCAAACGCGACCGGGCCGCAGAGCGTAGCGCTAAGCGACCCCGTGGTCTTTTCGCCGTCAGCCGGGCGAGATCTCTCGCGCGGGTCCTCCGGTCGCGCCATCGCACTCTTCCTTCATTTTCAGCCGCAAGAGCATGGTTGCTTCGAACCGGCAAGGGACATCCATGGACAGCGAACCCGTCATTGATATCCGCAACCTGACGAAAATTTACCGCGACTTTTGGGGCCGCAAGAAGGTCCGCGCCCTCAACTCGCTCAGCCTGACGGTCCGCAAGGGCGAGGTGTTCGGCTTGCTGGGGCCCAACGGGTCGGGCAAAACCACCACGATGAAGCTGCTGTTGGGGCTGTTGTTTCCCACCGAAGGCGAGATCACGATCCTCGGGCGGCCCGCCAGCGACGTCAAAAAGAACGAACGCATCGGCTACCTGCCGGAAGAGTCGTACCTTTACCGCTTCCTGAATGCGGAAGAGACGCTCGATTTTTACGGCCGGCTGTTCGACATGCCGGCCGCCGAACGCCGGTCGCGAACCGACCAGTTAATCAAGATGGTGGGACTTGACGGCGCGCGGCATCGCCAATTGAAGGAGTATTCGAAGGGTATGACGCGGCGCATCGGCCTGGCGCAGGCGCTCATTAACAACCCCGACCTGGTTCTGCTCGACGAGCCCACGAGCGGGCTGGATCCCATCGGCACGCGCGAGATGAAGAACCTCATCATCAAACTGCGCGACGAAGGCAAGACGGTTGTGATGTGCAGCCACCTGCTGGCCGACGTTCAGGACGTTTGCGACCGCATCGCCATTTTGTACGCCGGCGAATTGAAAGTGATGGGCGCCGTCGACGAGCTGCTGCAGGAGCAGGGCCAAACCCAACTTTTGACGTCAAAACTCGACGATCAAACGATCGAGGAGGTCAAGGCGGTCCTCGCCCGGCACAACGCGTCGCTCGAAAGCGTCGCTCATCCGACGACAAACCTCGAAGACCTGTTCCTCAAGACCGTTCGAGAGAGCCGCGAGCGGCCGGGGCAACGATTCATCGCCGGGGACGACGCTCGGTCCGGCACGGACAAAGGCGTCGGAGCGAACGGCGACGGCTCTACGCGAAACCAACCGGCGAAAAACACCAAGACGTCCTAAACGCGTACGGCCTCAAGGGTTCATTGAGTGCGATCGTCGAAACACGCTGATCAATTTTAAGTGAAATCCGAAGCACGAAATCCGAATGTCGAAGGAAGCACGAATGACCTAAGCACAAAACATCGAGCCGGCGGGTTTATCCCGCCGGTCTTCGGCCTTTGCCATTTCGTACGCCGAAAAGACCGCGGGGTTAAACCCCGCGGCTCGAGATTGATCCGGTTTTTTGGGGCTTCGTGCTTCGGATTTCCTTCGTCATTCGGATTTCGTGCTTCGTCATTTTTCGAGTAATTCCATGCCGTTCAATCCCGAACCGTATAACGTCCTGGTTTCGTTTCTGATCTGGCTGCTGGTTTTCGGCGGCAGTGCCGTGCTGATCGCATTGGTTTCGCTGCTGGTCGCCTTGGCCGTTCAGGGAAGCGAAGGCGTGCGAGGCGTCCTGCGGCTGATCGGCGACGGGTTCACCGAGCTGTTCAGCCTTTCGTTTCGGCGAATCTGGGCGCTGGCGACGCTGACGTTCAAGGAATCGGTCCGGCGCAAGACGCTGCTGGTGTTCGTGGTCTTCGCGATCCTGTTCATGTTCGCTGGCTGGTTCATGCAGGGGTCGAGCGGGGAACGCGCCGATTTGCAGATCAAACAGCACGTGACTTTCGCGCTGCGTGCGATTAGCTGGTTGATCCTCCCGGTCTCGCTCTTGCTGGCCTGCTGGGGCATTCCGGAGGACATCAAGGCCCGCTCGTTGCACACGGTGGTCACCAAGCCGGTTCGCCGCAGCGAAGTCGTGCTCGGTCGAATGCTCGGGTTCGTCGGCATCGGCACCGTCGTGGTGGCGGCGATGGGGTTCGTGGGCTATGTCTGGGTGGTGCGGCAAATTCCCAACGATGCCCGCGCAAAGCTTGTGAGCCGCGTGCCCGTTTACGGGACGCTGACATTTCGCGATCGGGTCGGCACCGCGACCGACCGTGGAGTCAACGTCGGCGACATGTGGATGTTCCGCAGCTTTATCGAAGGGGCGAGCAAGGCACGGGCGGTCTGGACCTTCGAGGGACTGGACGTCGACGAGCTGAAGCGCCAGGGCGGGCTGAAGCTGGAGGCCAAGTTCGAGTCGTTCCGAACCCACAAGGGCGACATCAACACCAAGTTGTTCTGCCAGTACCGGCTGATCAATCCCGATTCGAAGCTATTTGCAGACGTTCCGCCGTTTCCGGTCAACGAGTTTAGCGAAACGATCACGACGGTCGCCCCGACAATCGACGTTTACAACGACACGACGCAAGAGCGCAAAGCGGTTAGCCTCTTCGACGATCTGATCTCGAACGGTAAACTGACGGTCGAAGTGCAGTGCATCGACACCGGCCAGTTTTTGGGGATGGCGCGTCCCGACCTGTTCATTCGCATGGCCGACCGCAGCTTCTTCTCCGGTTTTTCGAAATCGGTCGTCTCGATCTGGTTGATGATGGTGCTGGTGGTGGCGCTGGGCGTGACGGCCAGTTGCTTTTTGAAGGGGCCGGTGGCGACGCTCGCCACATTCTCATTGATTGTGGTTGGAATGTGGTTTCGCTCGTTTATGGAGACGGTCGTGCTCGGCGGGACGTTCAAGGGGGGCGGACCGGTGGAATCCATCATCCGCATCGCAACTCACAAAAACATTCAAGAGCAAATCGAAGAAGATGCTATCTCGCAGGCGATCACAATGGTTGACTATGCGGCCCGCGCGATGTTGTGGCTGGCCCAGCACCTCGTGCCGAATTTCGAGCACTTCACCCGGGCTTCGCAGTACGCCCCCAACGGGTTCGACGTCGATTGGCAGGCCGGCATGTTGCCCGTCATCTTCGTGACGCTGGCGTATTTAGTCCCGTGCGTGCTGATCGGGTACTACAGCCTTAAACTCCGGGAGCTGGAATCGAAATGAACTCCCTCACCGCGATGCAGCGCAAGCTCGTGTATTTCTTCGGTATTTTGGTGCTGATGATCCCGACAATGTTGCTGGGACTGCCGGCCGGCTCGGAGGGCGGCGGCGGAGTCATCGCCCAGAAGCGCGCGGAGTACGACCTGGGCGAATCGAACCTCGGCCAGGTCGATCCCTCCAGCGCCACGATGAACCTCGTGCTCCTGGGCTTCCGCGGGGTGGCGGCGAACTTGCTTTGGCTCGACGCTTTGGACCAGCAGGAAAAAAAGAATTGGAGCCAGCTCAAGTCCAACGTCGAGTCGATCATCCTGCTGCAACCGCACTACCTGCAGGTTTGGCGGCACCAGGGCTGGAACCTGGCCTACAACGTGTCGGCCGAGTGGGACGGCGTCGCCGACCGTTACTACTGGGTCAAAGAAGGGGCCAAGTTCCTCATCCGCGGCCATTATCGCAACCAAATCTACCCCGATCTCCCGCACGACGTCGGTACGACCCTCGGCAAGAAAATCGGCCGCGCCGACGAGTGGCTGCAGTTTCGCCGGTACTTTATCGATAAAGATCCGGACGAACAGAAATACGGCGGCGGACCCGATAACGAGCTCAATCGCGATGGCCTCGACAACTACCTCGTCGCCAGAGACTGGTACGAAATTGCCAACGAAAAAGAAATGTTGCGCCGCAACACCATCATGGCGCGGGTGTTGTTCCGCCAGTACCCCTCCCGTTCGTTGATGGACTACCCCGATGCCCTGCAGCGAGAGGGCACCTTCGGCGAGCTTTCGGAGCAAGGCTGGCAGGAGGCCCACCGGACGTGGGTGAATGAATACGGACGGGAGCCCTACCCGTTCCAGTTCGGCGAAGTCTTTCTCGAGGCCACTCCCGAAGAGATCGACGCCATGGCCAAAGAGTACGGCGTCGACGCGAACCTGGTGAGCAAGGCCGTCGAAAGCTTGCGTAGCACCGCGAATTACGGCTACTGGAAAACGCGGTCGCGAATCGAGGCGACGCCCGAAATGGTCAAAGCCCATCGCAGTCTGTACGAGGGGCAGCGGTTGTACCGCGAAGGAAAATACGGCGACGTCGAGGTGGATGGAAAGGTTCAGCCCTCCGAAGCCGAAACGCTCACTCTCGAGGGCCTGACGCTGTTTGAGGGTCTCTTTCAGGAGCATTCCGAGTTGCTCGACGTGTACGACACCGTCGACGAGGTGCTGATGGGCATTATCTGTCTGAACTACATCGCTCAGGTCAACAACCACCCGGCACCCGAGTCGTTTCCTCTCAAGTCTCTGTGGCTGCAACAACAAATTCGCATTCCCAACCTCAACACCGTGTTCCGCAGCGAGAACAGAATCCGCGAATAGGGAGCTCGTGCGGGTTCGAACATCCGACACGAAGCCCGGCTTTTGCAAAAAGCCGGGCTTCTCCGTCCGTAGAAGCGCCCTCGGGGAAATCCCGGTTTTTGGAAAACTGGGCGTTCCCGACGCTCCACACGCCGGTTTTTGCTAGAATTTCTGTATCGTCGTCGGCGAGTCCTCAAGGCGCGTCCCGGCTAACTCGCTGACCAGCTCGAAAATGCCACAACGTGGCACCGCGAGTCTCAAAGGTTTGTGCGAACGAGGTCACCCGATCACGAACAAGCCGGTCGAACAAGTCCGCCTCCACAGCCTTTCGCGCGCCCGCGACCACGCTTGCCTGTGCGCTCGCGTTGCCGACGAGTATCGCGGCAAAGACACGCTGGTGCTCGACCTGACCCGCGTCACGCCGATTGTCGATTACTTTGTCATCACCACTGCGACCAGTGGGCGGCAAATGCACGCCATCGCCGACGAGGTTTCCCGGACGCTCACGGGGGAAGGCTCGACCCGGCTCGGCGTCGAAGGCGCCGATGGCAACTCGTGGATTCTGCTGGACTACGGCGATATCGTGCTGCATGTCTTTACTCAGGAAGCACGCAGCACGTACGATCTCGAACACCTGTGGGCCGATGCCGACCGGGTGGACTGGCAGGCCAACGGCGCCGACGACCAGAATCGCTGATGCCGTCGAAATCCGCCGCCGCACGGTTCGCCGACCCATCGGTCCCGCCCCCTGATCGTCTTGCCGCGTTCCTTTCACGGCAAAGCGGAGACAACCAGTATGTTGGCCCAGCTCCAGTCGCGATTCGCAAAGGTTCTGGCGTCGTATACCGACGACGTTGAGCGTTTCGCGCAAATGGTCAAGCCGGCTCAGGACGCGCGCTTCGGCGATTTTCAGGCGAACTTTGCCATGCCCCTCGCCAAGGAGCTGCGGGCCAATCCGCGCGACCTCGCCGCCGAGATTGTCGCCGCCCTGGCTGTCGACGACTTGTGTCTGCCGCCGCAGATCGCCGGTCCCGGTTTCATCAACCTCACGCTCCGTGATGACTGGCTCGAAACGCGCACCAATCAACTGGTGGCCGATGACCGGTTGGGCGTGTCGCGGACCGCCGAGCCCAGGCATTACGTCGTCGATTACTCCGCGCCCAACGTCGCCAAGCCGATGCACGTCGGCCATCTCCGCAGCACGGTCATCGGCGCCGCGTTGTATCGCATTTTCGAGTTCCTCGGGCACAAGGTGACCAGCGATAACCACGTGGGCGACTGGGGTACGCAGTTCGGGATGATCATCTACGGGTACAAGCATTTCGTCGATGAAAAGGCGTTCGCCGAGGACGCGGTCCGCGAGCTCGCCCGGCTTTATCGGCTCGTCAACCAGCTCTCCGACTACTACGACGCGCTGGCCGAGCTGCCCCGGCTACGCGAACGCATTGCGGCCAAGGCAGAGGAGCTGAAGACCGCCGAAACGCGAGCCAGCGCCAGTGGTGAGCCGCCCGCCAAGGCGCTTAAGAAACTGCGCGCCGATGTGCACGATCTGCGTGACGAGCTGACAGCCGCCGAACGCAAGGTCCGGGGTGTCGAGGCGGACAAAGATTTGAAGCGGCTCGCCGATTCTCACCCCGACGTAGCCGCAGCCGCCCGGAATGAAACCGCCAGGCTGCACGCGGGCGACCCGGAAAACGTCCGACTCTGGCAGTTGTTCCTGCCGAAGTGTCTTCAAGCGCTTCAAACAATGTACGACCGCTTGGGCGTGCGTTTCGACCTTTCGCTCGGCGAGAGTTTCTACCAGCCGATGCTGGCGGAAGTCGTCGCCGATTTGGAGGCCAAGGGCATCGCCCGCGAGAGCCAGGGGGCCATCTGCGTGTTTCTCGAGGGACACGAGGCGCCGTTCATCATTCGCAAGCAAGACGGCGCGTTCACGTATGCGACAACCGACCTGGCGACCGTCAAGTATCGCGCCCAAGAGCTTCATGCCGACGCCATTCTGTACGTGGTCGACGCGCGGCAGAGCGAACACTTTCGGCTGCTGTTTGGGGCCGCGGAGAAATGGGGCTTCTCCGACGTCGAATGCCGGCACGTGAGCTTCGGCACGATTCTCGGCGACGACAAGCGGCCTTTCAAAACGCGGTCCGGCGACACGGTCGGCCTGGAAAGCCTGATCGACGAAGCCATCGCCCGTGCTCGAAATATCGTCGATGAAAACGATGATGCCAAAACGACGGCCGACGGACGGCCGACGCCCGAGCTCGACGAGCAAGCCCGCGCGGACGTCGCGGCCGCCGTCGGCATCGGCGGCCTCAAGTATGCCGACCTGCACCACAACCGCGAAAGCGATTACGTGTTCAGTTGGGACAAGATGCTCGCGAAAACCGGCGATACGGCGACGTACATGCAGTACTCGTACGCGAGAATCTGCGGCATCTTTCGCAAGGGGGGAGTCGATATCGATTTGCTTCGTCGATCCGGCGGACGGGTGCTGCTCGCCAGCCCGCAGGAGCGCAGCCTGGCTCTGTTGCTCAACCGCTTTGCCGGCGAGCTCGAATCCACGGCCCGCGAGTGCCGGCCCAACTTGCTCACGCAGTACCTGTTCGACCTCGCCAACGGCTTCAGCACATTCTACGAAGCGTGCCCGGTGCTCAAGGAAGAAGACGAGGCGTTGCGCGCGAGCCGGCTGCTGCTGTGCGACCTCACGGCGCGCGTGCTCTCGCGCGGCTTGTCGCTATTGGGCATCCGCACGTGCGAGCGGATGTGACGCTTCGAAGGTAGAAGCCCGGCTTTTTCTTCAAAGCCGGGCTTCTTTTCGTGCGACGTCACCGGGAGGAACGCTCTCTGCCGTGCCGCGGGCTGTGTCACGTTCGCCCCCCACCCTGACCCTCCCCCGCGAGGGGGGAGGGGAACTCCGAAGGGAAGGCCGGTGAAGCATTCGCGCGGGTTTTGCCCGCATTCCTCCCCGCGTCACCCCATCCCCGCGTCTCCGCGTCACTCTCAACCAGAATACGCGATGAGCGCTTCACACGGCGCCATCACAGCCTCCTCCCCGCGTCCCCGCGTCACCGCGACACTCTCGACCGGAACAGGCTGTGAGCGCTGCACACGGGTACGCGATCACTGATTCGTCGAGTGGATCTGGCGGCCGAAGATCATGCGGCCGGCGCTGCTTTGAAGCACGCTGGTGACGATCACGTCGATGTCTTTGCCCAGCAGATTGGCGGCCTGTTCGCAGACGACCATGGTCCCGTCGTCGAGGTAGCCCACCCCCTGCCCCTGCGACTCACCTTCTTTGAGAATCTTGATCCGCAGCCGTTCGCCGGGCAGGTAACGCGGCTTTAGCGCGTTGGCCAGATCGTTGAGGTTGATGACGCCGATGCCCTGCACGCTGGCGACCTTGTTGAGGTTGAAGTCGTTGGTGACGACGTGCCCGCCGAGCTGCTTGGCGACCTCGACGAGCCGTTGATCGACCGACATGCCCAGCAGCTCGGCGCGGTCGGTGTCGTGCATCCGGATTTCGACCTTGGGGTTGTTCTGCAGCTTGCTGAGCACTTCCAGCCCGCGGCGGCCGCGGGTCCGGCGCATTTTGTCGTTACTGTCGGCGATGTCCTGCACTTCGTGCAGCACGAATTGAGGCACGATCATCGGCACATCGACGATGTTGGTGTCGACGATGTCGGCGATGCGGCCGTCGATCAGGGCGCTCGAATCCAATATCCACGGAGCCTGGCCCTTGATCTCCTTCGCGAACTCGACGTAGGGAATCACAAAGCGAAAATCGTCTTTGGTCTGAAGCAACAGCGACACGCTCATGTACGTGAGCGCGAGAGTCACCAACGTTTCGGTCATCTGTCTATAATAATCTCCGATATTAAGCGACGAAAAAATCGGCTGGATGGCCTGCAAAATCAGATAGCTCAGCAGAAACCCGATGAGGACGCCGAAGTAGACCGCCGAGATCACCTCGATCCGCTTCCGCCGCATCATCAGGTCGAAGACCGTGGGAATTTGCGTGACGGCGAACAATAGAAAGAACCCCGCGATGGGATGGGCGTCGATCCAACTGCCGGTCGGGATGTTAGACACCGACGGTGCGCGCAGATAAGTCACAATGGCCGCGATACAAACCACGACATACGCGCCGCGCACCGCGTTGACGAGTGCGGACGACGAACGAATCACGCTGGTAAAAGACAAAACGCGCTCCGATCCGAGAAATTGCCCTTTCGGGCGACCCGAGGAGTTCCCAGAAAGATCAGTCGATCATCTTAAGAGGAGGGATGCGGGAAGACCAGCACTTTTCCGGTTATCACGCCAGTGGGACCGGCGAAGGCGGGAGCCCGCTAGTGCTCGCCGGCTGAAAGCTCGTCCCGCAATAGATTATACAACGTCCGCAGCGACTGTGGAATCACGTTTACGTCCGCCAGAACAGGCATGAAGTTGGTGTCGCCGTTCCAGCGTGGCACGATATGCCAATGCAAGTGCCCCGGTAACCCGGCGCCGGCGACCTTCCCCAGATTGAGCCCGACATTGAACCCCTGCGGGGCCAGCACGCGGGTCAATAACGCGGTCATGCGTTTGAGCTGCCGCATGCAGTCGCACAACGCGGCATCGTCGAGATCCTCGAACGTGCCAAGATGGCTTTTCGGCGCGACGAGCAAGTGCCCATTGTTGTAGGGAAAGCGATTCAACGTCAC
>JBBDVZ010000279.1:0-26378 GCA_040903115.1 Planctomycetaceae bacterium
AAAGCTCAACGATTACCGCTCTAAAAAAAATCCCCGGTCGGGGGTACCAGCCGCGACCGGGGTTCAATCGTCATGCCCAGCCTGCGAAAAAAAGGAAGCGGCATCCATGCCGAACAAGCCTTCCGTGGTTTAGGGTGCTTGTGCGCAGACGCATTTGGGGACTTTGAGTGAGTTCTCGCCTCCGTTCTCATTCGCCGGCCTGGCACTTCGTCGACGATTTGCGTCAATAGTTCGCTTCAATGCGCGTCTGGCAGAGGGGGAGAGTGGGTGAAGGGGCAAGGGGGAGAAAAGACACGCAAGCGTCAATCTCCGCGTCGCCCTCCATCTGGCTGAACACTGAAAACTGAAAACTGAAAACTCGGATTTCTTAATCCGTTAGCTGCCGAAACAGCGGCCCAAACTCCGGCATGTCGTGCCGCAGCACTTCGAGCCACGCTTGCGGGTTCCAAATTTCCACGCAGATGACGGCTCCGACGACCATCACGTCCTGGTTCGGGCCGACCTCTAAAAATTCGCGATATCCTTCCGGGATGAGCAGCCTCGAGCGGTTCGCGAGCTTGACCGTGCGAGACCGCGTCGAAAGCAGCCGCCCGAGCCGTTGCACTTCGCTCCACTTCTGCTCCATGCGGCCGGCTTGAATCTTCTGCTTGATAAGCTCGACGCCGTCATCGAGCCGCTTCTGCCAATCGGCGGCCCGCCAAACGCTCAAGCAACCCGGCCGCTCCTTGGCGAGGATCGTTTCGCCCTGCTCATCACTAACGGCTGCCGCCATTTCGGTTGGCAACGTGACCCGAAACCGATCATCAATCGTCCGCCGCGTCTCGCCGGTAATGAAATTTTGCAGCACCATGATCGAGACAAGCCGGCCGATTTCCCCGAGAGGCATTCGCGGCGGACCGAAACCAATCGCCCCCGCAGTCCCTTCATTGTAAAGGGAACGTTTTCCACATTCAACCGGTTGTCAAAGATCGTTTTGGGTTGATTCCCCACAGTATGAGCCCGAGCATACACACGCCGATTTGAAATAGCAAACGAAAAGGGTGGAATATTTTGGATTTTCGCGAATGCGCAGTTCGGGTAATTTTCCCCCCGGGCTATGATGTGGCGAGAGTCGCCGAACGCGCAGCGAGTCAGCATTGAGAATGTCGAGAAAAATTAGTTCGACGTCCGGATCGGACGATCCTCGCAGGCGGAGAATCCGTGCGCGATCGCATCCAAACTGGGTTTTTAGAACACGCGTTGGAGTTTCCCGAGTTGCGACAGGTCTTCGCCCATTGGTCCAAGCACCCCGAAATGCGCGAAACTCATACCCGCGCGATGGAATGGGCCAGTGCTTGCGAGCAAAAGTGGAAGAACGCAAAATGCAGTTCAGTTGCGATAGATCGCACGCAAGAAACTGGAAAGTGCGCGAAGGCCAATTGCGTTCTTGAAGACTTGGTCGAGCCGCAAATTACTGCGCGCTTGTCAGGTTCCTTACACTTCACCAGGAACAGAACAATGAAAGCGTTGAAAGGCTGCCTGACCGTGCTGCTCGTTGGAGTTGTCGGCATAGTGGGAGCAACCGTAATTGGCTGTGGCCCACTTTCAGATGCACCGAGAGGCGGTGTTTCGAAGAGGTCACCGGTTGAACCCAATTCAAAACCGGTACAGCACGAAGCATCGCGCGATCAACAAGCCATTCCACCAGGAGAGTCTGAGCCAGGCGCAAAGAAAGCCGCTTCCACACCAGCGACACACGAATACCAGATGCGGGAGACGATCAGTATTGGCTACACTTCCTACACAGTTTGGAAAGCGTGGTGGCCAAATAAGCTGAGCGACAATCAGTTTCTTAATGAGAAACCGGATGCATCATGGCTGTTTGTTGAACTCTCCGTGAGAAATGACGACAAGAAGGAACGGACCATTCCGCCATTTGAGCTGATCGATGAGAATGGAGCGGAATATGGTGCGTCAGCGAAGTCGTGGCAAGTCGAGCAAAGTATTGGCATTCTCGACAGTCTGAATCCTGGCGTATCCAAACAAGGTCGAATCGTCTTCGATGTTCCAAGGAATCACAGCTACAAATTGAAGATTTCGGGCGGATTTTGGTCATCTGATACGGCTTTGATATCTATCAAAGACGATGCAACTGCCGCTAGTGAGGTCGAACAAGGCAAACAAGCCAAGAGAATTCAAGCTGAAGCGGAACGCAAGGCGGAAGCTGAAGATCGCCGTCAAAAAGCCGAACAGACTAAAGCTGCGAAACAGGTTGAGGAAGAAAAGTTAAAAGCTGAAGATCCAAACGAATGGGGTCGCAAAAAATTTGGAGTGTGGCTGACGAACTCAAAAACTCTCATAAGCAAGGAGAAATATGCTGCTGCCAAGAAGTATTTGACTCGAATTGTTGAAGAAGCGCCTGGAACTGAGATTGCCGATGAGGCACAGAAGCTTATCAACAACTTGCCGAAGAATCAGTGAGTTTCGACGAGCGGCGAGTTGCTCGAAGAATCGTGTGACGAGGCACTTAATCGCTCGGAATGATTTGAGTTGATTTGAATCGCGAAACCGGCTTAGATTGGGACCGCGCGAATCGTCGCAGTCACGGAAATTCCAATCCGTCGATGCGCGGCGGCAGAAGGGAGCAATGGGCAAAATCATGTAGGGCAGAATGATCTTGCCTCAATTGAGCGCGTCGACGCATGGCTTATCGGAAGACACTTCGACGGGGCCAAGCAAGACCTTAGACTTCCGCACGCCCGCATTCAGAAGGAACGGGCAAGATTATTTGGGGCAATTATCATTTTGCCACCCATGATTTTGCCCATCTCACTGCCGGTATCACGCCGCCAGGCGTGACTCTTGCACCGGCTCGTGGCCGCTCTTGGC
Source organism: Planctomycetaceae bacterium (assembly GCA_040903115.1). Taxonomy (GTDB): domain Bacteria; phylum Planctomycetota; class Planctomycetia; order Planctomycetales; family Planctomycetaceae; genus JBBDVZ01. The sequence continues at coordinate 2,869 of JBBDVZ010000279.1, forward strand.
CTGCCAGGGGACGAGCTTGTTCGTCACTTGGTCCCAGAGCTTCAGCCGCAGGCAGGCGGCGACGTCGCGGAGACCCAGCGAGGTTGTCAGCGGCGACTGGAGTTCGTCGATGGCCGCCATGGCCTCGGGCAGGCGATAGAAGGGGATGCGCGAGTTCAGGTGATGCACGTGGTGGTAGCCGATGTTCCCCGTGAACCAGCGCATCAGGCCTCCCATCTGAATGCAGCTCGATGAATTGAGGGCCGCATAGACGTAGTCCCAATCGCGCCCCGTTTGCATTCGGGCGCCCGGGAAGTTGTGCTGCGCGAAGAACAGGTAAGCTCCCAAACCGCAGCTCACCGTGAATGGGATGAGTGCCGCGAGCCAGAGGTCGTCGATTTCGTCGAAGGCCAGCCACATCAAAAGCCCGCCGTGGCAGGCGATCGCCAAGGCGGCGTCGAAGTGCCGTTGCGGGTTGGCGAACAGCGGCTTAATGCACATCCCCACCAAGAACACGGTGACGTAGCCCAGCGCGATGGTTAGAGGATGGCGCGAACCGGAATACCAAAACCGCTGACGCATCGATGCTTGTTCGTACCCGTCGACGGTCATCAAAGGAAATGACCCGACGTTCGGGCCGAAGCTCTTGGAGTTGTTCACATGGTGGTGATCGTGCGAACGCTTCCAAACGCTCGGCGGATTCAGCGTGGCGACACCGAAAGCGAACATGAGCCAGTCGGCAAGCTTCGAATGCCGGAGAATGGCACGGTGCTGATGATCGTGAAACAGGACGAAGAGCCGGATGAGAATCAGGCCCGCAATGACGCTGAACGGAAGCCGCACGAGCCACGGAAGGTCGCTGCAAAGCAGGAGCATGACTGCGCTGAGCACGGCAATCGTCGTCCACAGGTGCCACCAGCTTCGCCAACGCTCCTCGTGTGCGAACGGACGCGTGGCGATCAGCAGCTCTTTTGAGGACACCATCTAGCCGGACTTTCAGACAACGGGGGCAGGCGCGCGCAACCTACCAGCCCGCAATGGATGCGAATTTCAGTGGATTGCAAAGTGGAAAGCGGTTAAATAGTCGATCGGCTGATCCGGGTCAAGACGCGAAGCGGACTTCGGCGAGCTCGGGTGCACGACGCACTTTGCGCCCTACCTCTGAGATCAATCGGCTGCCTTGCGGATTTCGGTCTGATTGCTGTTAAGTTGCGCGCTCGATGCTTGCTTGCGAGGAGCCTCTCCGGCTCCAATGCACGGAAGACGGCGTGGTGCCAGGAAAATGATCGAGTGCAAGCGGCTGCCCGCCTTCACCAGACTGCGCTACTTTACGGCTCGGGTATCAAATTACAAAGTGCGTCGTGCACTCGCAGAATCCAGACGACCAGGTCGGAGAACTGGGCAAGCAGTCGCTTCCACCGGGGTGTCGGCGGCTCCGCGGCCAGCTCGTTGGGGCCGTACTCGGCCAGCAGTTCGGCGGCCCGTGCGGCGGTTAAACCATTCTGCGGGTCGGTGCCGAACTCGGCGAGAAGTTCGTCGAGTGGCCGCGCATGGCCCGGCGGAGCAGGGAGGCGCTGTGGCTAGTGCTCTGTCACGGTTTGATTTTAGGGTCGCCAGGTCGGATTCAAACGACGCTTAACGGTTGAGAACGAGCCCGCACAACCCCCAATCCTTAAATTGACAAAGCACTAGCCCATTTCCCCAAACCACCCGCGCCGCTCCATCCACTTCGCCGCTTCCAGTACGGGCGAGATCGTCAGTGCGAGCCCGACCACAATTGCCCAATCCACCAGCGGCAGGCTGAACGTGCCGAATGGCTCGTGCAGGAATGGCACATTGACGATCACGAGCAACAGCACGAGCTCCCACAGAATCGCCCAGTTCAGCCATGTGTTGGCAAAGGGCCGATTCAGCAACGAGAGCCGGTCCGAGCGGAAGTTGTACGCTTTGAAAAACTGGATCAACACGAGCGAGACGAAGGTCATGGTCATGGCTTCCGCCACACTGCGGCCGGAGTTCAGCGCCCAGGCGAACAGGCCCAGGTTAACCAGCATCGACCACACACCACCGACCATTATCAGCGTGACAACGGGCCGGGTGAAAATTCCCTTGCGGGGATTACCCGGCTTGCGGCGCATCAAGTCAGCCTCGGGAGGGTCCAACGCCAGAGCCAGCGCGGGCAAGCCATCGGTGGCGAGGTTGACGTAGAGGATCTGCACGGCAGTCAAGGGCAACGGCAGGCCCAGGAGCATCGCCCCGCCCATCAAACCGATTTCGCCGATGTTGGACGACAGCAGGAACATCAGATATTTCTTGATGTTGCTGAAGATGCCTCGTCCCTCTTCCACCGCGGCGACGATCGAAGCGAAGTTGTCGTCGGTGAGCATCATGGCGGCGGCTTCTTTAGCCACGTCGGTGCCAGAGATCCCCATGGCGATGCCGATGTCGGCCTTCTTGAGCGCGGGCGCGTCGTTCACCCCGTCGCCTGTCATCGCGACAATGTGGCCTTTCTGTTGTAGCGCCATGACTACCCGTAGCTTGTGCGCCGGCGAGACGCGGGCGTAGACATCGATGTTCTCCACCTCGCGTTCAAGCTCGGCCTCGCTCATCGCCTCCAGTTCCGCTCCGCTGGTGACACGGCCCGTCTTGAACAAGCCGAGCTCGCGGGCGACCGCTTGTGCGGTGATCGGATGGTCGCCGGTAATCATCACGACACGGATGCCGGCCTGCTCGCACGTCTGAATCGCGGCCTTGGCTTCGGGGCGCGGCGGGTCAATCATCCCCACCAAGCCGAGCAACGTCATGTCGCGCTCCGCGTTCTCCAGTGTTGCGTTCGCTTTGGCCGCCACGGCCAGCACCCGCAACCCCTCGCTTGCCATGTGGCGGACCGCTTCCACAAGCACCTTCCGACTCGCGGCGTCGAGGCGCGTTTCTCCGTCGGCCGTCGATTGCTGCTCACAGGAATCCAGGATGATCTCCGGCGCCCCTTTGGCAAAGGCGACAACGTCCTCTGCCACGGAGTGCAACGTGGTCATGCGTTTGGTTTCCGAGGCGAACGGGATCTCGTTCACGCGGGGGAACTGTGCGTCGAGATCGGCCTTCTTCATCCCGGACTTGGCGGCCGCCACCACCAACGCGCCCTCCGTCGGGTCGCCTTTCACGTGCCAGCGGCTATCGGCCTCGTCGTGGACGATGTGCGCGTCGGAGGCGAGGGCGCCGGCCCGTAGCAACTGCTTGAACGGAGAGGACAGTTCGACAGTGACGCCGTCGTATGAGAACTGGCCGTGCGGCTCATACCCCGCGCCGGACACGTCCAGCCGTTGGCCCGCAACATAGAGTCGTCGGGCGGTCATCTCATCTTTGGTGAGCGTGCCGGTCTTGTCGGAGCAGATGACCGAGGTGCTGCCGAGCGTTTCTACCGCCGGGAGGCGGCGCATCAGCGCATGCCGCTTGACCAGCCGCTGCACGCCAATGGCCAGCGAGATCGTGACCACGGCCGGCAGTGCCTCGGGCACGACGGCCACCGCCAGCGCGATCCCGAACACCAACATCTCGATGAAGGGCTCACCACGAAACAGGCCGAGCGCGACAATGATGGCCACGACGACGAAGGCGGCCCGCGCCAGCGTGTGCCCAAGCTTGTCCAGGTTCTCTTGCAGCGGGGTCTTCCCGGCTTCCACCGTCTGGAGCATTTGGGCAATCTTGCCGAACTCGGTCTTCATGCCCGTGGCGACGACCAGGCCGCGGCCCCGGCCATACGTCGCCGCGGTACCAGCATAGGCCATGTTCTTGCGGTCGCCCAGCGCCAAATCGGGGTTACTGAGGGGGGCGACGTGCTTTTCAACCGCAACTGATTCACCCGTGAGTGCGGCCTCTTGAATCTGCAGATTGACGGCTTCGATCAATCTGGCATCGCCCGGAATCCTGCTACCCGCCCGCAAGACCACGACATCGCCCGGCACGAGATCGCGCGTCGGGACTTCGTTCTCCTCCCCATCGCGGAGGACGGTCGCCGTGGGCGCGGCCATTTGTCGCAGCGCTTCGATGGCCCGTTCAGCGCGGTATTCCTGTACGAAGCCCAGCAGAACCGCGAAGAGCACGATGACGGCAATGGCAACGGCTTCGACGCCATGCCCAAGGAAGGCAGAGAGCGCCGTTGCAGCGAGGAGGATGACAATCAATACATTCTTGAACTGCTCGAACAGAATCGTCCACGGCGAGATGCGGCGGGCGGCTTGCAGTTCGTTCGGGCCGTACTCATCCAGCCGTCGGGCTGCTTCGGCCCCAGTCAACCCAGTAGGGGTGGATTGGAGCTGAGCGCACACGTCGACAGCGGATAGAGTGTGCCAAGACATAGCTATTAACTCTCTGAGCGATAGCTGCATAGAGACAAAAGAGCTTGGGAACGAGACAATTCCGCTCGACTCACTCGGCCGATAGCCGCACGCCGTTACGCAGTATCGCGACGCCGGTCGAAGCCAACCACAGGGCGTTCAGATGGAAGACCGGCATGAAAAGCGACAGACGATCGGGCAGTCCCATCGTAATAGCCATCGCGGAAATGCCGAGCAGCGCGGCTCCGCCCCCGACCCACGCGGGGAGCAGTTTCCATTTCATCAAACCGAGACCGAGCGCCAGCAAACCCAGTCCGAAAAAGACGCGTCCGAACCGCACGAGACAGGTGACGTACTCCGTATCGACCCTGAGGTTTTCCACGAACCTGTAAGCGTCGGCCGCGCCTTTTTCGTTCAACTCGATCGCGCCCCACGCGCCATGGTGGTAATAGAACGCCGCGGCCAGCGCGCTCACGAACGCGCCCGCCGCGGCGACGCCAGCTCCCGGCCACACCATCACCCGCGCGGGCGAGTCTGTCAAAAGCGACCCGAGCGCAAACATTGCCATCGCGGTGGTCACCATGCCGAAGATGTGCACCCGGTACAACCAGATCCAGATCCAAAGATGGGCGCGGACCTGTGCAAAATCGTCTGGAACGAAATACGTGCCGATGTGGTGCGGCAACAGCATCCAGCCGGCCCAAAGCATGACTCCCGCAGCGACGAACAACCAACCGGTAAACGCAGTTCCGAACTCGCGGTTCATGGGATATCGACTTTCCCGAAAAAAAGGAAGATGGTCCGAAGTGCAGGTCTGCCTGACGTCCCATAATTATCGACCCGCAGTCGCCTCCGGCTCCGGTAGCGGCTTTCCTTCGCCGTTCACCTTCAGCTTGACCTTCATGAAGCCGGAGTTGTCGGCGATGTTCGCGAAGGCGTCGTTGCAGCGCAGCAACAGTTCGCCGTCTTGCGGGGCGGTGAATGAGCCGTGCGTGCCGAGCTCGAACGGCTCGCTCAGTTGGTAGTCTTCGAAAATGATGCCGACCAGCTTGCCGTGGCGATCGCTGTCGCCGTTGGCGTCGCACGGCTCGGCGTCTTTGGCAAGCTGCCACTTGCCTGCTGCGCTGTACTCGTACTCCTCGTCCTTGGTCAGCCGGAGGCGGCTCGGTTGCCAGCCTTTGCCTGCGTCGATTTTCGACGTCACCGCGGCACCGTTTTTCGGGCGAATGTATTTCGTTTTCCAGTCCCAACTGCACAGGTCGACGCGGTAGCCGGGCTCGACGTGTTTGAGGAAGAACAGGTACTCGAACGAAACCTCGCGGTCCATCGAGCCGTAAACTTGCTCGAACGAGACGTCCTGCTTCGTCAACAGTCCGATGCCGAGCGGCAGGAAGCGCTGCGAGTAGTTGGTGTTATTGGCCAGCAGATGGCAGAGCGCCCAGCGCCACGCGTAGTTCTGCCACGAGTCGCCGCTCAACTGGTCGGCGGCGGCGATCTCCAGGAGATTTTTCGGTTCGCTCTCACGAAGGTACTGTGACACTCGCGGATCGCAATGGACGCTGCGATCGTTTTCTCGCCAGTAGTGGCCCATTTCGGCCATGCCTTCGGCGTACCAAACGGGGCCGCAGGTGCCGAACGCGTGCGTGCAATAGGCGTGCACCGCCTCGTGCAGCGGCGTGCCGCCCTCGGCCACCGCGAAGACGGTGGCCTTCGACTGGAAGCGGACGCCGTCGGTTCGAAGCATGCTCTTGGTGACGCCGGCGCCGCCTCGAATGGCCTTTAAGCCGGATTCATTGAGGCTGCCGGGGGGCCAGTTGTCGAGATCGTCGACGACGTAGCATTCGATGACTCCGCCGCTGGGCCGGCCCCAGTAACGCGAGATCAACGCGATCATCGTCTCCAGCTTCTTGAGCAACTCGCGGGCATCGTCCGGCGGCAAGTCGGTGTGGACGAGAAAGTGCTTCGAGCGATATTCGGCCGGCCCCGACTCCTTTGACTTGGCGGCCGACTTGGACGGCTTGGCTTTCGCTTTCGCATCGCGCGACTTGCTCTGTGCCTCTGTCGACACAGTCGCCAGCAGCACGACCAATATCAGCGTGATCCAAAACCGCACCAAGCTTGCGCAGGCCATCAACGTATCCTTGATCCAACTCCGGCCCGCATTCAAAAAAAGAAATGTCCGTATGACGTGTTTTCCATCATACGCAGAGTGCACGGAATGGGAAGAGTTCGACCGCAGTTCGCACGAATGAAGGCGAGCGGCCGGCGTGAGCCGGCTGGTTCGAACAAAGGACCACCCGCGTGCCGAATCGGAGAATCACCAGCCGGCTGACACCGGCCGCTCGCCAAATACCCGCGTCACGTTCACGTCCACATACTCTTCATCTTGTGCCGAATGTCCGTCTTTCATTCCGCATTCCGCACTCCGCATTTTCCTCTGATCCTTCCGCGGCAGGCCGCCCGCGATACGATACTGATGATATGTCTGAACCAAACAGCCACCTCGGTCTGGTCTCGAACTGTTGGCGAACGCAGTTGGCGCGGGGCGAGTCGCTCGACGATCTCAGTGCCGCGGCGGTGCGACACGGCTTCCGGGCGATTGAGCTGCGGCAAGGATGCCTGGGCGAATACGAGTCGGGCGATCCGCCGTTGCCTCACGCCGCCGACCTCTTGTCTTTGGCCGATCGCTTTCCTCAGATGCGGTTCAGCATGGCGGTTGAAATCCCATTCTCGAATGGCCGGACCTCTCCCGCCGATCCGGTGTTCGTCGCCGGACAACTCGCTGCCAAGGCAGTTGCCGGAAGGTTGTCGCCTCATCTGCGACTGGTCGATTTGGCGACGGACGCCGCCGACCTTGGGGCCGATGCCATTGAGCGCGTCGGCTCCGCATTGGCGGGCCTGGTGCGGAAGCTGGCTGACATCGACGGCGTGCTGTCGGTCGAGAACGCGCGTCAATCGTGGAGCGCGTTTCGCAGCGTTTTTCAATCGGCGCGGCGGCAACTGGGAGCCGAAGGGGCGCGGCTGAAGTTGTGTTACGACCCGGTGAACCTGTTGCTCTCGGGGGAGGCGATCGACCCGGTTGCGGTCACCGCATCACTTTCACCCGATGAGATTTCGATGGTCCATTTCAAGCAGCGCTGCGACGGCCGAATTTCGCCCGCCGTTTGCGACGGCGACGTCGACTGGCGCGCTCAACTCGCCGCGCTGCGCAAGATCGGCTACCGCGGACTGTACTTGTTCGAGGTGGCGTCGCACAAAAATCTCTGGGAATTCCTCACCGGCAGCCACGAGTACCTCCGCCGCCGCGGTCTGGAAATTGTCTCGTCAAGTTCAGAGAGTTAGATTGAAGCTCGGAAGAGAAAACATCCACAGATTTCGCAAATTGACGCAGATGAATTTAGAATACTACCACGGATGACACGGATATCACTGATGAGTCTTAGGAAGAAGCCGCTAAGGAAGGCAGGAAGGCAGGAAATTTCAAAATGCATTTTCCTGCATTCCTGCCTTACTTAGAATTCCTCGTATTGAATTCAATCCGCGTTCATCTGCGTTTATCCGCGGTTTCTCTTCCCTCTCTTAAAAAATCTGCGTCATCTGCGAAATCTGCGGATAGTCTTCCTTTCATTGCTGAATTTCCGTGTGCTCTGTGAGTCGAGATTCCATGTCGAATGCGCCCTTCGATCCTTTGTCCATGTTGCGGCCGCGGCGGCGGGTCTGGGGAATTTCTGCCATCCTGTTGCCTTTCGATGAGGAGGGGCGAGTCGATCATTCGGCGTTGGCGGCTCACGTGGCGCGAACCGCTGAGGCGGGGCTGACGCCGGCGGTGAATATGGATACGGGCTACGTCCATCTGCTCGACGATGCGACGCGCCTCGCTGTGCTTGAGACGACGCGCCGAACGCTGGGCGGCGGTCCGTTTGTCGCCGGCGCGTTCGTCAAAGATCAGCCGGGCGACTCGTTTGCCACCGGTGCGTATCGCCGGCAGATCGACGCGATTCAAGAACACGGCGGCACGCCGGTCATTTTTCAGTCGTACGGACTGGTGCGGCAAAACGGCGAGAAGATCGTCGACTCGTACCGAACGCTCGCGAAGAGCTGCGATCGATTCATCGGCTTCGAGCTGACCACCGACCTGGCGCCGTTCGGCGCGATTTACGATCTGAAAACCTACCGCGGCCTGATGGAGATACCGCAGTGCATCGGGGCCAAGCATTCGTCGTTTCATCGCGAGCCCGAGTGGCAACGGTTAAAGTTGCGCGACGAGCAGCGGCCCGACTTTGTCGTCTTCACCGGCAACGACTTCGCCATCGACATGGTGATGTACGGCAGCGACTACCTGTTGGGCCTGAGCACGTTCGCCCCCGACCTGTTTGCCCGCCGCGACGCCTGTTGGCTTGCCGGCGACCCGGCGTTCTACGAGTTGAACGACCAATTGCAGTATCTGGGCTTTTTCGCGTTTCGCTCGCCGGGGCCGGCGTACAAGCACTCGGCAGCCCAGTTCCTCAAACTGCGCGGCTGGATCCGCAGCGACCGCACTCACCCCGACAGCCCGACGCGCCCCGCAAGCGACGTCGCAGTTTTGCGCGAACTAGGACAGCGATTGGGAGTCGTGGATTGATCTAGGAGCGACTTGGAGAGTGACGCCATGCATAAGAAAATGATTTGTGTCCATGGGCTGATTGTCGCCGCGGCGATCTTCGTTCTCGCAGTTTCGAGCGGCTGTCGCGGTAAGAATCCGGTCGCCATCGATGGAGAAGGAGTCGCGGGGAATATCGAGGGGGCGGAACTCGTCGTTGCGCTCGAGGGAGTCAAGTACCTTCATCCCACGCCGCTACAGGAGCCGTTCAACAGCTCCAGCGGCGCGTTGCATTCCCTGGGCGATATCGACGGCGACGGCCGCACTGATTTTGTCGTCGCGGCAAGCCGACAAGGAAGCGGATCGACTGTCGACCGCGGCTGGATCGAGGCCTACAGCGGCAAAGACGGCGCGAGGCTCTGGCAGGTCGGCGGGAAAAGCGACGCGGAAGCGAAAGCCGAAGGAGACGAGAACGGCATTCAACTCGCCGACACGGTCCTGGTGGGGGACGTCAACGGCGACGGCACTCCCGACGTCTATTGCCGCGAGGCATATTACAAACGGTCTGTCCTGTTGATTTCCGGGCGCGACGGCGAGCGCATCGGTCGATTTCCCATCGAGCGGAACGACGACTGGCGCCGGCCGCTGTACGCCGACGACCTCGACGGCGACGGCGTGCCGGAAATTGTGATTCGCGCGCGGAACGGCTCGTCGGCCGGCCTGCGAGCGGTCTCTGCTCGCGATTTCGCGGTCGTGTCGGAGAAGTTCGACTTCTGGCCCGAAGCGGAGGGACGCCAGGAATGGTTGCTGCCGCGACTCGACGACGTGAATCGCGACGGCGCCGCCGATCACCTACTGCGACGGGGCTTGCGGCAGAGCAACACCGATCCCGTCTACACATTCGAGTTCGCACTCGTGTCCGGAAAGGACTTTTCCATCATCAAGAAATTCGAGACGCCACGTCCGCGCGTCGGCGGCAAGAATCATTATGCCGTTGGAGGCGACTTGAACGGCGACGGCGCCGCCGACCTGTTGATGACGTCGTCGACGGGGGCGGGCGAATCGAACGATTCCAGCTTCTTGTGCGCGATTTCCGGAGCCGACGGCAAAGTGTTGTGGCAAATCCTCGGCACCGACCTGGAAGGCGGACCGCAAGCCTTCGCCGTCGATGCGAAGAGCGGCAAGAAGACGGATTTGCATCCGGACGTCGAATTCGAAGCGCCGGTCTTGTCGACTCCCGACATCGACGGCGACAGTGTCCGCGACGTCGCGACGGTGGCGCACGTTCCGAAAGCCGCCGGATCGGGCAAGGGAGTGTTGGTCTTCTCGGGCAAGAGCGGCAAACAACTCGTGACGCTAACCGTGTCAAAAAATACCGGCACGCTGGGCGACGCGTTGGTTCTCTTGGATAAAGCCGGCTCCGACAGCAAGCCGGCGATCGCTGTCGCGGGATCGGGCCGTGCCGGAAGCTTTGTCGCCATCCTAACACTGCCAAGCGCGCGCTGACGGCATCATCCATTCCGCACTCCGCATTCCGCATTTCCCCCGCCGGTGGCTTGCGTCCGCGGGGCGTGTTACCATAGCTGGCCGCGTTAGGTGACTGCATCCATGAATCATCTTCGTTGACGATGAGGAACCGTGATATGAACCGAGTATCTTGGCTGAAGGTCGGCATCTGGGTGAGTCTGGTCGTGTTGCCTGGCGTGCAAATCGGCAACGCGCAGGAATCGCTGGGCAAGATCGTGCGGAATGACGCGAGGCTCGACAAGCTCGTTCCCGCCGATGCCCAAATCGAAATTCTCGCCAAGGGTTTCACCTGGACCGAAGGCCCCGTGTGGCGAAAGGACGCGACCGGCGGCCATTTGCTGTTTTCCGACATCCCCCGCAACTCGGTCTTCAAGTGGAAGGAAAAGGAAGGCATCACGCTGTTCCTGCACCCGTCGGGCTACACCGGCAATGTTTTCTACGGGATGGAACCGGGCTGCAACGGCCTGCTGCTCGATCCGCAAGGCAGGCTCGTCTCCTGCGAACATGGAGATCGACGCGTGTCGGTCCTCACCGAGAACGGCGGCAAGCAGACGTTGGTCGACAACTATCAGGGAAAGAGACTCAACAGCCCCAACGACGGCACGTACAAATCGAACGGCGATCTTTACTTCACCGATCCGCCGTACGGATTACCTGAACGCGAGAACGATTCCCGCCGCGAACTCGATCACTTCGGCGTGTATCGCCTGTCGGCCGACGGCCAGCTCACGCTGCTGACGACCGAAATGACGCGGCCGAACGGCGTCGCCTTCTCGCAGGACGAGAAGATACTCTACGTTGCCCAATCGGATCCCGAGGCGGCCATCTGGAAGGCGTTCCCGGTTAAGGATGACGGCACTCTGGGCGCGAGCCGCCTCTTTTACGACGCGACGGAGAACGTCAACAAACTGCCGGGCCTGCCCGACGGAATGAAGGTCGACAACAAGGGCAACCTGTTCGCGACCGGTCCGGGGGGAGTCTACGTCTTCGATCCTGACGGAACGTTGCTCGGCCGACTCGACACCGGCGAGCGAACCGCCAACTGCGCCTGGGGGAACGACGGCACGGTGCTTTACATCTGCGCCGATCACAACCTGTGCCGCATGCGCACGACGACGAAGGGCGCCGGGTGGTAGCGAGGAAGTAGGGCCGGGCCGGTATCACCGGCCGCAGGTCACGACAGCACGTTGCATCCCCGAGTGAGCGTGGTTGCGCCGCATGCACCGTCGACGGGGCCACGCGAACGCGAATGGCCCCAGCATCGGTCCGCAACAGCGACACGGGATCGAGCGCGAGATTTGCCATGTCGGCTGCCCACGTCATCCCCCTCCCCCCTCGCGGGGGAGGGTCGGGGTGGGGGGCTTCGACGCGTGGGTAACGCTACGAACCTTCAACGCGTTCCAAATCGCTTCCAACACAGGTTCGAGGTCCTCATACACCTCATGGTTCCAGAACCGGATGACGCGAAAGTCTTGCGACTCCAGCCAACGCGTTCTTTGATCATCTTTTTCTCGATGCAACGTGTGGGGCCCGCCGTCCAATTCGATGATTAATCGTCGTTCAAGACAAGCGAAGTCGACAATGTACTTTCCGAGCGGAACCTGCCGACGGAATTTGCAATTGTCGAGGTTGCGCTTGCGCAAATGATACCAAAGACGCCGTTCGGCCTCGGTCAGGTTCTTGCGCAAATGGCGGGCGTGTTGGTTGCTCATACCCCCCACCCTGACCCTCCCCGCTCGGCTGAGCTCGCCGCAGGCCCGCAAGGGGGGAGGGGAACTCGCGATCAACGTTTCAGGGAACCTTCAGCGTTGTAGACGCATCGCTACTGGGCAATTTGTTCCGCGTCGGGCTGCACTATGGGGTGCAATGAAATGTCGCAAACGACGAGGCGATGATCGGAGTGCCCGCTCTTGTGGGCTTCGACCCATTCGGGCTGCAACTGTTCGTTGACCCAGACCTGGTCGAAGCGCTCGACGGGATAGCCGTTGGTGACCGTGTTGCCCCAGCCGTGGCCCGCCGCGGCAAACGTATCGCTCAAATTTCCTCGCAGTCGCGACAACGCGGCGTCTTCGGGAGCCGCGCCCAAGTCGCCGCCGACAACGATCGGCGTCGTTGAGGGCAGGGAGGCAACGTATTGCATCAGGGTCTTCACGTCCGCGCGGCGCTCGGCTCGTGCGGCCTGATGCGCGCGCCAGTATTCGCCCTTCCAAAGATCGTAGCGGATGAGCGGGGGCTTGAGCCGCAGGCAAACGGCTTCGAACTGCCGTCCGTTAGACAATTGAATGGAGGCGTGCACGAAGAACGACGACTCGTCGGCCGATTTCGACTCAACCTTCCCGCGCGCGGCGATGGATGCCCCCGCAGTCCAAACGAAACCGCCCTCGGACCCGAAGAGATCCGTCGTCAGCTTTTGCAGTTGCTCGCGGCTGGGTGACTCCTGAATGAAGACGACGTCGGGCTTATACTCCCCGACTTCAGCAGCGGCGTCCTCGTGAGCGTTGCAATTGAGCGAAACGATTTTCAGCAGGCGGTCCTCGTCGCGCGCGGACCGCCACGAGGGAGTGGGAAGCTCGTCACGTCGCAGCAGGCTGCGGGTTTCTTCAACGGACGTGTACGTGAACATCGCCCAGAGCGCCAGCACGGTGAGCGTGAATGCCTTGTGGGAGCGCCCGCCGAACAATAAAGCGGAGAGCAACCCGGCAACCGGCCACGCGCACGCCGGCACGATGGTCAACCCGGCCAGTCGGTCCGGCTGGGCCTGGTAGCAGTAGATGAGTCCTGCGGCAAACACGCCGGAGAGTCCGAGCAAGACCTTGCGCAGTCCCGAGCGTGCTGTTCGTGGTGCCTTTGTTTTTTGGTTCATCGCAACTCCCCAGCTCGTTCAAAGAGGGGCGGGCGGAGGGTCATGGAGCGTGCTACGCATTCCATAGTGCGTCGGCCCGCTATTCCACGGGCCCTTCCACGCCGCCGGTAAATTTTTCGGGGTCGTCCGGATGGCCCACGAGCACTTGGGCCTTGTAGCCACCTTGCGACTTGAAGTATGCGATCAGGATCAGGTAACAGACGAGCATGATGCACGGGAAAATGGCCATCTTTGCCAATGCGCCCTTCTTCGCGCTGTCTTCGACTTTCTGCAGCGAGCTTAGATCGGGCTCCCTGAGCGCCTTTTTCTTCTCCGGGTCGACGGCTTGGTACTTGCCGAAGACGCCCGTCTTCTCGGTCGATACCTGTGCGTAAACCGCCGGCTGCACCTCGTTGCGAACGGCGTTCTCCTGCAGCAAGCCGATAAAGGGAAATCCGAGCACTCCCACGCCCAGCATTCCCACACCGCCCTGAGCATTCAACGTGAGAGCGCCCCCCTTGGGAAACTGCTCCGAGACGACGCCCAGCATCGTCGGCCAGAAAAATGTTTTTCCGAAGCCATACAGCGTTGCAGCAGCCAAAATGCCGACGCCGGCAGCCTTCGATAAAAAGACGAGGCCGATGGCCGCGATGATCGAACTGACTGCCAGCAGGCCGAGCGGCGAGATTCTGTGCACGATCGGCCCTGCGAAGAACCGCAGCACCATCATGATAAACGACGTGTAGACCAACACCCATGCCGCGTGCAGGCCCAGTTCGTGCATCTGCGGTTCCATCAGGCTCGTGATCCAACCGTCGGTGCCAATTTCCGTGGTTGCCAACGGGATCATGATCAGCAACAAAAAGATCATCATGGGCCGCCCGAGCGAACGAGCGAAAATGCCAAACAGCACAACGGCGGTGACAACGACAGCAATTTGCAAGACGATTCCAATAGGGAATCCGGTTCCGTGGAAACTCCAATTATCGAATGAAAACACGTTTCCAAGGTTCCCCAGCACAACCAAACTATCGAACCCGAACACGTTGCCGAGCGTTTCCCGGACAATCAAAGCGACGACGATTAGCGCTCCCAGCATGCCGAGCTCGCTCAGCATCTCCTGATACGACGCTCCGCCCGCGACGCGTTCGTTGATCGGAAATTTGCAGGACAGCATCATGATGCCGTATGTGATCACCGGCAGGAAGATGAGGCCGACTTTCAATCGCCAGTCCATGGTTCCCATGGCGATGGTCATCAGTCCGGCAAGCACCAATCCCCCCGGCCAACCGGCGTGCAAAATGTTCAACCACTTGGTCTTCTGCCGCGAGAACATGGTCGCCACGACGGGATTGATGACGGCTTCAACCGTGCCGTTGCCCAACGCGAAGATCAGGTTGCCGATATATAGCATCCAGTAGCCGCTTTTTTGTCCGGCTGCGACAGCGGCGGCGTCTGAGCCCGCCGGTGCCAATACCATCGGCGCGCAGATGACCACGATCGCGTACGTGACGTGGGCCAGGAAGGCGAATGCCATCGCCTTGCCGTAGCCGATCTTGTCGATGACAAGGCTGAACAGAATGATGCTGACCCCCATGGGCCAAATGCCCACGCCGTTGATTTGTCCTTTTTCGACGGCGTTGAGTCCGAAAATATTGGCCCATTCGTCGAGCAGCGCGCCGCGGACAAAGAACCCGAACGCCGTTGCAATCAAAGCGATGAAGCATGCCCAGAAGAGCAACTTCTCGTGGGACGATGAGCCGTCTAAGCCCCGCGCGCGGTTCGCGTCACTCATGGGAATGAATCTCCTGGCAATGGGTTGTCAATCGTGGATGCGCTCAGAATGACGTCGGTCAGATCGGCCGACCGGAGCCATCAGCCGGTCCAATAGGCGAGACAGGCGGACGGGTGGACGAAGCCTCTGGAAACGACGCATCGTACACGGAACGCGCAGCGTTTTCCACAAAACAGGTGATTTCTCGCGCGAATCGGCCGGCTCCGTCCCTCGGAAATTCTCACGGCGAAAACTGGGCAAACCGTAGCAGCGCATACCGACCGCGAGAATGCCGGTTGGGCGAAACGGGTAAAGATCATCGTCGGTGCGTGAGGCGGACGGCACCGTGGAGCGTGCCTGCTGTTCTGTCGTGGTCTCGATGAGGCAATCACGTGGATGATACCTTTCGCAAAACCAGCAGCGTTCCGCGGCGGGTGGCGGAAATCGGGCCCGGCAGCATTGCCGACCCCTCATTGCTAAGCATCAATTCGGCCAGACGGTCCCATTCGTCGAAGCCCATCTTCTGTCGCGGCCAGCCGAGCTCGCGCCAAAGCAGCGAAAAGCATTCGCGAATGAGATGGCGTGGCGAGTTGACCAGCGCTTCGCAGTTCAATCGCGCCACGGCCGGGTTTTTGTCTTCAATCGCTCGGGCCAGCAACTCGGCGGCCAGCGACTGAACGAGTTCCTGCAGATCGTCGGCTTGCCTGCTGAGTTTCAACAAGGCGTCGCGGACCTTGGGATTGAAGTCGCGCTCCAACATTGGCAGCAACGAGAGTCGGATGCGATTTCGCGTGTATTTTTCGTCGCGGTTTGTGGCGTCGGTCCGAGCATCCTGCCCGAGCGCTGTCAGATAGGCCTCGACGTCCGCGCGCCTGATCTCCAACAACGGCCGCACGAGCATCGTCTCCAAGCCCACGGGCTGCGCCCCGTGGGACTCTTCACATTCGTCATCGAGACGCCGCACACGCGCCATGCCGCGCAGTCCCTCGAAACCGGTGCCCCGAACGATGTGGTGCAGGATGGTCTCAGCCTGGTCATCGGCCGTGTGTGCGACGGCGACTTTCGCGCAGCCTTTTCCCAGGGCCATCGCTTTTAGGAATTCGTACCGAACGGCGCGGGCGGTTTCCTCCGTTCCCCGCCCGGTGATTCGCGCGACTTTGGCGACATCTTCGGTTTGGACGATGAGCGGAATCGCCAGCGAGTCGCACAATGCCTGCAGCCACGCGGCGTCGGCCCGCGAATCCGGGCCGCGCAGTTGATGATTGAGATGAGCCGCATGCAGACTGAGTCCATGCTCTGCCGCCAGAGCGTGCAGCCCCCGCAGCATGGCGACGCTGTCCGGCCCGCCGGAGACTGCCAGCAGGACCCGCTTTCCGGGCAACCCGCACGCCGTGATTCCCCGGTTCAAGCGATCTAGAAAATCATTCACGGTAACCAGTCTCCCGCCTTTGTTCTGCCGGCGCCGGTCTCAAGCGCAGACATTGAGGTGAGGCCGACTGGCCGTGCTTTCTGTCGTCCGAAGCCGGTATCCTGGCAGCCCGACATGCCGCCTCCTGGCGGGTTGGGCAAAATGCGTTTGAGATTGCATCCCGGTTCGTGCGAGTTCGGCGCTGGTCGACCCGAGTTTATGAAATTGGTTGACCGCCAGTTTTGCTTTGGTAGTATGGTGTTGCGCGCTTTCGGCTCCGGCGTTGGGTTTCGCCCCCGCTCGAGTCGAGTGACACATCATCGCGCAATGAAGTTCGAAATACAAACTGTGTTGGGGATCTCCGGGCGCCTGCGGCCTGGAACGGTGGTTGTCGACCGAGTTGACGGTCGGTCGGCAGTGAGTTCGTCGTCACAAGTTCGGTTCCGTTGGAAATACCAAGATGGTTGACGGTTTCGACAAGGCAGTTCTGCCGACCCTGCTGTTGATCACCGGCCTGCTCGGCATTCTGGTGGTCGCAACGTTCGACGCGCTCAGGGCCGCAAACCCGGATCGTCGTTCCGGGGCGCGGAAAGACGTCAAGTCAATTCGTTTGCGGCTTGCCGCGATCGTGCAGCCGGAACTTCGCTTCCGGCGTGCGCTGGCGCCCAAGCCACCCAGGGCGTGTGCCCTTCCGCCGCCATCTTCGAGCGAGAACGTCTCGGTTTACCGGCGACGTCGTCCTCGCGGTCATTTCTAGCTGGGTCGTCTCGGGCCATTTCGACCACCGCTCCGGACGAGCGAAAACTTGATGGAGAATCGGCGTCTCGACTCGACTGAGCGTGTCGAAGTCGACGCCGGATGATCCGTCAGCTTTCGCTGTTGTCGCCCGACCGTTTCCCGTACGGGATTGCTCGCCGGCCAAACCGGCGAAACGATTCCGGCGGGGCTCTGTTGGCGCCGCGCGCTTCCGCCGCGCGGTGCGACGGCGTTCGGTCCCCGGCGCAAAATGGTACCGGGGGCCGATGGGGATGTATACCGAAATCATCGTTGGGCTGGTGGCGCTGGCGGCTGGAATTGCCGCGGGATTAGTCTTCGATCGCCTGCGCCGCGGTGCGGCTTATCAATCACGCGACCAGATTGTCGCGCAGGCTGCGCTCGAAGCCGAAAACATTCGCAAAACCCAGGAGCTGACCGCCAAGGAAGAACTGCTTCAACGGCGCGAGGCCGCCGAGAAAGAACTGAACTCGGTCCGCGAAGAGCTGCGCGACCAGGAACGCCGCCTCGACAAGCGAGAAACGCTGGTCGACGAACAGCACGAAGACATCCGCAAAAAAGAACGGATGCTCGAGCTGACGCAAAACAAGCTGGTCGACCGCGGCAAAGCCATCGAGGCCCGCGAAGGCGAGTTGGAACGCGTGCTCAAGCAGGAGCAAGAGCAACTCTTCAAGATCAGCGGACTCGACCGCGACACCGCCAAAGAGCTGCTGCTGGCGAGGCTCGATCGCGATTTGACCAACGAATCGGGCGCGCTCATTCTCAAGCGGCAGAACGAAATCAAAGAGGGCTGCGACCGCATGGCGCGCGAGATTGTCGGCATGGCCGTCCAGAGATACGCGGCGGCCCACACCTCGGAGACGACCGTCTCCACGGTCGACATTCCCTCCGATGAAATGAAAGGCCGCATCATCGGACGCGAGGGCCGCAACATCCGCGCGTTCGAAAAAGCGACCGGCGTCGACGTCATCGTTGATGACACGCCGGGTGTTGTCGTCGTGTCGGCTTTCGACAACGTGCGCCGAGAGATCGCCAAGCTCTCGCTCGAAAAGCTCATTAAAGACGGGCGCATCCATCCCACGCGCATTGAAGAAATCGTCGCCGAAACGGCCAAGGACATGGACGCACACATCCGCCAGCTCGGCCAGGAAGCGTGTCAGGAAGCCAACGTCGTCGGTTTGCACGAGAAACTCGTCGACCTGATGGGACGGCTCAACTTCCGCGTCAGCTATTCGCAAAACGTGCGACGCCACTCCATCGAAGTCTCGCATCTCACCGGCATGCTGGCCGAGCAATTGGGTCTCGACGGCGCGCTCGCGCGGCGATGCGGCTTTCTGCACGACATCGGCAAAGCGGCCGACCACGAGATGGAAGGGGGACATCCCGCCATCGGCGCCGAGCTCCTCAAGCGTTATGGCGAGGGGCCGGAAGTGGTGCACGCCGCCGCCGGTCATCACGACGACATTCGCGTCGATTACATTTACACCGTGCTTGTCGCCGCCGCCGATGCGATTTCGGCGGCACGGCCGGGCGCTCGACGCGAGACACTCGAGAAGTACGTGCGGCGGCTGGAAGAGCTCGAGTCGCTGGCGTGCGGATTCCCGGGTGTCGACCACGCCTTCGCCGTGCAGGCCGGCCGCGAGATCCGCATTATCGTCGACGCGACGGAGGTGAACGATCGCCAGGCCGCCAAAATGTGCCGCGACATCGCCGAAGCGATCGAAAAGTCGCTGACGTATCCGGGCGAAGTCAAAGTCACGGTGCTGCGGGAATCGCGTTCGGTCGAGTACGCTCGGTGAGCTCGAAGACGGAAAATCCGAAGCACGAATGACGAAGGAAATCCGAAGCACGAAGCACGAATGAAGAGGACGGGGAGACGCGGGGAAGTAGAGGTTGTGTGTCCAGCCGGTTCTTCGTGCTTTGGGCCTTCATTCGACATTGGTGCTTCGTGCTTCCTTCTCGTCACGTCTTCGGCTGCAAGTGCGAAGCGTTCGGGCCGAAGCGGAGCAGGGCGCCGTCATCGGGCTTCGTCTGCATTTTCATCGTGGCGACTGAAAGCAGCGCGATGAGTGCCGGCGATAGGACGATGGCGCACCAGAACCCCAGGCCCACATTCCAGCGCCGGTCGGATTTGTCGACGCCGGGTTCGAGTGCCTCCGCTGCTTCGCCGGTGAGGCCCATCACCAGCAGCGTGCATAAGGCACAGGTGAACCAGAACGACCAGTGCACAAAGAGTGCTCCCTTGCTTGCTAATGGAAACGCTTGCAGCAAGGCCCCCATCGCCGTGACCCACATCAAAAACAGGAACAACAGTTGCCCTTTCCCCAACGGGCTTGCCGGAGTCAGCGGCAACCGGTTTTGCCGATAACGATAAAGCGCCAAGATGACGCTCACGCTCAACATCGCACCCAAAATAAGAATCCACGCCCAAGGCGGCAGGCCGAACATCGGCTCGGCGGTCAGCTTGCCTTGCTTCGTCCAGTTCACGACGTTTTTGTAAAGATTGCTCCAGGGGATAACCGCCAGCAGCGCGAAGGCAGCCAGTTCGTTGATGCGAAGACGCGCAGGCCTGGCCTCTTCCGGCCCATCGGACAAGCCGCCGCGCAGTAGGCGATGCGCGCCCAGCGCCACGATCGCGCCCATAATCAGGCCGAACGACTGTTCGGTCCATTTCCAATGGTCGAAGCCGCGCAGAAATTCGTGCCGCCAAAAAGGCTCCCAGCGCACCTTGTCGGGAATGTTGATGAAGTTGCCGATTGCGAATCCCAGCCCGCCGGCCATCAATCCGTACAGTGTCAGCATGATGCCGGCACGGTTGTTGTGGTGGTAGTGATAAGCCAGCAAGACTGCCAGCAGTCCCGCGCAGCCGGCAAAGGCGTCGCTGCGATATTCGCCGCCGGGTTTGGGCTGCATGTGGAAACCGGTCAGTTTGACCAACAGCAGTTGGCCGAGCCACCAGCCGGCGGCCAGCATCAGCATCAGCCCGCAGGCTGCGCGGACACGCGGCACGACGAGCCACATTGCGCCCAACACAACGATCGAAGAAGCCACGGTAAAGGCAGCGGTATCGCGCAGGAACTCGACGGCCTCGAACGCGGACTCAACCTGCGGGTACATCGACAGCACCAGCCAGGCGACTTCCAACAGCACAATCGGCCACACAAATTGCTGCAACGTAGACCGTGATTCGGTGAATGCCAGCGCAAGTATCGCCCCACCGACGCCTCCCCAAAGAGCGCCGACGACAAACAGGCAACCGTAGCCGTAACACACGTCGGGAAACGAGTCCGACACGGTATAGGCCGGGAGGTTGCCATAGCTCATCGATCCGCCGAAGCTCCAGCCGATGGCGCCGGCGAATCCGGCGATGGCCGCTCGCCGAAACCAGCCGTCGCGGCGCGAACTCAGGCAAACCGCCATGCCTAACAGTGCGCCAGGCACCATGGCGCCCGACTCGTGCCCGTAATCGCCCCGAAACCCCCATCCGTACGACATTGCCAATGCCGCAATCGCACAAAACAGAATCCGGCTGGCGGGACGGGTGGCATGCAATGTCGAACGACGGTCCTGCATCACGGTCAGCTTCTATGACGAACGATTGATGTGTTGCATCCGTGGCGAGTCTGCCGCACAGCCTATCGGCAGGAGCGTCGGATTGAAAGCCGTTGACAATCCGGGCGCCGGCGTGATACTCCAGCTTGGGAGTCGTAGCGGACGGTCAGGGAACTTTTTTCGTCCTTGAAGCGTCTCTAGTTACGCGACCGGTCTGGTGATCATTCGATTTTTCCGGGTCGTCGAGGCGGCGACTTCGTCGCTTGTCCGCTGCTCGATCCTTCGCATTGGCGCTATTTGACGAACACCGACCTGTCGACCAATGGCGGGTCGTGATCAGAATCGGGCTGTTCAAACAGTCGTCGGAATTGAGTTCCGCGTCGTTTCAGTCGAAGGGGGAGTTGCCATGCGTCGATATCTGCCGGTCGTGCCGTTGCTTGCTCTGGCTGCCGTCGTGTGTGTGTTTTTGTCGGTGGAGCGTCCGCAAAAATCGACGCTTGGTTCCGGCGCCGCCTTTGTCAATCAACAGTTGTCCGACCTGATTGTCGCTGCGCCGATCAATCACAAGAACCTGACGATCTTTCCCATCTTCTCGAAAACGGCAAAGACCGACGACCTCTACATCACGCTGGATGACGGCCTGGCCGCCGGAACCGTCGAGATCTACGAGGTCGGCAGCGATGGCCGGCGCATGCGGCGTGAGAACGCAAACAATGCCGCGCCCGTCCAGCCCGCTGTGCCGCAAGCGAACACACAGCAACCGGTCGCGGAACAAGGCGCAGCGTCGAACAGGGATGTGCAGGAAGTTCCATTTATCGACGGCCCGCAGAATTCCGCTGAAGTGAATCGATTGATGCTCGTCAACCGCTCGGGCAAGCCGCTGTATTTGATGCCCGGCGAGGTGATTGTCGGCGGCAGCCAGGACCGCACGATCGCCAACGAACACATCATCGCCTCCAACGACAAACCGGTGTCGATCGACGTCTTTTGTGTCGAACACGGCCGCTGGGGAGGCCGGGAAGGAGAGGCGGGCGAGACGGTCATCGCTGGAGTGGTCAACGCGAACCTTGATGTTGGTTTTATGCAAGGCAGTAGGACCGTCGCCAGACGTGATTCCCGTGCACTGGCCGAAAAGGCCAACGAGGGCAAGTTCGTCGTCAGCGTCGGTAGCCTGAACAAGGGCGCACGGCTGGCCGTGCAGGATTCCGCCGAACAAGGCAAGGTGTGGGAGGAAGTTGAAAAAACCGTCAAAAACGTGAGCCCGTACCTCGAAACGCTGTCGCTCGTCGTTGACACCGGCTCGTTCACATCGAACTTCGTGGGCGGCGACGTGGTCAAGCGGCTCGATCCGTACCTCAAGGAGCTCGGCGGGCCTGTTGCCGAGCGCGACAACATCGTCGGCGTCGTGGTCGCCATCAATGGGAAGATCGAGGCGGTCGACGTCTTCCAATCGACGCCCCTGTTCCGCAAGCTCTGGCCAAAACTGCTCAAGAGTTACGCGCTCGACGCGGCAGGCGCGGCGGATGAGGTTGCGGGCAAAAGCACGCCAACCACCTCAGTGAACGACTCGCGCGACTTTCTCAAAAAGTCCCTCTTCGCCAACGTGGCCAAGTCCGAAACCACTCCTGGCGGACTGACGGTGACGCGGCGCGAGACCGACGGCGTCATCAGCTTCTCGGCCGATTTCGACTTTAACATTCAAGATGGCGGTGGCGCCTACGGCGGCGGAGGCATTGGTGGGGCAGTGCACACCTCCGGCTTCGCCGCGCCGTGACGCTGTCGCTCTGGTCCCAGGTTCGCTAGGCTCACGTTAGCGTTTCGTGCTTAGATCATTCGTGCTTCCTTCGACATTCGGATTTCGTGCTTCGGTTTTCACCAAGAATGCATCACGAAACCGATCCGCAACCCGACGACGCTTCCCACAAGCGAGCGGTCCTGGGATCGGTGTGCCTGGTCGTTTCCGCGGTGATTGTCGCGTTGGTTTTCGTCGAGCAGGGAGGCGCCCCGATCTCGTTCATGCCTCGCTCGTGGTATACGAACCAGCCCCTGTGGTGTTTGATGGCCGTCGGCGGATTTGTGGCGGCCTACTTTCTGCTGCGAGCCCGAGACGGGACGGCTGAAGCAAAGTCATCGAGAAAGCGCCCTGTCTTCCAGCGCGTTGTGCTCTACACTCGGAACGGTTGTCATTTGTGCGACGACGCGCGGCTGGCGCTCGCGAGTTTTCACAACGAATTGCCGGCGGTGCAGGAGATCGACATCGACACGGACCCGGGACTGGTGGAGCGATTCGGCACGTGCGTTCCGGTCGTCGAAATCGACGGCGTCGTTCGCTTCCGCGGACGTGTCAACGAGGTGTTGCTGCGGCGGTTGATCGATGGAACTGGGCGGCAGGAATGAGACGCGCCTCGCGTCGATCGTCGAGCCGGCGGGTTGATCCCGCCGGTCTTCGACTACAGCGCAACAGATCTCGCAATTATGAAACAACTGACCCCATGAACGTCCTGGGCATCTTCGTAAAACATCCGTTGCCGGGGCACGTGAAGACGCGCTTGGCCAAAGAGATCGGCAACGAGTGCGCGGCCCGACTTTATGAAGCATTTACGGCGGACATCGTAGCCCGCTTCCGCCAAACCGCCGAACGACGGGTGCTGTGCTACACACCAAACACCTCACAGGCGCGCGATTACTTCACCGCGTTGGTAGATGATCCCCTCCCCCCCCGCGGGCCTGCGGCGAGCTCA
>JBBDVZ010000280.1:0-26261 GCA_040903115.1 Planctomycetaceae bacterium
ATGAGCTGGCCTCGCTTGTCGAACGGCAGCCGGTCGACGGCAACCTTGGCATCGGCCATACCCGCTGGGCCACCCACGGCGAAACAAGCGACGTCAACTCGCATCCGCACGTCGGCGGTACGTCTGACGGAAGGAAACGGCCTACCGACGTGGCCGCCGACGTGAGCCGCTATCCCGCAATGAGTCGATGACAGCGGAGAGCGTGAGTAATAGGAACGAAATCAGAAACCCAACTGGAAGCCACTGCGATAATGGATGGTCGACAGTCCCGGTCAAACCACTCAAGGCAATCAGGCCGAACATTGCGGCGACACACAAACACGACCGCCAGGAAAGCGGCGCTGCTGTTCCGAACCGGCCCCATGCCCACCTACTCCGAAGCCGCCTCGAAATTGCGCAGCAAACGAAGTAGACCGCAGGGATTGCGAAAATGAAGGCAGCAATTCGCACGGTTCGTACCACAGATCCAAAGCTACATTCGCGCGGGGTGGCCAGGTTGCTTGCAACCTGGGTCGGCCTTGCCGACAAAAGGTCGCTCACTTGATCCGGCAAACACGCACATCGACCGAACGTCCCAGTTCATAATACCGGGCAGAACGCCATTTCCAATCGGACGCTTGTCGCGGGGCCACGCAAAGCCTTAGGCCCCGCCACCCTGGCGTTGTTCTTGAGCGAAAAGCTTCCGTTCCGTCATCATCATGCAACTCGAACGGGGCAGATCGACCTCTTGTCGCCTTTCGATCCAGGTTGCAAGCAGAGGGTGTCCGGGAATTCCGACATTTGAAAACTCTGAGCCAGTGACGCAGTCTTTCAGGGCTATCGTGAACCGAAATGCGGCAATCCCAGGGCGTTGCCGCATGAACTTCGCGGTCCCGCGAGCCTGACACTCCAGCCAACTCGGATGCTCAGTTCCCGGCAGGGGTGTCTGAGCCCTCATGAAGAGTGTGCAGCCGATCGGCTGCGACGTCGGTGCGAACCGTCGTTTGGCCGGAGGGCCAGCGCAACGTGAGTCTCAGAGTAGCGTCAGGTCGCTCGCGTGTCGAATCGTCAGGCGACCTTGCGCTGGGTGCGCTCGGAATCGAGCGGCGCTTCTGTCGCGGCCGGTAAAGTCCGCGGCTGGCGCGGCCGCAAAGCGAGGACCGGAACCGGCTGCGTCGCGACAGAGACGCTCTCGGTTTCGTCGTTCACCCGCGCTCGGCAGTATGAGGCGAACAGTTGGTGCAAGTCGATCAATCGCTCTCCTCTCAACTGCTCGTGAGAGGCGCCGGAAGCAACCAGAGTCGCCCTCGTGCGCTGGCCGCCCGGCAATGAATAGCTGAACTGCCAATCGGCGAGCGGAACGCCTTCGAGAGCAAGGTCCGGGCCGTCGGTGGACCACGCGCGGCTGGCGATAACGGTGTTGCTTGATTCGTTGCGATGCACGAACTCGAGGTGATGGCCGCCCATCATCTGGACGTACGCGGTCAATTCGTCCCAGAAGTCGCCACTCACATTCGACTCTTCCCGGCTCATTCGGGCCAGAAAGAGACGCGTGCGGAAGATGCCCGATGCGTCCACCAACAGCAGGCTCATTACCCGCATGTAGTGGAAGAAAAGCAGCGTTTCGTTGTAGCCGAAGATTCGCCCCACAATCAGTAAACCCAGCAGCGAGGCACACAGCCCCAAGGCCAAAAAGTCGCTGCCGAAGTAGGAGGAGACCATCGATACCGCCACCATGGCCACGCACAGGCCGGAGAGTGCCAGCAGGGTTTTCGAGCGAGTGAAGCCCCGGTCCTGCAGGCAATGGTGAATGTGCCCGCGGTCGGCTTCACCGATCCCCCGGCCGTTGAGTTTGCGGCGGAGGATGGCCATCAGCGTATCGAAGATGGGAACGCTGACGAGGATCAGGGGCACGACCATCGCGAAGCTGGTCGCCTTTTTGAGCGACGACTCGATCGAGAGAGCGCCGATCATGAATCCGATGAGCAGGCTGCCCGAATCGCCCAGAAAAATCTTCGCCGGCGGCCAATTGTGCACGAGGAAGCCAAACAGGCTGGCGGCAAAAATCAGCGACATCATCGTCGCCACAAACATCCCGTTGATCGCGGAATGGGCGGCGATCGCCACGCACACGATCATGCCGATGGTGCCGGCCAGCCCGTCGAGCCCGTCGACAAGATTGATTACGTTCGTGCACGCCACCAGCCAAAAGATCGTGAACAATATGCCGAACTGTCCCAGCTCGAAGCCGCCGCCGAACAGTTCGACCGTCTCGATCGAACGCCCCCAGACGGCAAACGGCAGGCTGGCCGCGATTTGAAACAGCAACTTGGTGCGCGGGCGCAGCGATCTGCAATCGTCATAAAATCCCAGCAGGCAGAAAAGCCCGCCGGAGACCAGGACCAGGCAAACCAGCCGAATGCTGTCGGGATCGGCCGGGACCGACCCCGCTTTCAGAACGCCGACGAGCCCGAGCGTGATCGACAGCGAGAAGAACAGGGCCACCCCGCCCATCAGGGGCGTGGGATGCGAATGGGCCTTTCGGTGACCGTCGGGGAGGTCGATCAGCCCCAGCCTGGGCGCCACGATGCGGGCGAGGCAGGTGAACACGCAACTCGATCCTGCTGCCAGCAGAATGGCGCCGAGCATCGTCGAGTTCACACCATCGATCATATGCTATCGCCCCGCTTCACGCTCCCGCCGAAACTCGAGCGCATCGAATTCTCGCAACAACTTCGACGGCAAGCAGTTGGAGCAATCGCGCGATTATCAGCGTCGCGGAGTATAGTGATCGGGGGAATCGGGTCAAGCGGACTCTTCCCCAGTCCGACGGGACGAAACGACGCAAAAAAGCCGTGGGAAGTGCGTCACGCTGGCGTCGCGTCAGTTATCTACCTCCACGCTTGGCTTTTGTTTCGTCGTTTTCGGATAAGATATATGAAGACGATGTTGGCGGTTTCCCGCAAAACCTCCGGCCCCGGCACCCACTGTAAACGAATTTAGCAGAAGAGAGGCAACATGCTCACGCCAATGCCCGCCGCTGACGTCCTCAACCGCGAGTTCTTGGAAATTCGCGCGAAGATTTTGCAGGTGGCCGCGTCGTTCGATCGGCTCGATCGCGGAGAGGGGACTGTCGAAGGCGATTCGCGAATGCGGCTCATTCGCAAGGCGATCGACATTCTGCAATCGGAGACTCCCGACCGGGCCGAGCAAATCCAATTGCTCTTTTCTCGCGAGTACGATTCCAACTGGCGGAAGAGCCTGGGAGTGAAATGATCATGTACTACTTCGATCCGCACATTCACATGGTTTCGCGCACTACCGACGATTACGCCACCCTGGCCCGCATGGGCTGCGTGGGTTTGAGCGAGCCCGCCTTCTGGGCGGGGTTCGACCGAGGCAGCGTCGACAGCTTTCGCGATTACTTCAGGCAGCTCACCTCGTTCGAGGAGCGGCGCGCCGCCCAGTACGGCATTCGGCATTACACGTGGATGTGCATCAACGCCAAGGAGGCCGAAAACGTCAGCCTCTCGCGCGACGTGATCAAAATCATCCCCGAGTTTCTCGACAAGCCGAACGTGCTGGGCATCGGCGAGATCGGCCTCAACAAGAACACGCGCAACGAAGCGATCGTCTTCATGGAGCACGTCGAGCTGGCGGTCAACTACGACCAGCAGATTCTGATTCACACGCCCCACCTGGAAGACAAGTACCAGGGAACCCGCATGATCCTCGACATGCTCACCAGCGACAGCCGCCTCGACCGCAGCCGCGTGCTGGTCGACCACGTCGAGGAGCACACCGTGCGGCACGTTCTGGACGCCGGGTTCTGGGCCGGCATGACGCTGTATCCGGTCAGCAAATGCACGCCGGAGCGCGCCTGCGACATCATCGAGATGTACGGGACCGAAAGGCTGCTGGTGAACTCAGCGGGGGACTGGGGCCCGTCGAAGCCGACCGCGGTGCCCGACTTCATGTTCGAGATGCGCCGCCGCGGCCACTCGGAGAGCGTGATCCGCAAGATCGTCTATGAGAACCCGATCGAGTTCTTCAGCCAGAGCCGCAACTTTCAATTCACGCCCCCCGAAGTGGCGGCAACGGCGGACGCATAAGAAGCGATCAGCTTTCAGACTTCGGCGAGCTCAGTCGAGGCGCGGTCAGCTTTCAGCAACGACGAGACTCATCGTCGATTCAGCACTCGGTAGATCCAAAGGATGACGATCGCGCCGAGGATGGCGATCCCCAGGCTGCGCAGATCGAAGTCGTGGACCGTACCGAACCCGAGCAGAGTTCCGATGAACCCGCCGACGAACGCGCCGGCGATTCCCAGCAGAATCGTCACAATGCATCCGCGGGGATCGGGCCCGGGCATAACCGCCTTCGCCACGATGCCGGCCAGCAGTCCCAAAACGATCCACGCAAGAATTCCCATACCCATGGCGCTTCCTTTCAAACAGCTCAAATCTTAGACGCGTCAAAGACAAACTGAACGCGTCGATTGACCGCCGAGACGCAGAGAAAGAGGGAGAAAAGAATTGACCACGGATGACTCGGATAGCTCGGATTTAAAACAAGAAAGAAATTCGCTAAAGAATGCAGCAAACGCGTTTCGAAATTGCTTCGCGCCTCTCTGCATCAGTGTTATCCAGCCATCCGTGGTTAAAAATGAAACCGCCGATCAACGCGGATGAACGCGGATTATTGTCAGTCGCACGCACAGTCAGCGATCAATGAGTTGGATTTACCACTAAGACACGAAGGGCACAAAGAAGGAAGGAATCGGATTTACTTCTTCTGATGCGATGACTGCCTCGGTATTTCTTGAATTTGAATTCCTTCGTGTCCTTTGTGAACTTTGTGGTGAAAATCTCCCCGATCTATTCTCCTAAAACTGCTTGCAGCAAAACGCGCTTCAAAAATCGGCCATTCGGCTTCAGTTGCGTCGCGAAGCTCATGTCCCTTATAAAATCGGCGAAATCTGCGTAATCTGTGGATGCTTTTGCTGTGATCGGTATTCCACGATATGGCATCCATTCTGTCCCCAGCCTGGAGAAACCACAATGATGCGTTCTGTTTGCCTTGCAGCACTGGTGATGGCCGTGGCAGTTTGTCCCGCGTTGGGGGATGACGAATCGAAATCCGACTGGTCGTCGCAACAGGTCGGCAAGCTTCCCAAGAGCGAGAAGCCGATTCACCTGTTCAACGGCAAGGACCTCTCAGGCTGGGAAGGCCAGAAGTCGAAGTACTTCAACGTCGAGAAGGGAATCATCGTGGCGCGCAATAGCGCCGAGAATGCTCCCAAGTCCAGCACGTATCTCGTCACGCCGAAGAAGTACCGAAACTTTCGGCTCATCTTCGAGAGCAAGCTCGTCACCAGCGAAATGCATTCCGGCATCGCCCTCTGGGGCCAGACGGTCGAAAAGACGGGCGACCCGTACAGTTATATGGGCCACCTGGTGATGTATCCGACCAACTACGGGTATTTCGACCTGTATCGGCGCAACAGCATTTATCAGGACAAGGACGACGTCGCCAAGAAGGCCGGCAAGCAGCACGATTGGAACCGCATGGAAATTCTGGCGATCGGCAATCGCATCCGCCACGCGATCAACGGAAAGCTGGTGGCCGACTGGAGCGATCCCAAGCCGGAACTCTGCCAACCGGGCCCGATCGGACTGCAACTGCATTCCAACAAAGAGCCGCAGGAAGTGCACTTCCGCGGCTTGATTCTCACGGTCGACCCGGAGGACAAGCTGGTGACCGTCGAGTAATGAATCGTGAGTGAGCGTGTCGTTCGCGAGTCCATCGATCAGCGCTGACCGACAAATCGAATGCTTGAGGCGTGAGCTTCGACGCTGCGCATCAAGTAGGGAGAACCCAAATGGGCATCGGCATCGGTCCCATGGAACTGCTCGTCATGCTGCTCATCGTCGGGCTTATGCTGACGCCCGTGGTGGCAGCCGTTGTGGTGCTTTACCTGCTTATCCGCCGACGGTCCGGTAAGGATTGAGTCAGAGGCCGACGGCGGTGTGTTGCCGCGACGCAAAAAAGCCGGCTGAAGTCGGCGGCGGCACTTTTATTCCAAGTACGTATACCGATTGATGTCGGCCTCGTATTGCTCGATAACGTGTTGGGCTGCCTCCGGCGTCAGCTTGCCTTCGGTGATGCGGGCCTTAGCGAATTCGCGGAAATGCTCCCACGCCTGCGTCTTGTCGTAGCGGGCGAAGGCGATCATGTCGCCGACGCGGCTGCCGGGCACGATTTTGGTGATGTGGTAGCGGCCGTCGGTATCGATGACCACGTGCGCCTCGTTCGGCAAGCCGAACAGGTTGTGAAAGCTGCCCATCACCTCCTGGTAGGCGCCGACCAGAAAAATCGCCAGATAATACGGCTGCCCGTTGAAGGGGTGCAATTCGAGCACTTCCTTCACATCTTTGAGGTCGACGAAATGGTCGATGCGACCGTCGGAGTCGCAGGTCACATCCACCATGGTGGCGAAATCGGTGGGAGGCTCGTTGAGCCGATGGATGGGCATGATCGGAAAGAGCTGCCCGATGGACCACGAGTCGGGCACCGAGCGAAAGAGCGAAAAGTTACAGAGGTACTTCGAAGCGAGAATCTTCTTGAGTTCGTCAAACTCTTCCTCGGGCACTTTTGCCGTCCTCGAGAATTTTAGCGCCCGCTCGCAGATCTCCCAGAACAGCACGTCGCCTTTCGCCCGGTCCTCCAGGCTGATCAGGCCGAGATTGAACTGCGTGTGCAGCTCGTCCTTGTCGTCGAGCGCGTCGTGGTAATACTCGCGATAGTTTTTGACCGAAATGGTGTCGTACAGCTCGCGCAGCTCGATGAGCACTTGCGCATCATTCTCCGACACCTCCTGCGGCGGCAGTTCGTCGGCAAACGTTTCAATCTCATCGCGGATCGACGTGATGAAGACGGCGTGATACGCGGTCATGACGCGGCCGCTCTCCGTCACCAGATGCGGATCGGGCACGCTTTCGTCGTCGCAGACCGACTTGATGGTGTAGATCGCGTCGTTGGCGAACTCTTGCATGGTGTAGTTGATGGACGCCTCGAACGTGGTCTTCGAGCCGTCGTAATCGACCCCCATGCCGCCGCCGATGTCGAGATATTGAAGGTCGATCTTCATTTGCCGGATCTTGGCGTACACGCGGGCGGCTTCTTTCAGCGCGTTCTTCACCCGCTTGATGTCGGTGACCTGCGAGCCGATGTGAAAGTGCAACAGCTTCAGCGTGTCGAGCAGGTCGGCTTCGCGAAGCAGCCGGATGCACTCGAGAATTTCGGAGTTCGTGAGGCCGAATTTCGACGCCTCGCCCCCCGAAGCGGCCCATTTGCCGGAGCCGCGCGAATACAACTTGGCCCGCAGCCCGATCCACGGACGGGTCCCGGTCTCGCGGGCGCGTTCGATCACCATCTTCAGTTCGTTGAGCTTCTCGATGACGACGACGACCCGCTTGCCGATCTGCACGCCGAGCAACGCCAGGTTGATGAACGACTCATCCTTGAACCCGTTGCAAATGAGCAGCGACTCGGGCGACTGTTGTTGAGAGAGGGCCGCGTACAATTCGGCTTTCGAGCCGCACTCGAGCCCCATCCGCGCGTTGCCCTTGTCGCGCAGCAGTTCCTCGACCACTTCGCGCCGGGGGTTGACCTTCATCGGAAAGACCGGGAAGTGGCCTCCCTGGTAGTTGAACTCGGAAGTCGCGCTGTGAAACGCGCTGCTCAAGCGATCGCGTTGATTGCTCAAGATCTGCGGGAAGCGCAGCAAGATGGGGAGTTGGAGCTTCCGGTCGGCTTGCAGCGCGTCGACCAGGAGCTTCACATCGACCGAACGCGGGTCATTCCGGGCCGGCCGTACGATCAGGTGGCCGTCGGAGTTCACTTCGAAGTAGCCGGCTCCCCAGTTCTCGACGCCATACGTCTGCAGCACCTCGTCGAGGACGCTGGATTTCATCGATGCCATTTAGTTCTCTCTGCGCCGGATAAGTGAGTCTCAATGCGTCTGGATCGCCGCCCAGTCTGGTGACAGCATAACGATGCAGAAGCAAAGGCTGCAACGCTTTGGGCCGCCGCGGCAGCGTATATTGCCTGGTGCGCCGTCTTCAGTTAGACAAAATGTGCGCCATTCGGAGTCTATTTCGGCGGAGGACCAGACTATGGTGTGTCGAGGGTGTTTGATCGTTGCTCTCCTTTTAACCACAGTGCCGGCAAGCGCGGAGGAAAAGACGTGGACGCTGCGCGGCCGGGTGGTTGACGAGCAGAATAAGCCCGTCGCCGACGTGGCGATTTCGAATTCCTGGACCGCGAACGGGGTCACGCTCGAACAGTTGGAGAAATTTCAAAAGGAAGGGGGCGACGCCACCCCCTTCTCGATCAACGAAGGACGGATGGAACCCTGGGGGCTCCATCCGACCAAGAGCGACGCGGGCGGCAACTTCTCCTTCGAAATGGGATGGACGGACTACAAGCTTCTGGCCATCGACAAGGAACGAAAGCGCGGCGCTCTCATCGTGGTTGATCCGCACAATGCCCCTTCGCACGTTGATGTAAAACTGGCTCCTTTGGTGCGGCTGCATGGCCGGGTACGCATTGCGGCGACCGGAAAAGATACCACTGATATGACAGTGGTCGTGGGCCTGCCGTTAAATGAGAAGTTCCCGCTAGGTGGGGACCGGCTGGCGATGTGTTCATCGGTGAAGTCTCGCTTCGAGTTCCTGCTGCCGCCCGGCGACTACCATTTCGAAGTATTCGGCCACAAGCCGCCGCGTCACGAGTTGCCCGAATTCCAGACCGTCAAGTTGCCAGCCGGCGTGCGCGAATTCGACGCCGGTGTTCTCGAACTCACGCCGGCGCCGCCACCACTCCGTGAACGGCTCGATGCCGCACAGCCGAATGGAAAATGGGTCGATGTCGATCTCAAGAAGCTCTACGGACAACCATTGCCGAAGTGGCACGCCGTCGATGCTCGAGGTGTAGCCAAAGACGCGCAGATTTCCGATTTCAAAGGCAAATGGGTTCTCGTTTACCTCTGGGGGCCATGGTGTGCGCCGTGTTTGGGCAAGACGCTGCCGGCGCTGACGGAGTTCTACGAATCACACAAAGCACATCGCGATCGGTTCGAAATCGTCTCAATTTGTCTCGATCCGGACGGTAAATTGAAATCGATGGCCGATCTCGACCGGCATTTGAAACCGATCGTGAAGGCTGAGTGGAACGGGAAGGAGTTGCCGTTTCCCGTACTGCTGGACAACACGATTAAGACTCAGGAGAATTTTGGACTCGAGGCCGTTGGAACGCTGCTCGTCGTCGATCCGACGGGCCGTGTCGTTCCAGGCGACGAAAACACTCTCGCCGAAAAACTCAAAGAAACGTCGCCGGCCGATCCGAAGCGGTGACCGCGACCGGTGCGTTGCAGCCCGGTGTTCCCCCTCAAGCAGTTTCAGCACATCCCTCGGCCGAATTTACGGAATTCTTCAATTCTGTCGATTCGCTTGACGATGATGGTTACGGGCGACGCTGCGCCCTTGCCGCTCGTGGAAGACTGGGGGGTCGCGAGTTGAGCGTTGGTATTCACAAGCAACTGGCGGCATTCGTGGTGGCGATTGCCGCCGCGATGGCCGGGGGCTGCTGCTGTTGCGGGCCGGAAGTTCCCGTCGATTGCGAGGACTTCTGCGCGTGTCTCCAGTATCACGGACCCGACTGCTGCCAATATCCGTTCAGTTGCCCGCGCTGCCCGTACTTCGACTACAACTACTGCGTCTGGCATGCGCCGTACTTTCGCCCCGCGAGCGAGGTCGTGGTCAGCAGCCCAGCGTCCCGCGTTCCGGACGCGCCGGGTGCGATCGACCCCGGTGTCGACGTCAATCAGTCGGCCCGGCGGTGATTGTCGCCGGGTGCCATGGCCACGGCTCTGCGTGGCCATGTCCTAAGACGCATGCCCACCCACCCAAAGCTGTGGGCATGACACACGACGGGCACCAAGCAACCTCTCACGGCTTATGTCGCGGAATTCGCGCCTTGAAGTCTCCCAGGCTCCGCCAGCGCGTCGGTTGGCTCAAGTCGACTTCGGTGATCGCCACGGTGCCCCACTCGGTCGCCTGCGAGAGTACTTCGCCCGTGCGATCATAGACGGCCGAGATCATCCAATTGAGTGACACATCCGTATACGTGCTGCTAACGACGTAAACGTGATTCTCAACCGCTCGCGCGCGGGCCAAATCGGGACTGCAACCCCAAACGGGCCAGGCAATGACCTCGGCTCCCCGGTTCGAGAGCTCTCGCGCCACTTCCGGAAAGAATCCGTCGTAGCAGACCATCATGCCGACTGATCCGAACCGCGTTTGGAAGACCGGATATTCGTTGCCGGGCGCAATCCCCACGTCGGCTTCTCCATCCGGCAACGTCACCTTGCGGTACTTGCCCGCCACCTTACCGTCCGGCCCGATCAACACAGCCACGTTGTAAACCAGGTGATCGGCCCGCTCGTAGAGTCCCACCACCAGGTACAAGTTGTGTTTCTGAGCGAGGCTCGCGAAGTAGTCGGTGGATGGGCCGGGGATGGGTTCGGCGACTTCAACCGGCGTCTTGTCGCTGCCATAGAACGTCAGCGTCTCCGGCAGAACGACCAGGTCGGCCCCTTTGTCGGCCGCCTCTTTAATCAGCGGCGCAAAGGCTCGACAATTGGCGTCTGGAGTTTTGCCCCCTGGTCGAAAATGGATCGTGGCCAGGCGCACCTTGCGGCTTGCAGGCGCCTCGGTCTCTTTGAGAGAGACGTCTCGCCACTCGGCCCGGCCGCCGGGCGCCCACATCAGGTGCAGCTCGACGTATGCCTGGGTCGCCTTCAGCGGCGCCTGATAGATTTGGCTCACCTCCGTCCAGCCGCTCGCGTCGACAGGCTTGTCGGAAGGGTGCTCGGTTTCCGCCATGGGCGGCGCGCCGTCGTTATACCGCGAGACGACTCGGCGGTCGTCAGGCACTCGCTGGCCGTCATCGTCGAGCCAAACGAGCCGGACCGGACAGCTCCGCTGAGGGTTCGCAACGTGCTCGACCCGCCGGTATGCGCGGAACTGGTAGAACCGGCCGCCATGAACCGGAAACTTTCGCGTCCACGAACCGTCGAGCCCCGGGCGATCATCGCACTGGATCACCAGCCGCGCGGAGTTTCCACCGCCGTTCTCGGCGACCCGGGAGAACTCAGGCCGAATCTCGTCGCGAGGAGAGGCCGCCTGCCAGCCGTCCGGCGAGGCGTCTGTTGCGCCGGCAGGGTCGGCGGCAGCCACGCAAGGCGACATCAATACGAGAAGCAGTGCCAATGGGCGCAACATGCGAGTGTTCTCCCGCGCTCGGTACCGACATATCCGCATCGCGGATATAAAAGCTCCCTCGCATTGTAACACGGCAAGCACTACGATTCTTCCGGCTGGGAGGCGTTGCCGAGTAGGAGAATGCTGGTGGCGGCGAATAACAGCGAGGCGCCGAGACCGCTCATCGAAGCCGGCGATGCGGGGCCGCAACACATGACGACTGGGCGCGCAACCGCGTGGCTGTCGCTCGGGATCGTCTTGATCCTCATCGTCACGGCGGCTCAGCTTCGAATGCAGGGGCGCGTCTTCTGGTGCCAGTGCGATCGAACCTCTCTGTGGTCGGGAGAGGTGTTGACCTCGCACAACTCGCAGCACCTTGCCGACCCCTACTCGATCACGCACATCTCTCACGGCCTGTTGCTGTACGGCCTGTTTGCATGGCTGACGCCGCGGTTGGCGGCCGGGTGGCGGCTGGGGCTGGCGCTTGTTATTGAAGCGGCGTGGGAAATCATCGAGAACACGAACTTCGTCATCGAGCGGTATCGCGAAGCGACTGCCTCACTGGACTATTTCGGCGACTCAATCGCCAACGCAATGGGCGACATCGCTTTTTGCGGCATCGGATTTCTCCTGGCCCGGCGGCTCGGCTTGTGGGGATCGATCGGCCTGCTCGTGTTTGCGGAGCTCGTGCTACTATTCTGGATCCGCGACAACCTCTTTCTGAATGTCCTGATGCTGTTCCTTCCGATTGAAGCGCTCAAGACGTGGCAATTGAACGCCGGGTGACGTCTGCGAGAGCGACCGGTCGATGGCGAAGGAGTCACCGCGGACGCGCCGCCTGTAAACGCGACCGCGTGGTTTCTCACTGTCAAGGACGACCGCGGCGCCGTCGTCAGCAGCCGCGTGATCTTGCAAGATCGCTAGACGCAGCTTGAAAACTTCCCTCCCTCGCAGGGAGGGGTTGGGGGACTTCGGCGAGCTCGACTCGACTGAGCTCGCCGAAGTCAGTCGAGTCGAGGGTCGAGACGCTCGAAGTTTTCACCCCTCTCCCGAACTCTCCCCTCGAGGGGAGAGGGGTTTTGAAGTGCCCTCTAGACAACTTGAAGCGAAGGAACTTCGCAGACGTGAAAACGATCGACGTTCTGTTCGAACAAACCGAATTGACGGTGGAAGACATCGCCGAACGCGCGAGCCTGCCCATCGAGCGGGTCGAGGCCATTGCCACCGGCCGCTGGACCCCCAGCCCGCGCGAGCGCGAGAAAATTGCGGCGGCATTTGGCGTATCGGCCGACGAAATCAGTTGGGGGCACACACTCGATCCGCGCAACCTGCGTTATCACCGGTTCGGACTGAAGGAGGACTTTCAGAAATGACCCTGAGCGTCGAAGAGCTATGCAAAGCGCACAAAATGACAATCAAGGAACTGGCCGACCGCAGCGGCTTAGACGAGTCGCGCGTAACGGCCATCGTGCTGGGCCGCTGGACTCCCAGCCCCCAAGAGCGAAAGGCGATTGCCTCGGCTTTCTCCGTCACTGTCGATGACATCACCTGGGGCCACAAAACGCCGATCCAGCACATCTACGGTCATGGCCCGGGTTAGCATCCGCTCGTTTTCCTCGGAGATTGACTCCGCGATTTGTCGCGCTCGGGATTGATCTATCGACGATTGAGCTTGATACTTCAGGAGTGGGCGGTTGAATAGGACTGAACTCCAGGCATTGTCGAATGAGCGAACCGAAGACGCACGAGCGCTTCTTGCAGCATCATGCTGGTCGGGCGCCTATTACTTGGCAGGGTACTCCGTTGAGTGTGCTTTGAAGTCATGTGTCCTGGCCCACGTCGAACGAACCGGAGCAATTTTTCAGGACAAGAAGTACGCAGAAAAATGCTGGACGCACGATCTTGAGGAATTGGTTAAACTTGCCGGGTTGTCCGCCGAACGCGACACCGTAACCATCAGCAATGCGCGGTTGGCAGATAATTGGCTGGTTACGAAGGATTGGTCCGAGATCAGTCGCTACCGGCTGTGGCCCCAATCCGAAGCAGAAGCGCTTTTTCGCGCGATTGACGACAACACTGATGGAGTCCTCCAATGGCTCAAGAATTATTGGTAAACGAACAAATCGAAGCGGGAGCCGAATTTGTCCGAGAGTTCGATGAATACGCTTCAGTCGTTGCCGCATTCTGGATCAATCCCGCTGAGTCCGACGAATGGTTTCTTTACACCGCGTCCGATGAGATCGATCGAAGTAAACTCAACGTAGCCTACGGGGAGGTGCGGCGGATACTGGGCGCCGGAAAAAGTCAGTGGATTGATCCTTTCCGAGTTAAACTGATACCTTCTTCCGACCCCATCGCTCGCGAAGCCATCAGGATTCGAGATCGTTATCCCGCCCAGGCGATACCCACTCGCTACAACGGTTCGTCGATCGGTGGAATGAGCATCAACGGCGCCTACATTTATCCGCCGCTGTCGGAATTGAAACCTGCGCCCTAGACGCCGACACTCCGCTTTTGTCGCAGAGTGCCACGCAAGCGCTGCGGCGAATCGTGCCAATCCTCAGCGGGATATCGTCGTGCGGTCAGGTTTTCTATAATGGGGACGCAGGTTGTCTGGCACTTCAAGCCAACGGACGGACTTCGACCATGAGCAAAGATTTCTCGACAACGGCTCCTTCGAAAATACTCATCGCCGACGACAACCAGCAGAACTGCGAGCTGCTCGAGGTCTATCTCACCGGCGAGAAGTACCAGATCGCCGTCGCCGCCGACGGGCAGGAGACGTTGCAAAAAGTCGCCGAGTTCGAGCCCGACCTGATCCTGCTCGATATCATGATGCCCAAGCTCAGCGGGTACGAAGTCTGCCAGCAGCTCAAGCGGCAAAAGGAAACGCGCGACATTCCCATCCTGATGGTCACCGCGCTCAACGAGCAGGGCGATATTGCCAAGGCCGTCCGCGCCGGCTGCGACGACTTTTTGAGCAAGCCGGTCAATCGGCTCGAGCTGCAAACGCGCGTCCGCTCGTTGTTGCGGGTCCGCCATTTGACCAACGAGCGCGACCGGCTGCTCGCCTATCTCGAAGAAGTCGAAGCCGAACGCCGCGCGCAAGCGCCCTCGTAGCGGACGCACGTAGTCGACTGAGGGCGTGTCCTTTTCTGGAAATCCGAAGCACGAATGACGAAAGAAATCCGAATGTCCAAAGTCTCAAACTCTTTCGTGCTTAGTGCTTTGGGCCTTCTTTAGACATTCGTGCTTCGTGCTTCCTGGTCCTCCGCGTGCGCCATGCCAACCTTGCCCAAAGTGATCCTCAAGCCGCGGCGGGCCGAGCCGTTCTTCAATCGGCACCCGTGGGTTTTTGGCGGCGCGGTGGAACGCATTGAAGGCGCACCCGAGCCCGGCGCCGAAGTCGACGTGTTTTCCGGCGAAGGCGAATTCATCGCCCGCGGGTTGTTCAATCCGCACAGCCAGATTCGCGTGCGACTCTACGCGTGGAACAGCGAGACACGCCTCGACCGCGATTTCTGGTCGACGCAGCTCGACCGTGCCATCGCCATGCGACGCGCGTTGTTTGCCGATGCCGGCCCCGACGCCGCCTATCGATTGGTCTACAGCGAATCGGACGGGCTCTCGGGGCTGATCGTCGATCGCTACGGCGATTGGTTGCTCGTGCAGTTCACCAGCCTCGCGCTGGCCGGACATCGGGAAACCCTCGTCGAGCTGCTCGAGCAAAAGCTACAGCCTGCGGGCATTTGGCTGCGGACCGAAAAAGGCATCCGCGAGAGCGAGTCGCTCGACATGGCCGACGGACTGATCGCCGGTAAAGAGCCGCCGCGGCCGCTGTTTATCGAAGAAGACGGCATGCGTTTCGGCGTCGACGTCGTCGAAGGACAGAAGACCGGCTTTTATCTCGACCAGCGCGACAACCGCGCCGCCGTCGCCCAACTCGTTCGAGGACATCGCGTGCTCGACCTCTTTTGCCACACCGGCGCTTTCGGTTTGACCGCGCTCAAGCGGGGTGGGGCGAAAGATGTCCTCGGCGTCGACGTCTCCGAGCCGGGACTCACCATGGCACGGGCGAATGCCGACCTCAACGACGTCGCGACGAAGATTCGGTTCGAGAACGCCAAGGTCTTCGACGCCCTCGAACGCCTCGCCGCGGCGGGCGAAAAATTCGACACGGTCATCCTCGATCCGCCGAAGATGACGCGGCACCGCGCGGGACTGAACAAGGCCCTTCGCGGCTACTTCAGCCTCAACCGCATGGCCCTCGACGTCCTCGGGCCCGGGGGCTTGCTGGTCACGTGCAGTTGCTCGGGCCTGGTGAGCCGCGACGACTTCGAAAGCGTGCTGGCGAAAGTCTCGCTGCAGGCCAATCGTCCGCTGCAAATCCTCGCCGCCCGCGGCCAGGCCCCCGACCACCCGGTTTCGGTGCACTGTCTCGAAACGAGTTATCTCAAGTGCTACCTGTGCCGCGTTGCGACGTGAGCCGCACGAAAGAAGCACTAAGCTCGAATGACGAAGGAAATCCGAAGGTCCAAATGCCCAAAACTTCGGGCTTCGTGCTTTGGACCTTCTTTCGACATTCGTGCTTAGGGCTTCGTGGTTCCCCATCTGGACCCCTTCTGCACCTGATCGTATGATTCCGGAGCGTGCAGGCCGACGTTGAGAAGCTCTTCATCCATCGGAGCAGCCGATGTCGTTACTTCTGTTGGCAGCCACGCTGGCGGTCGCGGCGGAGCCGGTGGCATCGTTCGATTCGGCCCAGCAGGCGGCTCAAACGGTCGCCGAGCAATCTCAAACCGGGACGTTGATTTTCAGCCGCGGCGACTGCCTGGCGATCAAAGTTTTTGGCGGCGGCCCGTACACGCACGTGGGGGCCGTCGTCGTGGAAGACGGTAAGGCCACCGTTTACGACTGCATGCCCGGCAAAGGCGTGCGTAAGCAATCGCTGGAGGACTTTCTCGAATCGCAGGACCCGGACGTCATTCACGTCGCCCATTTGAAGCAGGCGATGACCGAAGAGCAGGGCAGGGCGTTCGTCGAGCACCTCGAAAGCGAATTGGGGCGTCCGTATGCCGTCAAACACCACCTCACCGGCCAGCGTGCGGAAGGGATCCATTGTTCCGAGTACACGACCGACGCCCTGATGGCGTGCAACCTACTGCACGCGAACCATCCCTCGCGCGTCTCGCCGGCCAGCCTCGCCGAAGGCATCTTCCGCGACGAACTCTACGCGCCGGCTCAGACGTTCGTCATCGCGCCGGCTATTGCCGAGGAAACCGAACCGCACAACCGCTGCCACCAACTCTGGCTCGACACGAAGACGTGCACGGCCAACTGCTGCGTAAAAATGCGCCGGCTATTTTTGTGCCGATGAACACCATCCTGAAGCTGCAATCATGCTGACGGAACCGCAGATTCTTTCGCCCGAAGACTCCGAGTTTTGGCGGAACGCCTATCTCGAAGCATATGTTGACACGGCATGTGATCACTTCCAGCGGTGCACCACTCAATGCCGGCAACCCTCATCCGACGCTTGTTTTCGCTGCAAGTGCGTGTCGAGCGACGTTCGAAAACACGGGCAGACAAGCTGCCCGTGCCACCCAAGCGCGCGAAGTGATCCGATAGCCGGATGAGCCTACTCGGTAGTCGAGCGGCACTCCATCCTCGCCGGCGGGATTTCCGGCGCTTTCGTGAAGTGCTCGCGCAATTCCGCAAAAAACAACCGACGCAAGCTGAATGTGACGCATGCGTTAGGGGCCATGACCAAAGCGTGACACAACAGAGGCCATTTTCCGGTCCCTAAGGGTGTCGATAAAGAGTATAATTGGCACGTAGATTGAGGGATCGATCGGTCTTCGACTTCCGAAGGACGCTGATCGCGGTTTCGCTTCGACTCTCAGGCGGGCTTTTCTGCTGGTTTCTCCAAGCGCGCCACAGCGGAAAGCAGCACGATTCTCGCTCTTTTCCGCACGCTTCGAGTCGAGCCTCTTCTATCATCGTCGTCTCATTGGCTTGTGTCGGTTCGCGAAGTCGCCGCATGGCGATCTCCACCGTGGGC
This sequence comes from Planctomycetaceae bacterium, assembly GCA_040903115.1. Taxonomy (GTDB): domain Bacteria; phylum Planctomycetota; class Planctomycetia; order Planctomycetales; family Planctomycetaceae; genus JBBDVZ01. The sequence continues at coordinate 17,365 of JBBDVZ010000280.1, forward strand.
ACTGGCCAACAGACAGTCCGGTCTTCGTGGACCGGTAGCCGCCGGCGTCTTGCACATGGATGCAGACGCTGCGACGCACGCTTGTCTGCGAGTGCAACGACGCAGGCGCGCGCAAATTGATGCGAACAATACACATGACCGGTTTTCACGACCCACCGGTTGAGCATAATTCTTAGGACAACAACCGGATGACAAACATTTTCGTCGGAAACCTGTCGTACGCCGCGACGGAGACCGACCTTCGCCAGGCTTTCGAACGCTACGGCCGCGTGCGGGGCGTGCGGATACTCACCGACCGCGCCTCGGGCCGTTCGCGCGGCTTCGCATTTGTCGATATGTCGAACCTGGACGACGCCGACGAAGCGATCACTCGCTTGAATGGATCGATGATTTCCGGGCGACAGGTATCGGTCACTGAAGCCCGCTCGGCCGCAGATACGTCCGTCGCGAACGAGGATCGTCGCCGGGTTGTCGCCTTGCTGGATTCGCTTTGACAACTGCACTTGCTTGTAGAAACGACCGCTCTCTTGAGAAAGGACTAATCGATGTTGACCATCACTCCTACTGCTTACGCACGGCTTTCAAAGCAATTGGTCGATCGTCCCGACGACGTCGCCGTGCGAATCATTCTGCGCGAAGGGCGCGTGAAGTTCCGCCGCGGCCGACACCGGACCGGCGACACCGTCTTCAACCATGAGGGACGACCGGTGCTGCTGGTGGGACAACGAACGGCCAAGAAAATCGGCAATCGAACTCTCGATGCCCTCGAGACGGTCGACGGCCAGCGGCTGCGTTTGCGTCGCCCGAAATAACCCGGCGGTTCGAGAGCGATGACGCAGCTCAGACCCATCAGGTTCGCAGTCCATCAGAACAGGAGAGACAATGGCGAAGCAGCAGAACACGTACGCCAAGCGACAACGTGAGATGGAGAAGAAACAAAAGGCCGACGAAAAGCGCCAACGTCGAAAAAAGAGGGTCGAACAGAAAGCGCAATTGAGCCAACTCGATCACTCCGAGATCGCTTCGCCGGAAATTGCAGAACTATGAGCTCGAGCCGCTTCAACGGTCTCGATGATGTCACGAGGCCGGCGCCGAGCTGAGCATCCGTCGCCACGCTCCACTGCATCGTGGCACCGGGTCGACAACGTCGGTGAGACAGGCCCGTCAGGGGCCTCGTTGCAGTAGGGAGCCGCCCTCGTGACACAATATCGAATGAAATGTCCCAACAAGGCCTGCGGCCACACCGCCACCATGGAAGCCACTTCGTCCGGCGGCTATGTCAAGAAGCACTTTGTCGATCTGAACAAGAGCAAGAACAGTTTCGGCGCAGGCGAGCCGCAACTGTTGTTTCGCTGCCCCAAATGCAACCATCGCTGGCGCGTGCGGGTGAACCAGGTGCGGCCGGTATAACGATCGCGAAACTCCGCGCAGGCCAGGCAACGGGGCAGGGGGGCAGGGCGCGTTGGCCGCAGGCGCTCGACTCGGCGCTGCGATGAAAAATTTCAACATCGGCAGCCGCGCCCAAAAATCCTGTCGGCTCCGAATTTTCTCAGCGCACTCCGGCCTCTCGGAAGGTACGCTTTCGATGACGGCCGAAGGCGACCATCGAAGCGCCAGCGGCTTTCAAGACACATCGAACACATCAAAAGTTCCTGTCTGAAGAAACTCCCCTCACGGGCCACTCCCGCCAGAGTGACCTCGATAATGGCAAACCCGTCGCGAGGCGGGGACGCAAAGCCATGGGTCTCACCGTGAGATCGCCAGGCTGCCGAAGGGTTCTGAAGAGTTCTCAACAAACCGGCGTCAAAAGCGCGGCGTTTCGCAAAGCGCTGCTTTGATGTCGCTTTGTTGGAGCTCGATAACAGGAGAGGTCGCGTGGCCCGCTTCCTCATGCGCTGCGGGTTGGTCTGCTTCCGGCCTTCGTGTCGGCGGCAACGCGTGCCACAGGCCGCCTCATCGCCCTTCCCGAACGAATTTCCACTTCTTCGAGTATTCAGTCGATTTCATCTCATACGAACGCAGTTCTGCATCTCGATCCGGGTGCGATGACATCGCAGCCGGATCGTTCCATTTCAGGGTCACATCCGCGCCCGTCACCGGCGTATACGACGGCGGCTCGGACGCGGTTTTCTCACCCATCCAGGTCGAACGACCTCTGCGGGTGAGCACGACAAAGGCAAACCCGTCGCGAGGCGGGGACGCAAAGCCATGGGTCTCGCCGTGAGATCGCCAGGCTGCCGAATGCCAGTCCGATGAGGTGTTCCCAGACTGCGGTCACGGGACCGCAAATCGCCGTGCGCACTCGACGCACGCGTTTCGACCTAGGTACCTGCAAGCCGCGTTGTTTTCGGTTCGCGTCGTTTGACGCGAATTGGGTTCGATGCGTCTTAGCTGACGAAAAGGGGGGAGAAAATGTGTACTTGGCCCAGCTTCCGGCTCCTGCTGTTGACGGCGGCGCTCGCGCCGATTGCCGCCGCCGACGCGTCCGACGTCAAGCGCGTGGGCGACGGTTTCAAGCTGTCGGGACGCGTGCCCGACATGCAGCGATACACCGACTGTTCCGGACATCGGTTCCTCGTCACGCTCAGCGGCCTGCAATATGTCGGTGAAGCCGGCACGACTCTGCTCGAGCAATCCGTCGACGGCTCACTGACCCTCTGGCTCGCTCTGAAAGACGTGCGGGTGACGATCGGTCGCATTTCGCTTGCGGGCCGTCCGGGCACCGCGGTCTGCGGACCCACCCTCATCGAAATGGGCACCCGCCGAAACCTTTGGGTGGCCTTCGATTTCGAGCTGCAATCGCACGATGACGGAGCTGCCTTGACGCTTAAGAAAACCCGCTTCGGGCTGCCGAACGACAACTGGTCGGTTGGCACGCCGGCCTGGGTGACAGCAGACGGGTTCGGCATGTCGCGCGGCAAAGTCGTGCGCGGCGTTCGCGACGGATTGGCGGAAAGCCGCGTGGAACTCGAACGGCAAATCCTGGCGATCGCCAACAAAGTGCTGGCCGAGTTCGCCGCGCTGCCCGATAGCGCTCCGGCCGAACAGGCTGCGATCGACAAGGCCCTCGCGCACAAGCTGATCGCCGAAGGTCATTTGTCGCGCGACGGACACATCGTCTTCAATCAAGCACTTCCCATCACCAACCTAGAAAGGCGATGACCCATGAAAACCACGCTCATTGCATTTGTTGCGTTCATCGAAGGAATCGCCGTTACGGTCATGGGCGGCGAACCGAACCAAGGCTGGCATCAGAACTTTACCGCCGCGCTGCGCGATGCTAAGTCGGCCGAGCTGCCATTGCTGCTGCACTTTTACACCGACTGGTGCGGCCCGTGCCAGCAGATGGAACACAGCGTGCTGAACACGCCCGAAGTGCTGACGCAGCTCGGTACTGTCGTCGTGGGTGCGAAAATCAACGTCGACCACCAGCCGGAAGTCGCCGAACGCTTCGGCGTGCCGGCGTATCCTTACGACATGCTGGTGACGCCCGAGGGCGAAGTGCTGCTCAGCGCGGGCGGATGGTCGACACCGAGCGACTATGTTGCGCGAATTCGCACCGCCGCTGCCAGGTTCGCTCCACAAGCGAAGTTCGCTAACGGCAGCCGCCCGTTACACTCGGGCGACGCACCCGGTTTAGACGGCTACAGCCCGGTCTCGATCACCCTTGACCGCGTATGGCGAAAGGGATGCCCCAAGCTGGCGTGGGGATACGAGAAGGTCGTCTATCATTTCGTCGATGCGCGCGAGCTGGACCTCTTTCGAGCCAACCCGGACCGCTACGCACCGAAGTTTCGCGGACGCGATCCGATTTGTTTGACCGCTGAAAATCGGAACGAGGCCGGCGACATCCATTATGCAGCGTTCTACGGCGACCGGCTGTACCTGCTCTCGTCGTCGGACAACCGGCGTCGCTTTTTGGCGTCACCCGAACGGTACGGCAATCCTCAAGACGCGCACTTTGTGAACGAGGTCGCGCATTCGCGCGAATGAGCAGGCAACCGGGCAGGGGGGCTTTTCAGCCGAGCCGGCGAACGCGGCTTACTTCGCCGGCTCGGCAGCGCGTTTCTTGCGGATCAGCTCGACGACGACGTTGTCGAGCTCCTTCAAGCCTTCGTCCGGCTTGATGTCGTAAAAGCCGGCGTGGTAGTGAGCGATCTTACCGTCGTGGTCGATGACCACCCATAAGGGCAGCCTGGCTCCGACGCGCCGAGGGTCGCCGAACTTGGGCAGCACTTTTCCGTCGTCGGTCGCGATCGGGTACGTCAGGTTCATAAACTGTTGCAGCTTGCGGATGTCGCGGCGGGCGGCGCCGACCGATTTATCGTCGGCCAATCGAGCGTCGACGGCAACGCCGTAAACGTTCACGCCGAGCTTGCCGCGTCGGTTGTGCAGGAACTCGAGATAGCCGACCTGCCCGTAGGGTTCCACCAGCGGGTCGTCGTTGTAATTCCAGAAGTGCAGCACGACGATCTTGCTCGCGTTCGACTCGGCGCCCAGCGCTTTGCCGTCGAGCGATTTCAAATCGAGTTGGGCCGCGGGTTGACCGACATAGGCCTTGGCCAGCTTGGTCAATTCGTCGCCGCGCTTGCGCTGCGATGAGACATCGTGGGCGATGGTCGCGGCCAACGCGGAGAAGGGGGTCGACTCCGCCTGCTTGACGAGCGGCTCGACGACGTCGGCCGCCTGCTTGAGCTGCTCGTCGCTCAATTGCGGATTGGTTTCATTCTCGGCCCGTTTGAGATTCTGCTTGAGGGCCAAAAGGGTCTCGAGCGGAGGCTCGAGCAAAGCCAGGCGCTTGGCGTCGGCCGCGTCGGCCGATACGAGCTCCATCGTCAATAAAAACGGCTTGCCTTGTCCTAGCGTCAGCCGCCGCTGGTCGGCAACGACGAGCTTGTCCTGCTTGTCGACTTGCAGGGTCTGGTTGCGGCCGAAGCTGGTGGAAACGGCAATCTGCCAACATTCGCGCAGGCCGACTTTCGTCGAACCGGTCACCTCGTAGGTCGACTGGCCCTCGGTCCATTTCGCGCCGGCGTCGAGCTTGTCGGCAAACTCGAACAACGGCCGGCTGAGTGCAACCGGGTGGGGGGTGCCGTCGAGATCGTGCAGAATCTGCATCCGGGCTTTGTTGCTTGGCCGATTGCCGGCAGCCAATTGCATCTGATCAAACCGCTCGGGCCAAGACCAACCGTCTCCGCTGCCTTCTTCGCGCACCACGAATGCGAGCTTGCGCGAGCCGTCGCCTTTGGCCGTCGTGAGGCAGTACGTTTCGAATCGACGCACAGGCTCGCCCGCGCCATCGCGCTCGACCGGCGCCAGGTGTCCGCGATAGCGAAGTTCAAAAGCCCCGTCGCCGAGTGCCGCAGCAAAGAGCGGGGCCATCAACAAGCCAGCAAATGCGGTATGCACGAAGTGACCTCCAATATCGCGAGGCAGATAATTGACGCAGCACTCAACATCATCACAGAAGGTCAGAGCGCAAGCAAGGGGGGGTAGGGCGACCAGCTCAGGGCCGGGCAGGCCAAATGCTGTCCGGTGGAGTGTCCCCGCGTCTCCCCGTCTCCGCGTCCCCGCGTCACGCCTTCCCGCTCTCACCGCCGATTTTCCGGTAAAGGAGTTCCATGTCTCTTTGGCATTCGCGCGGCGGTTTGCACTATAATTGAAACGGTACGCCGCCCGGTTAGGGGCGGCCTTTCACACCGTATGCTTCACTTCGCCAGGGAAGTGACACCGTGGCAGACGACGAATACATCATCGACAACTATCAGCTTCTGAACTGCGTGGCGACCGGCAACTACACGCAGATTTGGGAGGCGATTGCCAAGGGCGGCACCAACCACCTGGCGATGAAGCTGATGCTCAAGGAAGCCTTCACGGATTCCGAGCAGCGCAGCGTCTTCAAGCATGAGACGAAAGTCGCCAAAACGCTCGAGCACCCGAGCATCATTCGCTGCCAGGAGGTCGTGTTCACCAAAAAGCACGCCTACATGCTCATGGATTACTTCCCGGCCCCGAACCTCAAGGCGCAAATCGGGGCCAACATCGCCGAATTGCAGGCCAGGCTGCGCAAGCTCATCGAGCAAATTTGTCTGGGTTTGGCATACATTCACGAGAAGGGCTGGGTGCACCGGGACATCAAGCCGGACAACATCCTCTGCAACAAGTCGTCGGAAGTGCGGCTCATCGACTTTTCGCTGTGCTGCGGATACGCCCGGGGCATTGCGAAGGCGTTCGCCGGCAAGCAAAAGATCATCCAGGGAACACGGACGTACATCGCGCCCGAAACAGTCATGAAGCAGGTTGTGTCGCCGCAGACCGACATCTACAGCCTGGGCATTACCATCTTCGAAGCGCTGACCGGCGTGCCTCCATTCTTCGGGTCGTCGCCGGGCGACCTCCTGGTCAAACACGTTCGCAATGTCCCGCCTTTGGCCTCCGAATTAAACCCCAACGTCGCCCCGGAAATGGACGCGCTGGTGGCCAAGATGTTGAAAAAGAAACCCAAGGACAGGCAGCAGAGCGTGATGGAACTGGCGTCGGAGATCCGCAACGTCAAAATGTTCAAAGTCGATCCCAAGGAACTCGAAGACCAACGGAAAAAAGAAGCCCACGAAAAGCAACTGCAAATCCTCGACAAAGCGCACCGCCTTGACAGCCGGTCCGACGCACTCCGCAGCGAGCTGCGATCAAAGGACCCCAACCCCGCGAAACCAACCAAGACCACCGAACCCCCCGCCCCCGCCCCCGCCCGGCCAGTCGCAAAGCCCGCCCCGGGGAAGGGGGCGGGAACTGTGGAACAAAAGCCAACGGCTCCGCCGGCTGTCGCTCAACCGGCGGCGGCACAACCCGCTCCTGCCCCTGCGCCATTTTACCCGCAGCCACCCATGGGCTATCCGCCGCCGATGGGGCCGCCGGGATACCCGCAGTACTATCCACCCGCGGGTTATCCGCAGCCGCCTTATCCGATGCCGCCGCAATACCAACCTCAACCGGGTTACCCGCCGCCGCAGTATGCACCCGGCATGCCGTATCCGTATCCGCCGGGCGTGGCGCCCTATCCGCAAGGTGCGGCCCCGCCATTTCAGCACGCGCCGTATCCGATGTCACCGGCGGGCCCGGCGGCGCACGGCGCACCCGTGATGCCAGCGCAACAACAACCGGCCGGCGCGCCTCAATCGCGTGCGCCGCAGAGTTCGCCGGCGGCCCGCAGCGCGCCCGCCGCCGCCGCCGCCGCCGCCGTGCCTCTCATGGAAGAATTGCCGCCGATTAAAACCGAGAAGAAACCCAAGGAGGAACTGCCGTTGATGGACGACCTGCCGCCCGTTGTCTGAGCCTGCTATATCCATGTCGCACTAAAAAAGGAATCGTCGCGACCTGATGCCACCAATTCACCAGCTTCCGTTCGAACGGCCCATTTATGAACTTGAAGAGCAACTGAAAGTTCTCGAAGCGCAGCCGTCGCCCAGTGCCAACACCAAAGACGCGATCCGCGAGATGCGCGTGCAGATCGCCCGGATGAAGCGCGAAGTGTTCGAGAACCTCGATCCGTGGGACGTGGTGAAGGTCGCGCGGCATCCCGAGCGGCCACAAGCGCCCGACTACATCGAACTGGTCTTCGAGGAGTTCGTCGAACTGCACGGCGACAAATCGTTCGGCGACGACCGCGCCATCCTCACCGGGTTCGCAAAGCTCGATGACCGCAAGGTGATGCTCGTCGCGCAGCAAAAGGGACGCACGCTGAAGGAGCGCAACGAATGCTTTTACGGCTGCGCCCATCCCGAGGGGTATCGCAAGGCTTTGGACAAGATGACCATGGCAGCCAAGTTTTCGCTGCCCATTGTCTGCCTGATCGACACCCCGGGTGCATATCCCGGGGTTGGGGCCGAGGAACGCGGGCAGGCATATTACATCGCCGTCAACTTGCGGGAGATGTCGCGGCTGCGGACGCCCATCGTTTGCGTGGTGATTGGCGAGGGGGGCTCCGGCGGCGCTTTGGGCATCGGCATTGGCGATCACATTGCCATCTTGCAGCACGCGTACTACTCGGTCATCAGCCCGGAAGGGTGTGCCGGCATCCTTTGGAAGCACGTGCAACACGCCGACCTGGCGGCCCGGGCGCTCAAGTTTACCAGCAGGCATCTGCTGGAGCTGGGGGTGGTCGACGAGATCATTCCCGAACCGCTGGGCGGGGCACATCGCGACCATCGCCAAATGGCCGCCACGCTCAAGGCGGCACTCGTCAGGAATCTCAAGAACCTCGATGCGTTCAGCGCCGACGCGCTGGTCGAACGCCGCTACGAGAAGTTCCGCCGCATCGGCGTCTACGAAGAGAACGCGGAACGCGGAACACGGAACGCGGAACACGGAACGCGGACGACCGAATGATCGCCAACCGGCGTTCACATGGTCCGTTTAGCCGCGATGCCGCAGGCATGCGAGCCGAGCCACGACGCGGCAAAATCGCCGGGAACCCAACGTCCGATAATGTCTGTTATGTAAAGTTTGTGATCCAAATCCCTCGGGAAATACGCGGTTCGATTGCCTCGGCGTGGAGTTGCTTCGAGCGCAAGTCGCAGCCCGTTTCTGGTGCCGATTACGCATCCCCTCTCGCTCATGCCCCCTGTTCGTTAACACCATCAGACGATCAGGCTGTTGGTATCGCAACTCGTCCAGATCGGGCGAATGGCATCGCCATGACGACGATCCCGCAAAGGGAGAAGCTGGCGAACTCGACCGCCCGCATCGCATAGCCCCAAGCTCCCAACTGTGGTCCGGCGTGGATGGCGGTGTCGAACGAAAAGCCCCGGGCCCACCAGTCGAAGTATTGCCAAAACGACAACGGATCGGCCAGTAGCAGGACGTTGCGGATCATCGCGTACTCGACGTAATGGGACCCA
>JBBDVZ010000281.1:0-26096 GCA_040903115.1 Planctomycetaceae bacterium
AAGTCACGACGCGAATTTCTCTCACTCCGGCCTCGGGTCGCAAGAACCGCTGGTATACGTCGTGAACAATTCCGGAGGCAATCACCACCAGATACGCACTGACCGTTGCCATGACGGCGCCGAAAGGGGCCACGAGCACCAACCCCGCGATCAGCGATCCGCCGCGCATGTCCTGCGTCGTCCAAAGCGCCATGCGCGGCACCACCTCGTCCGACGCCTGCAAGGTGGGCAGGACGCTTCGTGCCGCGACGCAAATGATCAGCAGCGGGATGTAGATCATCATGTTGTAAACCGCCAAGGCGAAGATTGAGCGGCGGATGGTCTGCGTGTCTTTGCATGCCATCAGTCGAACGACGCCGGCCGGCGATGCGATTCCGCTGTAGACCCAGAGAAAGAAAAACGAAGCCGCCAAGCCGCTTGTGAGAAAGTGGCGGCCGTCGGGCGAAAACCCGGGCCCGGCGGCGAATTCGGGGCCTGTCTTCGCAACGGCGCCCCGCGTCGCGGTTTCAATGCCTCCGACGTGCCAGAGCGTCAGTGCAAGCAGAATCATGACGCCCACCCACATCAGCACGCTCTGGAACAGGTCCGTCCAGACCGCCGCAAGAAATCCGCCGATCATGGTGTATCCCACAACCGTCACGGCGAAGATGGCCAACCCCGACAGAAAGAGCCAGTCGATCGGCTTGGTCTCGTCGGCCTCCGCGACGGCGGCCGGCGTTGCCTCGCTCGCGGCGGCGGCCTCCTGAGCCGGCCATACGACCTTCATGATCGTCGCGCCGGCCTTGAACTGGGCAACCATCATAAATGACATGACAAACAGGATCAGCAGCGAAGAGATCAACCCGGCTGTCGGGCTGTTGAACCGCTCGCGAAACAGGTCGGGAACCGTGATGGCGCCCGTCCGTCGCGACAATTGTGCCACCCGCTTGGCCAAGACGCCGAACCCGGTGATCGGCACCACCATGTACCCGGCAATCCAAAGCGCGACGATCCACCCGTACGAATACACGAGCGACGGGTAGCCCATGAACGTGCCGCCGCTTTGCACGGTGGCGGTCAGAGCCAGTGCCCAAGTTCCCAGGCCGCGGTTGCCGAGGAAATATCCTTGGAGAAACGAGCCTTCTCGGATCGATCGCTGCGCGAGCGTTCCCAGCCAGACGCTGCCGATGAGAAAGACGACCAGCGCGACCATCGTGCCGTAACCGGCGGCGTGCAGGCTACCCGGCATCGTGCGGCCCCTCTGGCTCGGGGTCTGACACCGGAGCTTCGGCCGGCTCTTCCAACGACGCGTCGCTCATAAACACGAACGCGTAGAACCACGACACAATCGTAAAAAACGTCCACGGCACCATGATGCCCCAGAAAACCCAGTCGGGAAAACCGAGCACGAACTTCAGCTCTGCCGCCTTGCCGCCGTAGCCGTACCAGGTGCAGTAGCCGACGGTGTAAGTCATTGCCGCCAGCCACAGCAACAAGGCGACGGCTGCTTCACGCCGCGAAGTTTTGACGACAGGATCTTCTTGCGTGTCGGGCATCGTTAATCCGGCAACCATGCTCATGCGCTTGGTGAGAGACGTTGCGCGAGGGGCAATTTGTTGTTGTGGCAACCATAGCCGCCCCAACAGAGCGGTTCAAGTCTGCCTCGAGACGCTGCTTTTCAGGTCGATGGCCAGTTCATGCTGACGACCGGGTTTGAGGATCGTTGGGCGACGGGGCGGGCGCGGGCGGAGGAAAACTCTCGGTCGGCCCTGTGATGAGCCGCGCGCTGCGGTTGTACGTGAAGTAGTTCCACGCCCATTGGATCAATACCAGCAACCGGTTTTGAAACATGATCAAGTTCATCAAGTGAATCACCAGCCACAAGAACCAGGCCAAAAAACCGCTGAAGCGCAGCCAGCCGAAATCGGCGACGGCTGCTGACCGGCCGATCGTCGCCAGGTTGCCCATGTCACGGTAGCGAAACGATCCGACGGGCTGCCCGCGTAGTCGCCGCGCGATGGCTCGCGCGACGAAACGGCCTTGCTGAATGGCGACGGGCGCGACTCCCGGCAGCGGGCGGCCATCGGCTTGGCGAAAGCACGCGAGGTCGCCGATCACAAAAATTTCCGGATGTCCCGGGACCGTGAGATCGGAATTCACTACGAGCCGCCCGTTGCGGTCGAGTTCCGTCTTCGTCTTCTCTGCGATTGCACGTCCCAAGGGCGAGGCCTGCACTCCGGCGGCCCAAATCACCGTCCGGGCGGCAATGTGTTCGCGCTGCGAGTCCGTCTCGATCGTGGCGCCGCCGGCATCGACGTCGATGATCTTCGTTCGCAACTGCACGCTGACGCCCAACCGTTCGAGCGATTTCAGCGCCTTTTGCGAAAGGCTCGGCGGATACGTTGGCAGCACGCGGTCCAGTCCTTCGACGAGCAGGATTCTCGCTTCCGATGTCTTAATCGTGCGAAACTCCTGCTCGAGCGTGTGTCGGGAGAGCTCGGCCAATGCCCCGGCCATTTCGACGCCCGTCGGCCCGCCCCCGACGATGATGAACGTCAGGCAGGCGGCACGGTTCTCCGGCGAGGACTCCTGCTCGGCGGCCTCGAATGCCGAAAGCACGCGTCGCCGAATCTCGGTCGCGTCTTCAATGCTCTTGAGTCCCGGCGCGTTGGGCTCCCATTGGTCGTTGCCAAAATAACTGTGACGCACGCCGCTGGCCACGACCAGCGTATCGTAGAGCACGCGAGCGCCCTCGCGGAGTACGACTTCCCGCCGTGCGACGTCGATGTCGGCGACCTCGCCCTGTCTCACCGCGGTATTGCGCTGGCCTCTGAGAATGCTGCGCAAAGGGGCGGCAATGTTCGCCGGCGAAAGGGCCCCCGTTGCCACCTGAAACAACAGGGGCTGAAAGAGATGGAAGTTCCGTCTATCGATCAAAACGACGTCGACGGGACTTCGCGCGAGACGTCGCGCCAGATTGAGTCCTCCAAACCCGCCTCCGACAATGACGACGCGATGAGTTGGTCGCTGGGGGTTCACGGTTGCGTTCCGTGGGAAGCATTCGTCGGAGCGTTCTCGACCTCGGGACTGCGACGCATGACGGCCCGCCACATGTAGTCCCGCCCCGGGTCGTCTGCGCGGTCGTTGAGAACAAACGACAAGATTGCGGCGATCAAGAATCCCGCGAGATAAGGGACGGCCGTCGTCAGCGTGATGCTGGGTTGATAGTCGGTCCCGAACAGCTCCTTCCAATAGCTCCAGACGAACGAGATCGCCAGGCTGCACAAGGCGGCAAACAGTGCCGTGCGCGCCTTGCAGCTTAGAAACATGCCGATCAGAAACAGCGAGGCCAGCGGACCGAGGAACATGTTGAACGCGGGGGCCATCATGTCGATGATGTTTCGATTGGACCGCTGGATCTGGTAGGCAACGGCAATCCCCAGCGCTGTCACGATCAGGCCGACGACCACTGTCAGCGTCCGCGCCAGATTCAAATCGCTCATCCAGCGCCGTCCATCCGGGTAGCACCGACTGAAGACATCGGTGGTAAAAACGGCACTGATGCTGTTGACGCCGGAGACGAGAGTCTGCATGGCGTCGCACAATAGGACCGCCAAAATGACGCCGCCAATTCCCGCCGGAAGCTGGTGCGCGAAGAAGTAGGGCAGGATCCGATCGCCGCCTGTGACAACGACCCGGCCATCCTCCGGCGTCAGCATTCCGTCTGGAAGAAATGTCGGATGCTGCAGATAAAACGCCAAGAGGGCCAGGCCACACAGTGCCAGCAGAGAACCGATCGTCAAATCAGCCACCGCATTGACGATGTAGCTGCGGCGAGCTGATGACAGCGACGTCGTCGAGAAGTATCGCTGCAGCGCGACCTGGTCGGAACCGTGCGTGCAAATGGTCCAAAAAAAGCTCAAGCAGGCGGCGGTGAAGACCGTCATTCGCTCGGTCACATCGAAACTGAACCATTTCGGATGTGTATGCCCGGCGGAATGCCGCGATGCGATCTCCCACCAATCGACCGGGCCGGTGCCGGTGGTCCACATCACGTAGCCCAGGGTGACCACCGTTCCACCCAGCAGCATGAGTGCCTGCAGGACGTCGTTCCAGATGGCGGCCCGAAATCCGCCCGCGCAGGTGTAGATGGTCGCCATCACGCCGACCGCTCCAATCACCCAGTACAGCAGAGTCGAGCGGAGTGCCACCGAGTCGCCGGCGTCGGATGTCAGCCAACTCGCAAGCGGGTCGATCTGGTCCACGGGAACGAGCGACTCCGTCATTTGCGTCAGAGCCAGCGATCCGACGTACATCACCATCGACATCCATCCGAACCGCAACAACAGAAACAGCAGCCCGCCGAGAAGTCGCGCGCGATAATCGAATCGCCGCTCCAGATACTCATACGCGCTGGTCAACCTCAAACGCATGAAAAACGGCACCCAAACCACCAGCACGACAAGCATGCTGAAGGGCAACGAAAGGTACTGCGCAAACATTGTGATGCCGTTGGAGATCATCTCGCCCGGCACGCCCATGTACGAGATGCTGGACATCAAGGTGGCCAGCAGACTCAGCCCGACGGCCGCCCAGGGCATGCGTCGGCCGCCGAGAAAGAAATCTTCAGTCGTCGCCTGGCGACGCGAAGACCAGACGACAATCGCGGCGGTGATCAGCAGGTACACGACGACGCCGACGACGTCGATAAGCTGGAGACCCTCGCGGGGGCCGGCAATCGAAGTGGGGTGCACGCCACAGTCCCCCGACGAATGGAATAGGTTTGGATTGAGAACGCGTCGCGTCACGATGCAAAAGCGTGCTCTAGCTTCCACGAGCGATTGCGACTCGTCAACAGTGGGACGCTGAATGAGAGCTTTCGCACGGTTGCAAACATTTCTTGAGCGACATACCTTCGATTTTGCCGACGACAACCGCGCCTTCTCGGAACATCATTCGGAGACGATCGATTTCATGTTCGCCGTGATTTTTGGACAGGAAGTGGGTTGGGCCGATTTGGGCGTCGTAGGTCTGCTCGTTCTGCTGGAGGGCGTCCTTTCGATCGACAACGCGCTGGTGCTGGGGCTGTTGGCAAAACGGTTGCCCAAGTCGCAACAGCCCAAGGCGCTGACGTATGGACTGGTAGGGGCCTTTGCCTTTCGCATTCTGGCGATCGGCGCTGCCAGCTTCTTGCTGCAATGGAAATTTGTGAAGCTGCTCGGCGGCGGCTATCTGTGTTACATCGCGGTGAAGCATCTTTTCTTCGAGACCCGCGAAGAGTCGGACGCGGAATTGATCGCCGACGCTGGTGGCGAACTTGCTCTCGTCGATCCTGACACAGGACAACCCATTACGCCTGAGGAAGAGTTGGCCGAGTTGAGAGAGCGGGTTCCGGTGCCGCTCATGGAGGAAGTCGCCGAGTCACATCCGCGGCAGCCATATGCCCGTTTTTGGCCCACCGTGCTCGTCATCGAGCTGACCGACATTGCGTTCGCGGTCGATTCGATTCTCGCGGCAATTGCCCTGGTGGGAAGCCCGCCTGCCGGACATCCGGCGGAATCCACCCACCCCAAGCTTTGGGTGGTGATCACCGGCGGGCTGCTGGGAGTGGTGCTGATGCGATTCGCAGCCGTGGTGTTCATCCGCCTGCTGGAAAAATTCCCCCGTTTCGAGCTGGCCGCCTATTTGCTCGTGTTCGTCATCGGCGGCAAGCTTCTTGCCGACTGGGGGTTCAATACGGAAGAGAACCCGCATCGTCTCAACTTCCACGACTGGCAGCATCCGGCATTCTGGGTGTTCTGGGGCCTGATGATCGCTTGTTTTTGCGTGGGATTTATTCGCCCGCGCTCGCGACGCGTCACCAATAGCGGGGGCGGACCCGCAGCGCCGAAATGAGCGGACGCCATGCGTCGAGTGAGCCGAACGTGGGGTGATCAGCCGATCGGCATTTTCGAGCGATTGGCCCGCTTGTCGCGAAAGTGCTCGATCGCCGAGCGGCGTTCTTCGTCGGTTTCGTCGTACACGCGCCGCAGCAGCCGTTCCATCGCCGGCGTCAGTTCGCAATCGCGCCGGGACATTGCGACTCGTGCCGTCTCGAGGGCCCGCTCGATGTCCCAGCCTTCGCTCAGCTCGCCATGCCAGACGCTGGAAAAGGACGGTATGTACTTGGGCAAGAGCTCCCCGCCGGGCAAGACCATCGAGAGCACACCCACCGACGTGCCCGTGTTGAACAGGCTGCCAAGGGCCGTTTTGGTGTGATCGCCGATGAAGCAGCCGACCTTGGTCATTCCCGTTTCGACGAGTTCGCCGTCGAGGGGAACTCGGACCGCGGAGTAATCGTTCTTGAGATCGCTGTTTGTCGTCAGCGCGCCCAGGTTGACCCACGGACAAATGTAGCTGTGTCCGAGGAAGCCGGTGTGATACTTGTTGACGTGACTGTGAAGAATCGAGGCTTCGATCTCCCCTCCCACGCGGCAGACCGGGCCGATGGTTGTTCCGCCACGGACGTGAGCGCGGAAAAGTTGCGAGTCGTGTCCGACGTGGCACGGACCTTCGATCGCCGTGAACGAGCGAATAGCGGCACGCGGTCCAATGGAGACCGGACCGCTGCGGGCGTCAATCACCACAAAAGGATCGATGACGGCGGTGGGATCGACGTGGATGGCGTGTGCGGGCCCCAGCACTGCGACGTGAGGCCCGAAGTCTCGTCCGACCAGTGGTCCGACAAGCCGAAAATCATCTTCCAACTGCTTGGGGTTATGATTCACAAGGTCCCACGGACGCGCAATCATTGTTCCGTTCAACGTCCTGGGTTTTCGCAAGCGAGCCAATTGCGAGACGGCCATGTCCCAACCGTGCGTGGATAGCAATGCTGCCTCGTCGGGGTCGAGAGCGAGCGCCACCACCTGATCGCCCCATAGGCCGACCTCATTGTGCGATAAGCTCAAACGGGACAGCGATTCGAACGCAGGCAGCCAACGGCCGTTGACGAGCAGCGTCGTGCCGTCGCCAAGCCATCGCAGCTTGTTGACGCGCGCGGCGGGATGGAGCTCGTGATACGTTTCGGCAAGCTCCGGCCGCACGAAGACGCCCCACTCGCTGACGTCAAACCGGCGCAGCAGCCTTTCTCGAAGTGAAAACTGGCCGCAGACCAGCTCGAAGACCGGCCGCAAGAGAGCGATGGGCCCAAGGTGGGTTGCCGAGTCGTCCTCGTAGAACGCGATGCGCATGCTCGGCTCCTTGGGTTCAGCCTGCGATGTTACGACTGCCGGTCGGCGGCGACCAGATCAATATTCAGCTCGCGGGGGTGCCACTGGCGTCTCGCCAGTGTTTTTTATCACTCGAGAACCCGGTCACTTTGTTGTCGCATCGTCGCGTCTGCTTGCACGACAGAACCGTAGGGCCGGTATGCGGCGACCAGATCAATATCAACACGGCTATGCACACATTCGTTCTGCCATCGCTTCTGTCGGTCCCAACATTTCTTCCATTGCGTGGTAGAGCTGGCGCGCCTTGAACTTGGTTAGGACGCGATCGAAGCCTGCACTCAGGGCGCGTGATTGATTTGCGGCAGACGCCGGTGCGGTCATTGCAATCAACGGCGTCTGCTGTGCGCCCGGGCAATTCCGCAACCATTTTGCAAGCTCGTAGCCGGTCATTTCCCGGAGATCGATTTCGGAAACGACGGCGTGAAATGATTTGCCCTCTTCGAATAGATTGACGGCCGCAACGGCGCTGTCGACGGCTGTGACGACGTACCTCTGGCCTTCGAGAGCAACGGTCAGCAGTTGCCGAAAGAACAACGAACTGTCGACGACGAGCACCCGATTGCCGGAAGCGTCATTGCCTGTTGCGATCGGCGGTCGATTGCTACCAGCCAATCGGTCAAGCCGCGCCACGACATCAATGTTCATAGCGCCGGGCTCGGCGCCGGTCGCTTCGACCCATCCCGCGAGCTCCTTCATCTCCGCATTCGCTTCCCGAAGCAGTAAGACGGCCTCCGGGGTGATGGATAGCAACCCGTCGCGTATGCGCTCGACGACGCTTGCGGCGGCATTCGCGATCGACCTGATACCCATCAAGCCGAATGGCTGGCAGCTTTTCTCGATTCTGTGGATTGTGAGCAATATGCGGCTTGCCAGGTCTGCGTTGAAAAGTCCGTGCTCAAGAGCAGCGAGATCGGCGTCGGCCAGCGCGAGCTGTTCCCAAATTCCGGCGACGAATCGCTCTAGATTTCGGCTGTTCATGTCTGGGGTGTCCGAAAACTTGGCCCGCGCAGGGCAGTTTGAACGATCTGCAAGCCATTTCTGCAAGCCTCCTAGCTATCGTCTGGCTATCGCCGGACCCTTGAACCCGATGCTAAAGCCGTCGCGGAGTGCACAGCGAATTGTGCCGTGTGTCGCCGGCCCTTGGTCACGGTTGTCGGTCGTATTTGGCTTCTGTACAATTCCGCCAGAAAACAGCGAATCAAGCGTAGACGTTGAAATCGAAGTCGAACTCAAGGAGTCGGTCGTGGCTGCTGTCAAAGTGGGAATCAATGGTTTTGGGCGAATCGGGCGGATTACGTTTCGGGTGCTGGCGTCCCGCCCGAAAGACTTCGACGTCGTGGCCATCAACGATCTGGGCGACCCGAAGGCCTTGGCGATGCTGCTGAAATACGACAGCGTCCACGGACGGTTCCCCGGCTCCGTGGAGGCCGACGCCAACGCGCTTGTCGTCAACGGAAAAAAAATTCGCGTCTGTGCCGAGAAAGACCCCCGACGGCTGCCCTGGAAGGAACTGGGGGTCGAAGTGGCCCTGGAATCGACCGGATTTTTTACGAATCGCGAAGCAGGCGACAAACCGGGATTTGACAGCCACCTGACCGCCGGGGCCAGGAAAGTCGTCCTCTCAGCGCCGGCCAAGGACAAGCCCGACCTCACGGTCGTGCTCGGCGTCAACGACGACAAATTGAAGCCCGAGCACAAGTGCATCTCCAACGCGAGTTGCACCACGAATTGTCTGGCGCCGATGGTCAAAGTTTTGCATCGGGAGTTTGGCGTCGAAAAGGGATTGATGACCACCGTCCACGCCTACACCAACGATCAGCGCGTGGCCGATCAGCTCCACTCCGATCCGCACCGGGCACGGGCTGCCGCCATCAATATCATTCCCACCTCGACCGGCGCAGCGAAAGCGGTCGGAGAGGTTTTGCCGGAATTGAACGGAAAACTCACGGGAATTTCGCTGCGGGTGCCGGTACCCGCGGGCAGCATCACCGACTTGGTCGCGATGCTCAAAAAGAATGCCACCGCAGCCGACATCAACGCCGCCATGAAGGCGGCCGCGCAAGACGCGAAGGACCTCAAAAACATCATGGAATACACCGAGGATCCGATCGTCTCGAGCGATATCATCGGCAACCCTCACAGTTGCATTTTCGACTCCTCGTGGACCAGCGCGATCGGGGGCAACATGGTCAAGGTGCTCGGCTGGTACGATAACGAGTATGGCTATTCCAGCCGGACCGCGGACCTGATGCTGCGAATCGCCCAACTCTAGGCCGCTCCCACTTTGACCGTGCGGGGAGAGTTTTTTGGCTCATGGTCGGCTGGGGTTAATCCCGCGTTCGACGATCCTGCGACGCCCGACCGCGTGACGTTTCCTATTGTGCCGGTTGATGTTGCATCAACACACGACGAAGGCGAGCATCGGCAATCGTCGGCCTCTCTAAGAATTTTGGCTGGACGACCGCTCTCCGACGCGTCACAATGAGCACGGAAGCGGCGGAGTGCCCAAACCCGGGCGCTCAGTCGTCGCTCCGCAGACCCGGACAGCGGCTGGACGAGCATGATTGGCTCAAACCGCGTTATCCGGGCGCCGGCCGTGCTGGCGATTGGTCACGGCGTACAGGCAGAGAGCCTAATACACATCGATGAGCCGATCGGCCACTCTCGAAAAACTTGGCGGGCAAGTACCGCTCATTGCCCCGTCGATGCTCAAATGCGACTTCGGCAACCTCCATCGAGAGGTCGCGTTGCTGGAGGCCGCGGGAGCGCAGCTTTTGCATTGGGACGTGATGGACGGCCATTTCGTGCCGAACCTCTCGTACGGCCCGATGGTGATCCGCAGCGTGCGGGACCTGACCGACCTGACATTCGACGCACACCTGATGATTTCAGAGCCCGGCCGCTACCTCGATGAGTTTTTGGAGGCGGGCTGTGACTCCGTCACCTTTCATGTCGAGGCCGATGACGATGCCGCACCCCTGTTGCGTCGAATCCGCGCGGCGGGGGCGGTTGCCGGTCTGGCAATCAACCCGGGAACTCCGATCGAAAAGGTCGAGCCGCTGCTTGGGGACTGCGATCTCGTGTTGGTGATGAGCGTGGAGCCCGGTTTCGGCGGTCAGAAGTTCATGCCGGTGGCTCTCGACAAGGTTCGGCGGCTCAGGCGGATCGCACGACCGGAAACACTGTTTTCGATCGATGGGGGCATCGGCCCGGCGACCATCGGCCCCTCGGCTGAAGCCGGCGCCGACCTGTTTGTGGTTGGTAGCGCGATTTTCGATACGGACGATTACACACGATCGATGGCCAACCTGGCCGCGGTGGCGGCTGCCGCTCGCGCCGGACTCTCGACGTCGGCACCACGGTAGGAAACGGAAGTTGTAGCTGACTCATGCAGAACCTGCGGCGGCGTTGACCTGTTGCCCAAGGATTACTTGGAATTCTTTCGAAAGCTATTTCTTCGATGGCAGACGTACTCATCATTCGGCCCGGATGCACCGACTTCGACGATCAAAACCGCATTCAGGGTGAACTCGACTTGCCGCTCAATGAGCGCGGCCGCGAACAGCTCGGCCCGCTTGTCGAACGGCTGCGGTCGCTTTCCATTGAGATGATTTGGTCCGCGCCCTGCGAGCCGTGCCGGACGACCGCGGAGATCATCGGCGCCGAGATTGGCGTTCCGGTGAAGGAGAAGGACGACCTGCGCAACCTGAACCAGGGTCTCTGGCAGGGATTGACGGTGGACGAAGTCAAACGGAAGTACCCCAAGGTGCTGAAGCAGTGGCGCGAGTCGCCTGAAACGGTATGCCCGCCCGAAGGTGAAACCGTCACCGAAGCGGTCGAACGCATTCGCAAGGTGCTGCGCAAGGCCTTCAAGCGTCATGGAGACGTGGCGATCGTTGCGCCCGAACCACTGGCCACCCTCATTCGTTGCGTGGCCACCGGCTGCAAGCCCGAGTTGCCGGACTCAATCACCGGGTCCGAAAAAACGTGCACGTTCGAAGTGTTGACGTTGGGTGCCAACGGCCGGCTCAATGGCAGTGGCGAGTCCGGAAGCGCTCCGGGACAACTCGCCGCCCCAGCGCAGGCCGCTGTTTCGGCGCAAGGAGGCGGCGGATGAGTTCCGTTCAAAAACCAGACCAACAGACACGGGCAGGACAGGTGAACCAGAGGAAGCGCGGAGTTCCCGAGGGGTTGTGGATCCGTTGCGACGGATGCAAAGCCACCATCTTTCGCAAGCAGATGGAGCAGCGTCTGGGCGTTTGTCCGGAATGTGACTACCATTTTTACGTGTCGGCGGCGGCGCGGATTCAACAACTGCTCGACGAAGACAGTTTCGAAGAGTGGGCCGCCGACATGCAGCCGTGCGACCCGCTCGGGTTCGCCGACAAGAAGCCGTATCGCGAAAGGCTCATTGAAGAACAGAAGAAGACGGGCCTCAGCGAGGCTTGTATCGTGGGTCGCGGATACATGCGCGGCCGTCCGCTGGTGTTCGGCCTCACCGACTCGGCGTTCATCATGGGCAGCATGGGCTCGGTGGTCGGCGAGAAGCTGACCCGCGCCGTCGAGAATGCCACATCCATGCACTTGCCGCTGGTGATCGTCAGCGGTTCGGGAGGCGGCGCGCGCATGCACGAAGGCATTTTGTCGCTGATGCAGATGGGCAAAGTCTCGGCGGCGCTGGCGCGCTACAACGAGGCCGGCGGACTGTTCATCTCCGTGTTGACCAACCCGACAATGGGCGGAGTGGCGGCAAGCTTTGCCTCGCTGGGCGACGTCGTGATTGCCGAGCCGCGAGCGCTGATCGGCTTTGCCGGCCCGCGCGTCGTGCAGGCGACGGTTAAAACCGCATTGCCGCCGGGCTTCCAGACGAGCGAGTTCCTGCTTGAGCACGGCTTTGTCGATCGGATTATCGCTCGCAGCGATTTGCGGTCCGAGATTGCCCGCATCATCGACTATTGCGGCTAATGACGCGACGCGTCGACGTTCTGCCGCTGCCAGGCGGGATGGTTCGCGCTCGGAATCGAAGGTATAATTGATGAGCGCTGCGTTCCCGCACGGTGCGGTCTTCCGCCGGGTTGCCCAGAGTCGAATTCTCACGCGACAGCCGAATGAAATTCCTTAAATCTCTGTTCAACAAGCAGCCCCAGCTTCCAAAGACCGACCTGGAAAAGCGATTCCACCTGCTCGGGCGCGTCGGCCAGGGAAGCATGTCGCGCGTGTGGCGCGCGCACGACAGCATCACCGGCAAACCGGTCGCTTTGAAGATCCTCGATACCGAAAAGCCTCAACGGTTCGAGTCGCGGTTCATGGGCCTCAACAAGCCCACCGAAGGCCAGGTGGCTGCCAGCCTGCATCACCGCAACATCGTACGCACATTTGAATGCGGCGTCTCGACCAAACGCCAACAGTTCCTCGTCATGGAGTTTATCAACGGCGTCAGCCTCAGCTACCTGGTCGAGATGCAGAACCAGACGATGCGCGACAATCGGCTCCGGTTCATTCTCGAGTTCGGCGACGCGCTGTATTACTTTCACCGGCAGAACTGGATCCATCGCGACGTCTGCCCGCGCAACGTCCTGCTCGACACCGGCTACCAGGTCAAGTTGATTGACTTCGGCCTGGCCGTGCCCAATACGCCGCCGTTTCGAAAACCCGGCAACCGCACGGGGACGGTCAGCTACATGGCGCCCGAGCTGATCAAGCGGCAGCCCACCGACCAGCGCATCGATATTTTTTCGTTCGCGGCGAGCTGCTACGAGATGTTTACGCAGCAGCTTCCCTGGGATCACAGCGACGTGTCGTTGGAGACCGTGCTGCAGCACATCAACCGGCCTCCGGTCGATATTCGCGATCTCGAGCCCGGCGTCGACGACCAGGTTGCCGACGCGATCATGAAGGGCCTCGCCACCCTTCCGAACGACCGCTGGTCGTCGATGGAGGAAATGTTGAAGCCGTTTTGGGAAGCGCGAATGCGGCTCGAGGGTGCCGCCGACGGCGAAAAATATCGCTTTTTGATGGAAGAAAAAGACAGAGAAGCCGCCAAAGATCGCGCCCAAGTCGCCCGCAACGCCGCTTCCGAGGAGGCGCTGGCCAGGGACATGCAACCTGTCACGGCCCGCCGCGCCCCCGACGGTTCTCAACTCGCGGCGGACGATGACGAGTATGAAGACGTTACCAAGCTCGCCACCGGTAACGAAGAAGAACTCGACCTCGACCGCTACTTCGAAATCGCCTCCGGTGACGACGATGATGATGAGTACGAGGCCGTGTGACGGCAAAGTGCGCCGGACTCGCCGTTGAACGAGACGCGGGGACGCGGGGACGGGGAGACGCGGCGACACTTGCTTGCATCTTTTCCCCGCGTCTCCGTGTCGCCGCGTCTCCGCGTCGCTACTTACCTACTTCCCCGGCGGTGGCTCGGGGTCGCGTCTGCGCGGCGCCTCCAGGTACCGAAAACCGGTATTCGGGCTGTTCTTGTCGTAGGCGAAGGCGTCGCGGTAGTCCAGAAAGTGCTTGAGATACGTGACTGGTATCGCGAAGCCCAGTCCTTCGCCAAACGCGATTTTCATGTTCGTCACGCCCACCACTTCGCCCCGCGAGTTGAATAACGGGCCGCCGCTGTTGCCCTGGTTGATCTGCGTGGTCGTCTGAATGTAGACGAGCCCCTCGAGGTTGCGGTTTCGCGTGCTGACGATGCCCTGCGAAACCGATCGCTCGAGCCCCAGCGGGTTGCCAATCGCAAAAACCAGGTCGCCTTCCTTCTGATCGTCGTCGGCCGCAAGGTGCACGGGGCGAAACTTCAGCTCCTCGGGCCGAGGCACCTGCAGCAATGCCAGGTCGAAAAAGGGATTCAAGGCGACGATCCGCACGTCGTCGATTCGTCGCCGTACCAATTCGTGAGTGCCGCGCTGAAAGATGGTGACGGCGATCTGGGTCTCTTGTTCAATCACGTGATAGTTCGTCACGCAGTAACCCTGCTCGCTGATGAGAAATCCCGAGCCCAGCCCGCGCGGCGTCTGCACCAGCACCACTCCTTCGCCATATTCCGCGGCCAGCTCCTTCACGCTGCGCACCGGCATTTGCGCGGTGCTGTAGATCTCCGCCTGCGCGGTCGGCGCGGGCTTGGGTGCGACGGCTTCGGTGCTGGTGCGCGATTTGATCCGCGAGAGAGGGATGCGCACCACGTCGACGCCGACGTCGACGAAGACGGCCTCGGAACTTTCCTTGAGGACATCGCCTTGCAGAGTCTGGCCGCTGATCAGTTCAATCGTGTCGCCGTAAACCGCCATGCAAGGGAAACAACACACGACCCCTGAGACGACACAGGCAATTCCGCAATCTCTCATCGCATCCTTGATGCCTGTAATCTTCAACATGACGCCCTCCCTGACTGGAAATTGAGATTTTGCGGACCCGGTTCAGCAGCCCGGCTTCTGCCTTGGAAGCCGGGCTTCTTTAGTCATCTGTGATGAATTTCTAAAACTCATCTCCGAGCCGGTACTTTTTGTGACATTGGTCGCAGCGTTGTTGCACCTGGTTCAGCGAATCTTGAAATCCTTGAAAGTTCGTCGACTTGATCGCCTCTTGCATTTGTCGCGATGCTTCGATCAACCCGGCAGCGTGTTTCTGGTAGTCGGCCTCGTCGGCGGAGCCATAACCGGGATGCGAGACGACCGTTCCCAGCGCCGCCAACAGCGCCGCCTCGTGATCGGCGTCGGCGGACTTGGCCGCGAAGTCTATCTCGTTTCCGACGTTCTGCTTCAGCCAGGTGTACGACCGGTTCATGCGTTGCATCAGCCCGCCGCGTTCAGCGCGATCGGCGAAGGGGACCGTTGGCTCCGCGGGCGCCAGGTTTGCCGGCTTGCCTCCGTCGAGCACGATGACAAGCTGCTCATAGATCAGCGTGGTGGCGTCGAACGGCTTCTTTCCCAGCCCATTCGCCGCCTCCGCGATGCGGGCCGCCAGATCGCGCACCCAGGGCGCACGATCTTTCCAGGCAATCGTGCCAGGGTGTTCGATGACAATGCCCGCCACCGCCGCCAGCGTCGAGCCCTCGACCGGAATCGTCTTGTAATTGCCGTTGTAGGTGCCGACCGTCTGCAAAGCCTGAGTGAGGCTATTACGGATGAGCTTGGCTTCCGCTTCCAAAACGCTGCTGGCGACCACCTTCTCCCAGTCGGTCGCGGCAACGGTACGAGGCGCCGCGCCGTCGACCTTGGCCGGCTCCTTCTCAGGCGATTTCGCAGAACTTGCAGTCGCATCGGGCTCGCTGCTGCCGCTCGTCCCGGGCGAGTCGCCGGGTGGCGGTGCGTCCGTCAAATCGCCGGCAACCGCCAGCGGGTCGTCGAACCACACATCGTAGGGAATATCACCAAGCCACTTGCGGCCCGTCTCATCGGTGCGCGCGAGATCCTTTGCGGAAGAAGGCGGCGCGGGCGTATTGCCAGCATTACTGGAGGGATTCGCGGTTGGTGCCGACGAGTTCCGCGATGGACCTTGCGCGGGGCCGCCTGGCGCATCCGACTTGCCGCTGCAACCGCACACGCCGGCAATCAGAAGAGCCATTGCCCCAAGCGATGCGAACGCGAAGTGCGGCGGGCAGTTCCACCACCCAGTTCCACCCATGTTTTCCCCCAGCCGAAAACGCGCCAGGCGGCCGTGCCGGCACACGCGCGGCCGCTGTGCCACGACGAACCCGCAAGGCAAGCGCATTCCAGAACCGTGACCGCGAACCCGCCCGCGCACGGCGAAGGTCCGTTCTGGCAACATCCCATCTGGTAACCTGACCCAACGGCGCCAATTATGCCGCCCGCCGATTCACCTTGCAATGTCCGTCACGTTCAATCGCGCAAGCTGATTCGCGTACGCGGGTCGCTCTTGTGATGACGCATAGTCAAACGAATTCAGAATCGCGGCGGGCGGCGCCGTTTACCAGGTTCCCGCAGCCGATAGAGCCGGTCGAGACGGACGCTTTTTGGGGGCGGAAATGCGTTTTTCGGCCGCCGATGGAGTGCGAGCAGGCTATGTTTCGGCTGTTGTCGCCGCGTTGACGATCAACTGGCGGCGGCTGAGTGTGCGAAAGATGGACGCGTTGCAAGACGCCGCTCGATGACGCGCAAAGCTCGTCGGGCTATTTTGCAAGGAGCAATCGAGAATGAGAAAACGAATCTGCCTGATTGTCTCAGGAGCGTTGCTGTTGACAGTGGGGCTTGTCGCCGTGCGAGGCGCGGAGCCATCTCCTCTGAAGAAAATGGCAGCGCCCAAGATGAGTGCTTACAAAACGACGCTCAAGGCGCCCCGGTTGTTCAAGCACGACTTGATCATGACGCAGGCCACGGTTCCACCGGCGCCTGCGGCAGCGGGAGAGGAGGGGCCTCCAGGGGCCCACGCCGAACCAATGCCGATGCCGACGCAGCCTCGCATCGAGCCCATGCCCGACGGCGTGCACGGCCCGATGGACGCCGTGCAGCTTTACGACTGCGTGAAGTACGAAGACCTCGACAATATTCATCCCTGTGCGGTCACCAAGATCGTAGCGGTGCCCGACCCGTGCCAAAGCGACTGTGACCGCTGCTGCGCGCGGTACGTCTACGTGCAAATCTGCGTGCCTCCATGCGAGTGCCCGGAGATCAAGAACAGTCATCACGGCAAAAAGGTGAAGTACGACTACGGCAAGTACGAGGTCGAGATCACCTCGAAGAAGGGAACGATTTACGTCGACTACGACGACGGGCTCTTTTAGCGGCCGTTGTGACTCGAACTTCACGAAGCCCGGTTTTTTTTCACGAAGGCCGGGCTTCGACATTTGATGCTGTTGGAGCGTAAACGAGGACACGAGAAACCGAAACCGAGCCGGCGGGTTTATCCCCGCGGCTCGAGACATTGCGAAAACTCCTTCCGTCAGTCGCTGCCGGGCCGCCTTCGGACCCGGCTTTTCAATTTCGCAAGGGTGCATTCCGAAGCGTCAGCTCGGCAAGAGTGAACCCTCGCATCGAAGGGTGCACGGGCAGCTTGCCTGCCCGTGCTTTCAATGTCGTGCGACGTTCGCACTGGCAGACAAGCTGCCAGTGGCACACAGGGTGCCGCACTCTTTTCGAACTGCGTTCGAGAATCGCATTTGCCGTTTGGCGGCGGTAGAATCGGATTCACTCCCGCAAAAATCGAATGATGGGGTGAATCATGCGTCTGGCTCGCGTTTTTGCGATTGTCTTGCTCATTGCCAGCGGCTTGAGCATCCGGGGCTCCAGCGTTCGTGCCGACAACTGGCCCACGTGGCGTGGTCCGACCGGAAACAGCGTTAGCCACGATACCGACCTGCCGCTCGAGTGGAGCGAGGGCGGGAACAACGTTCGCAAGACCAGTCTTCCCGAATGGGGAACCAGCACGCCGGCCATTTGGAAAGACGCCGTCTTTTTGACGACCGAGTCGGATGGCAAGCTGCTGCTGCTGAAAATCGACAAGCAAACCGGCGAGACGCAGTGGACGCGTCAAGTGGGAACCGGCACGGCGAACCGCAAGCCTGCCGGAGGCGAGAACCGAGCGGCAAAGTTTCACGACATGCACAACCTGGCCAGCCCGTCGCCGGTGACGGACGGCGAGCGGGTCATCGTTCACTTTGGCAACGGCGATTTGGCGTCCTACACGTTCGATGGGAAACTCGAATGGACGATCAATCTGGCCGAAAAGTTCGGCAAGTACACCATCTGGTGGGGGCATGCCAATAGCCCGATACTCTACGACGACCTGGTGATTTCCGCCTGTATGCAGGATTCGATGGCAGGCCAATGGGAGAAACTCTCACCAAGCTACATTGTCGCGCACGACAAGCGCGACGGCCGCCTGGTCTGGAATACGCCGCGCATGACCGGCGGCGACGCGGAACAATGCGACGCTTACACCACGCCCGTTCTTCATCGATCTCAAGAGAGGACCGAGTTGGTCGTCATGGGAGGAAACCAACTCGATGCCTACGACCCGGCCGATGGTCGGCAACTCTGGTCGCTCGGCGGATTGGTCGGCGGCCGCACAATTACCGGCCCCACGGTTGCCCACGGTTTGGTCTTTGCAACCGTCGGCATGCGCGGGCCGTTGCATGCCGTGAAGCTTGGCGGCAATGGGCTGCGAAAGGCCGACGAAGCGGTCGCGTGGAAAGAGACGCACAACACGCCCGACACGTCCTGCCCGGTTGTCTCGGGCGACTTGCTATTCATGGTTTCCGACAACGGCATCGCCAGTTGCTTCGATGCCAAAGATGGCAGCGAGAAATGGCGCAAACGCATCGGCGGAGAGAATCACAAGGCGTCGCCGTTGGCGGCCGACGGACGCATCTATTTCCTCAGCCGCAACGGCATCTGCACAGTCATTCGCGCCGCGGCCGAATTTGAGCTGCTGGCCGAGAACAGACTCGACGACGAGTTCATGGCCTCTCCGGCCATCTCCGACGGCAAGATCTACCTGCGCGGCCGAAAGTCGCTCTACACGATCTCGAAATGATAGAACGGCAGGTACACGTTTGATCTCGTTCCCAAGCTCTGCTTGGGAACGCACTGTCTCGAAGCTCCGCTTCGCGTTCGCTCGAATGAGCAGTTCGCGATGACATCACGGGAAGCAGACTTCGGCGAGCTCAGTCGAGTCGAGCTTCCAGAAAGTGGGTTCCCAAGCGGAGCTTGGGAACCAGATAAAGCTCCGCTTGGGAACCAGGCGCCATCCATCATTTTGCCAAATCCCCGGGTGGTTGCGGGCGCACGATTTCGTTGTCGAAGTAATTCACCGCCATGCCGGCGTCGATGACGATTCCCTGCGCGTTGATGCCCGACGATCGCGGGCTGAGCAGGAAGGCCGCCACGTTTGCGACTTCTTCGGTTCGCACAGCCTCCTTGCGGAGCGTGGCCTTCTCGGCGAACAGGTAGCTGTCGACGTAGCCCGGAATTCCCGCGGAAGCCGACGATTTCAGCAAACCCGGGCAGACGGCATTGAAGCGAATCGTCGAGAACTGCGAAAACGATTTCGCCAAAAAGCAGACCGACGAATCGAGCGCCGCCTTCACCGGAGCCATGTAGCCATAGTTCTCGGCGGCCATTCGCGTCGTGGAAATCGAAACCGTCACGACGCTCCCGTGCTGCTTGTCGAGCAAATCGCGAAAGGCGTTGGAAAGCGCGATCAGCGAAAAGCACGAGATATCGACGGCTTGCAGGAAGGCGGCACGCGGCGTCTGATGAAAGGGCTGCCAGCCGGCCGAATAGTCGGCAAAGGCGATCGAGTGGACCAGCCCGTGAATCTGCTTGCGCGCCGATGACACTTCATCGCGCAGCCTGTCGATTTCTTCCTGCCGCTCAACATCGCAGACAAAAACGGGCCGCTCGCCAATCAACTTCTGTACGGATTCTCGCCGCTGCTCCGAACGGACCGAATAGAGGACGTCGGCGCCCGCTTCCTGCAACACGCGGCCGATATGGAACGCGACGCTCTTCCGGTTGGCCACGCCGAAGACAAGCACCGTCTTGCCTTCGAGTTGCAGGAAATCGACTGGCATGCGGCGTCCGTCAGAAAGATGCATATCGGTGGCACAAATGCAGGCTGATTGTCACTTTGGCACAAACCGGCGATGGCCGCAATCTTCCGGACGTGTTCTGCTATCCATCGCCTCGCATGTCGACTCTGCTATGATTCTAATTAACGGGCGTGGGCGAGTTCGTTCGTTAGAGCGTTGTCGCCCCCCCCGACCCTCCCTGCTCGGCTGAGCTCGCCGCAGGCCCGCGAGGGGGGAGGGAGTTTCCGTGTCCGCGTCTTTGAAGCAATTCCAACTTACCTGACTACTTAGGCTGTTGACGTGTTCGACACCCATCTCAGTTGGAAGTCGTTGTCGCAGGTGAGCCGTGCGATGAGCACCATGCTGCATTCCGGCGTGGGCATCCAGAAGGCCGTCGAGCTTGCTTCGACAAAGACATACGACGCCCGCACCCGGCACGCACTCGAGGCCGTCAGCAAAGAGGTCGCCAATGGGACCGAAGTCACCGAAGCGATGCGTCGACAAAATGTATTCCCCAGCCTGATGCTCGACATGGTCGAAGTGGGCGAGAAGACCGGCGCACTGCCCGAAGTCCTCGAGAGCCTCGCCAATCATTACGAGAACAATCTGCGGCTGCGTCGCACGTTCTACTTCGCGATCGCCTGGCCGATGTTTCAGCTCATCGCAGCGATCCTCGTCATCGCCCTGGCAATCTGGTTGATCGGCTGGTTCTCAACTCCGGAATCGCGAGAATTCGACATCCTGGGTCTGGGCTTGTACGGCACGTCGGGCGCGGTGATTTGGTTGTTCTCGACGTTTGGAACCTTGGCGGCCATTGTTGTCGGATATCAGCTTTTCAAACGGACGGTGGCCGCCCAGCAGATTCTGCATCCGCTGTTGCTGCAGATACCGCTGATCGGATATTGCATGCGGTCATTCGCCATCGCGCGTTTTTCGTGGGCCTTTGCACTCACGCAGCAGGCGGGAATGCAGATTGAAGAGAGTTTGAAGTCCAGCCTGCGCGCGACGTCGAATGGAGCGTTCATCGCGGCAACCAAGCCGATGTGGGATTCGATCAAGGACGGCGACACGCTGAGCCACGCGATGGCCGAGTCGCGGCTGTTTCCGGACGACTAC
This sequence comes from Planctomycetaceae bacterium, assembly GCA_040903115.1. GTDB lineage: Bacteria > Planctomycetota > Planctomycetia > Planctomycetales > Planctomycetaceae > JBBDVZ01. Next base: position 20,893 of record JBBDVZ010000281.1, read on the forward strand.
CTGCACATGGTCGAAGTGGCGGAGCAGTCGGGCACCGTGCCGGAGATGCTCGATCGTCTCAGCCCCAAGTTCGAAGACCAGGCCCGCCGCGCACTCGAGGCCATGGCGGCAATGCTGGGCTGGGGGGTCTGGATGCTGGTGGCGGCATTCATCATCTTCCTGATCTTCAACGTCGTTTTGCGTTACATTGGCATGATCCAGACGTTTACGAACGATGCGATGAAATGAAGGGAACCCCCCTCCCTTCCAGGGAGGGGTTGGGGGAGGGTCTAGACGCGGAATTGTCCCTGTTCGTTCGACTCGTCTCTCTTTCTCGTTCAATTGAATAGCGCCGGAACTTGATCGCTCGTTTCCACCCCCACCTCAATCCTCCCCCTAAGAGGGGGAGGAGGTAACGGCCACAATCCGAAATTCCCAATCTTGTCAGCCTTCCAGTTCCACCTCGACGCCACCGACTCGCTGACCGCCGCACGGGCCGGACGATGGTGCACGCCTCATGGCGTCGTTGAGACGCCCGCGTTCATGCCGGTCGGCACGTTGGCGACGGTCAAAGGGCTGGATCCCGATCAGCTTCGCAGCGTCGGTGTGCAGATGCTGCTGGCGAACACGTATCATCTCGCCCTGAGACCGGGAGCCGAAGTGGTTGCCGATCTGGGCGGATTGCACCGCTTCATGAACTGGCAGCGGCCCATCCTCACTGACAGCGGCGGCTTTCAGGTCTTCAGCCTGGCGCGCTTGACAAGCCTGGACGATCGGCAGGTGGTCTTCCGCTCGCATATCGACGGCAGCTTGTTCGAACTTTCGCCCGAAGAAGCCATGCGAATCCAAGAGCTGCTCGGCGCCGACTGCATCATGTGCCTTGATGAGTGCCCGCCGCACGACGTCGACCCCCAGCGGCTGCGGAAGGCAGTCGACCGGACGACCGCGTGGGCGATCCGTTGCCGCGATGCCCACAAACGGACCGACCAGGCGCTGTTCGGAATCATTCAGGGAAGCACCAACCGCGGGCTGCGAGAGCGATCGGCGGCCGCGTTGCTGCCTCTCGACTTTCCGGGCTATGCCATCGGGGGCCTGAGCGTCGGCGAGAAAGCACAGCAGATGTACAATGCGCTGGATTGGACGGTGCCCATGCTCCCTGCCGATCGGCCGCGATACCTGATGGGCGTGGGAACGCCCGGCGACCTCATCGAAGCCGTCAGCCGCGGGGTCGACCTGTTCGACTGCGTGCTGCCGACGCGCAACGGCCGGAACGCGATGGCATTCACCAGCACGGGCCCGGTGCGGTTGAGAAACCTGCAGCACCAGCGAGACGAGCAGCCCCTCGACGAGCAATGTGATTGCCCGGCTTGTCGCGGCTACAGTCGCGGCTACTTGCGTCACTTGTTTATCGCGGGTGAGATGCTGGGACCGATCTTGTTGTCGCTGCACAATATTGCGTACTACCAACGGCTGTTGTCCGACCTTCGGCGGGCCGTTGTGGAGAATCGCGTCGAGGAGTTTCGTGCGGTTCGCCTTGCCCGTCCGAACGCATCCGTTTAAGATGACGCGGAACCAAAAAGGGGACAGGTCCATTTTCCTGAAGGCCGTCTCAGCGGCGGACGCTTCACATGGCGGAAAATGGACTTGTCCCCGTCCGAATTCCGCAAAGAGGGGGCGCGATGGTCGATTGGATCTGGGTGACGCCCCTTTTGGGGGAAGCCAACGGCGGGGACGGCGCGGCTCAGCCCGGACCCGGTGGTGGATTCGGCGCCTTGCTGTTTCCCATGGTGGCTATTGCCGTTTTATGGTATTTCCTGCTGCTGCGTCCGCAAAAACGCGACAAGTCGAAGCGGGACCAACTGCTCAAGGAGTTGAAGAAAAACGACCGCGTTGTCACAATCGGCGGCATCATCGGCACCGTCGCGAACCTCTCTCCCGATGGCAAGGAAGTCACCGTCAAAGTCGACGACAACGCGCGGCTGAGGATGCTGCGAAGCAGCATTCAGACGGTGCTTAAGGATGAGGGGGAGGCGGAGGCGGCCAAGACGTAGCGTCGCGTCGGCGTGGCCGCCGACCAACGTGGGCCTTCCCGAATCGGGCGGAGCGTCGGGATTGAGCAATCGGCGCGCAGGACCGCCGGGCTTGGGGCCTGTCGGTTTGTGCTAGATCCATTTGGGCCGCGGACTTTTCAAAGCTCCGCGGTAGACGTTATTTGTTCGGCAGTATTCTCGTTTTGCAGTCGACAGTGCTCAACTGATTTTTACCAAGGACCGGACCAGATGATCGACTTCATTTTGCAGTCGTTGCTTTTTGCGCAAGCCGCTCCCGCCGATGAGCCGGCTGCCGGGCCCGGCGTGGGAACGATCCTGCTCGTGCTGCTCCTGGTCTTTGTGTTGCCTCTCGTGCTGGGTACCCTCCTCGCGCGGCTGCTGAAGCTTCCGGACATGGCCAGGAGAATCAGCATCGTGCTGTTTGCCCTCATTCTTGGCGTCATGCCGTTCGTTTGGCATGAGATCAAGGGTGACGGCTGGAGGAAGGCGATCAAGTGGGGCATCGATTTGGCCGGCGGAACCAACCTGGTCTACCAGATCGACGTCGCTCAGGCTGAAGCCGACGGAAAAACCGTCAATGCCGATCTGGTTCATCGTATGGTCGTCGCGATTGGCAGCCGTCTCGACCCGGCCGCTCAGGAGCAGATCACCGTTCGGGGCGTCGGCCGCGATCGTATTGAAGTCATCATTCCCGGTGCCGATCCGGAGATCGTCGCTCGCAAAAAGCGTGAGATGACGAGGCTGGGCAAACTCGAGTTCGCCATTCTCGCGAATCGCCGACGCCACAACAACATCATCGAACAGGCACTGAAAAGCCCGGCTCGCGACGTGCGACAAGGGGGTCGCGTGGTCGCCGGTTGGCGGCCGGTCGCGAAAAACAAAGACGGCTCTTTGAAAGACGTGCACGCGCGCCCGGACGTCGAGGCCAGCCGCGTGGTCGAACGCGACGGCAAGCCAGAAACTGAACTGTTGGTGGTTCTCGAGCCGCTGGATCGTCGCGTCACCGGCCGATACCTGACCCGAGCGGCCCCGGAAAGAGACCAGAGCGGACGCCATTCAGTCGGGTTCAGTTTCAATCAGCGGGGCGGTAACCTGTTTGCCGCATTGACCGCCGAATACCAGCCGGATACCGATGATTTCCATCATCGGCTGGCCGTGCTGCTGGACGACAAGATCCATTCGGCGCCCAACCTGATCACCGTCATTTCCGACCAAGGTCAAATCACGGGTGATTTTACCCCGGAAGAAATCGACGAATTGGTCAACGTGCTCAACGCGGGGGCGCTGGAAGCACCGATTATTCCCGACCCGATCAGCGAATTGAGTATCAGCCCGATGCTGGGGGCCGACGTCCGCCAGAAGGGCGTGCTCGCCATTGGTATTTCCGCTTTCGCGGTCATGGCGTTCATGGTGCTTTATTACCGGTTCGCCGGCATAGTGGCCAACATCTGCCTCATTTTGAACATCTTTCTCACGGTGGGGGCGATGGTGCTGATCGAGGCGGCGTTCACGCTGCCCGGACTCGCGGGCATCGTGTTGACCATCGGTATGGCGGTCGACGCCAACGTGCTGATTTACGAGCGAATGCGCGAAGAGCTCGAGCGGGGCGCCAGCCTGCGGATGGCGATCCACAACGGCTTTGCCAAGGCGCTTTCCGCCATCATCGACTCGAACGTCACCACATTGTTGACCGCCGTCATTCTATACATGATCGGCACCGATCAGATTCGCGGCTTCGCGGTGACGTTGTTCATCGGGCTGGTGCTGAGCTTATTTACCACGCTGTACGTGGGACGCCTACTCTTCGATCTCGTCGAGCGCAAGCGCTGGATCCAACGGCTGCCGATGCTCAATTTTGTCAAAAAACCCAACTGGGACTTTATCCGCCTCACGTTTCGAGCCACTGTTCTCTCGGTCGTGGTGATTGCCGTCGGCCTGGGCGCGCTCTTCTATCGAGGAAGCGACAACCTCGACATCGACTTTACCGGCGGCACGATGGTGACCTTCCAGTTTGTCGAAGACCATGAAATCGACGACGTGCGCGCCATCCTGCAACAGGACCTGGGCACAAGCATCACCGTCGAGCTGCTCGACATCGAACAGCAGGCGACTCGCGGCAAGCTCTTTCGGCTGCGAACCCGGGAATCGGACATCGACGTCGTCCGCGATCAGGTTAATGCAACATTGGTTGCCGCGGGGCACGAATTGCGAAAAGTAACGGTGCAACCCGGCGAAATCCAGCCCATTGTCGCCGATGCCGGCGGCAGCACGAAACCGGCCGGCGAGAAAACCGGCGAGGACGAAGCGGCGAAGCCCGTGACCGAAAGCGACGAAAAATTTGCCGGCGGTCGACAAGTCGAGCTGACCTTCAGCGATGAGATTCATCCCACGACGGCCCAGCAATATCTGCTCGACGAAATCGAGAAGATGACGCGGCCCGATCGTACGCCAAAGTACGACGAGCCGTCGACGCTGGTGGAAGTCGACGGGCTGGCCGGCTCTGGCGCGACCGCCGCCGCCGGACAAGTCCGCAAGTACTCAAAGGTGCTGCTGAAGGCCTCTCCGATCATTGAGGAGCCCGATCTGAAGACGGCCCTGGCGGCGATGCAACAGAAGCTTCAGGACAATCCGATCTTCGAGGAGGTCAACACGTTTGCTCCCTCGGTCGCCAGCGACATGAAAGTGAAGGCCATGGTGGCCCTGCTCCTCAGCCTCGTCGTGATTGTGGGTTACATCTGGTTTCGGTTCGAAAGAATCACGTTCGGGCTGGCTGCCGTGGTGGCCCTCGTGCACGACGTATTGGTGACGCTGGGAATGGTGGCCGTTGGCGCTTATGTGTCGCGCACCGCCATCGGCCATTGGCTGTTGCTTGACGACTTCAAGATCAACCTGCAGATGATCGCCGCGTTCTTGACGATCATCGGTTACTCGCTGAACGATACGATTGTGACCTTCGACCGCCTGCGAGAGCTGCGCGGGAAGAACCCCTCATTGACTCCACAGATGATCAACGCGAGCGTGAACCAAACCATCTCGCGGACCATCCTGACGGCCACGACGGTCTTTATCGTCGTCGTGATCCTGTACATCTTCGGCGGTGATGGGATCCACGGATTTACCTACTGCCTGCTGATCGGAACCGTCGCCGGAACCTACAGCACGGTGTACATTGCC
>JBBDVZ010000282.1:0-748 GCA_040903115.1 Planctomycetaceae bacterium
AAAAAGGGGTGGAATGACTTCCATCGCGATTCGCAGATCGAATGGTCTCAACATAGCTGCGATGCTGCAAGAGTAGCCACTTCGCATGTTGCGATCGTCCACCTCGACCGGCTGCCTATCGCAGGTCTATGAAAACCTCAATCGACTGCTCGACCTCTACAGCGCAATGCAAGATTTGCGGGTCGGCAAAGCCGGCATGGCTGGGGTGCAACCTGCGAATGCTGTCGGGCATCAGGGGGACGTAGGCGAAAATTCCGGTTTGTTGAGCCGCCCGGACCTCGGCCTGCTCGGCTTGCAGCTCGGCGTCGCGCCGGCGCATTTCGTCCAGCACAATAAGATGCCATGTGTTGCCCCGCTGTTCGGCAGGCAGGTAATGCCCGCGAGCCCAACGGCGCAAGCGCAGTTCTTTGATGACGTCGACAGCGCCGTTCGTATCGGCCATCGGCGGTTCCTCGTCGCCATACATCCTTTGAACGCGTGCAAACCCACGGACGGCCGTCCGTGGGCTTTGACGGGACGCGTTCGCATACACAGGATCGACTCAGAGTGGCGCTCAATCGGAAACCTTTCGCGACGAGCCGGCGCCGACCGCCAAATTCTCAGGCGACGAGCCAACCATGAGGCACAATCTGCAGGACGCGCTTGAAAGTTATCGTCCGCAGAACACCGACGTTCATGCTGCCAGAGGCGTCATCCGCGACGCACGACCTGCGTAAGCCGCACAACCGTGCCGGAGTGGGGGGGGGGG
>JBBDVZ010000282.1:758-25041 GCA_040903115.1 Planctomycetaceae bacterium
GAGCGGCCCGCCGCGGCGGGCCGCTCGCCGTCACGCGCTCGCCGGCAACTCGTACCCCTGGCGATACGTCCGCGACAAAAGCGCCGCGGCGGGCGCGTTGTCGACGATCGTTTCATTCTTCGCGTCGAAGCGAACCGTCGAGCGGGTGCGCCAGGCGATGTTGGCCAGGTGACACAGCGACGTGCTGCGATGAGCGATCTCGACGTCGGCGGCAGGCGCTTCGCGCGTCTCGCGGCAATCGAGAAAATTGCGGACGTGATTTCGCATCCATTCGGAGCGCGGCGTGCCCTTGTGTTGTTCGACGACCTTGTTGTCGCGGTAAATGGTCCAGCCGTCGTCGAGCAGCGACAGCGTTCCCTCGGTCCCATAAAAGACGATGCCGAAATCGCTGCCGTCGATCCCGCGAGGCGACCACGTGCGGTGCTCCCACTGGATGGCCGCACCGTCGAAGTCGAATGTCGCCAATTGGGTGTCGGGTGTTTCCTGATCGTCGTCGAACGAATACTTGTCTCCGCCGCAGGTGACCAGACGGGGACCGTCGACGTCCAAGCCCCAGCGCGCAATGTCGAGTGCATGAATGCCGTTGTTGCCGCATTCGCCGGTCCCATAGTCCCAGCGCCAGTGCCAATGATAGTGCACGAGGTTTTTGCGGTACTGGTCGGCGGAGCCGGGTCCGGCCCACAAGTCGAAGTCGAGCGTCTCGGGCGGAGCGGTCGGAGACTCGTGGCCGATGTTGGGGCGCGTGCTGTTGATCCAGGTGCGGACAAAGTGCACCTTGCCCAGCCGGCCATCGCGAATCTGCTTGATTGCGTCGCTGTATTCTTCGGCACTGCGCCGCTGCATTCCGGCCTGAACGACCCGCCGATATTTGCGAGCCGCCTCGACCATCTTGCGGCCTTCGACCAGGTTGTGCGAAATCGGCTTCTCGCAGTAAACGTCCTTGCCCGCTTGGCAGGCCAGAATCGTTGCCAGCGCATGCCAATGATCGGGAGCCGCACAGATCAGCACGTCGAGCTCGGGATCGTCGAGCGCGGCACGAAAGTCCTTCACAACACGCGGCTCAGGCCGGCCGCGCTCAGTCACCGCCTTGATTGCCGGCGCAACAACGTTCGAATCGGGCTCGCAGATGTAACTGAACTCGATTTCCGGGAACCCCGCAAAGTCGGCAATCAACTGCCGCCCGCGGCCGTTGACTCCCATCACGGCGACGCGCACGGGCCGGCTTTTCTTATCGCCGGTTTCATCGGCGAAGGCCACGTGCGTGGAAGCGGCCATCGCAGCCGCCGCCGCGGTTGTGCCGAGGAATTCGCGCCGGTTGAGTGGGGTCATCAGAGTGGTTCCTTGTGCACGGTTCCGGAATCGTTGAACGCGCTATAAGCCCACGGACGGCCGTCCGTGGGCTTGTTTGGGCGTCAAATATCATAATACATCGCGAACTCGTACGGGTGCGGGCGTTCGCGGATGGCGGCGACTTCGTGGGTTGACTTGTACCAGATCCACGTGTCGATCACGTCTTCGGTAAACACGTCGCCGCGCAGCAGAAAGTCGTGATCGTGACGCAGCGCGTGCAGCGATTCTTCGAGCGAGCGCGGCGTGTGCGGAAAGGTCTCGAGCTCGGCTGGATCGAGGTCGTAGATGTCTTTGTCGAGCGGACGGCCGGGGTCGATCTTGTTTTGAATGCCGTCGAGCGCCGCCATCAGCATGGCCGACATCGCCAGGTACGGATTCGACGATGAATCGGGGATTCGGTACTCGAACCGCTTGTTGGCCGCCGATGGGCTGTGCACGGGAATCCGGATGGCCGCCGACCGATTGCGATAGCTGTACGTGAGGTTGATGGGTGCTTCGAAACCGGGCACCAGGCGCTTGTAGCTGTTTGTGGTCGGACAGCAAAACGCCAACAGCGCGGCCGAATGTTTGAGAATTCCCCCCATCGCATACATGGCCATATCGCTCAGTCCGCCGTAACCCGATCCGGCAAATAACGGGGCTTCGTTCTTCCAGAGCGAGAAGTGCAAATGCAGCCCCGAGCCATTGTCGTTCCACAGCGGCTTGGGCATGAACGTCGCCGTTTTGCCGTACCGGGCCGCGACGTTCTTCACCACGTACTTGTACCGCAACAGGTTGTCGGCGGTTTTGAGCAGCGGCCCGTATTTCATGTCGATTTCGCATTGCCCCGCCGTGGCGACCTCGTGGTGCTGCGCCTCGACTTCGACGCCGCATTCCATGAGCGTGAGCATCATTTCGGTGCGCACGTCCTGCAGCGTGTCGGCGGGAGGGACGGGAAAGTAACCCTCCTTGTAGCGAATTTTGTAGCCGGCGTTCGACGGGCGGTTGCCATTGTCCGCCGATTCGTCGCGGCCCCGGTTCCATTGCCCTTCGATGCTGTCGATGTGGTAATACGACTCGTGCTCGTTGTGGTCAAAGCGCACGTCGTCGAAGACGAAGAACTCGGCTTCGGGGCCGAAATGGGCGACGTCGGCCAGCCCGGTCGACTTCATGTAGTTCTCGGCTTTTCGAGCAACGTTGCGCGGATCTTTGGCATACTCTTGTCGCGTGATGGGATCGTGAATGCTGCAGATCATCGTCAGCGTATGCTTCATGAAGGGGTCGACGATGGCGGTGTCGGGCCGCGGCGAGACGAGCATGTCGCTCTCGTTGATGGCTTGCCAACCCCGCATCGAAGAACCATCGAACGCAAATCCCTCTTCGAAGCTGCGCTCCGTAAGTGCTTGCACGGGAATCGTAAAGTGCTTTTGAGTGCCGGGGAAATCCATGAATCGCAAATCGACGGCGCGAATTTCCCGTTCGCGGCACAAAGCGAGAACTTCTTTCGGGGTCATGCGTCAAAATTCCTGCAGGTCGCAGCGGTTTGTCGTGAAAGCCGCACCGGTACCAATGGATATGATACCGCCACAGGAGCAAATGCTATACCATCGGGCAGGTAGTGCCCGCAACGACGGCAGCGGGCGTTGAACCGCCTCTTGGGGAACAGGCATGCCTCGATTTGTCGTCCTCACGCACGACCATCCGTTCCCACACTGGGACCTGATGCTCGAGGCTGGAGAGGCTTTGCGTACCTGGAGGCTGCTGCAAGCGCCGGATTCGCGCGGCAAGGTCGATGCGGAGCCGCTCCCCGATCATCGGCTGCACTATCTCGATTACGAAGGGCCCGTCTCGGGCGGCCGTGGAGAAGTCAAGCAGTGGGACCGCGGCGTGTATGCACTGCTCGACGAGTCGCCGGCGCGCATCGACATTCGCTTGCAGGGAGAAATGCTTGCCGGCCGATATGTGCTGCAATTGCACGATCAGCGCTGGAGCTTTGGTAGCGCCGACGACTGAGATGATTGGTTGGCCAGGCGCGGGGATTGGTTCCCGCCGCTCCTGCCGACATGTGTTCGGCGGGTGCCGGCCACCTGCAGCTTTCCCTCGATGACCTTGACCGCCTCAAGCACCGGCTGGCTCACTTGCTCGGGGTCGATGTGCAACACCAGCACCTCGTTACCGTTCGCCTGCCGCGACTCGATCTGCCAACCTTCGGCATGGATGTCGTCGGAGAGCGCATCAAGAATTTCTTCCAGGGGGACGGGGATTGCGCCGGCTCGAATCGATTGAATCTCAATCGCCACCCGGTTGGGTTCGACCACCCACGGCCTCAGACGCAGGCTGATGACGCCCGCATACTTATCATCGGAATAGCGGAACCCGACCAGTATGGTGTTATCGACAAACTTGATCCTCGGGTCCGACACTCCCTTGGGAACGATGTCGGCATACTTGGTCTCAAGCTCTTCGGCCAACCAGGCGTTGACCTGCACCTGTGTGAATTCCTCGCTCCAATCGTCCGACCGCTTGATCTCCTCCGCCAGGCTCAAGGTGCGCTGCACCAGTTTTTTCGCGGCGTCCTTGCGCACGTCGCGATCGGGCTGTTCGGCCAAAGCCTCTTCGTAAAACGTGGGGACATGTTGCAGACCCCACAAGAGCGCGCCGCCTGCTGCGCCGAGCGCGACGAATAGCAACGTGAGAATGACAACGATTTGCTTACGCGACATACCACAACCCGTGTGCGACGAAATTCCGCGAACAGAACCGGCCGGTAGGGATGGCGAAAGACTTGATGCGGTCTCATGCGGAACGGACAGGTCGCTAGAATCCTACGGCCGACCCGAAAATGGGTCAAGACGAGAGACGAAGTGCGACGTACCGGCATTATCCGGTGTGACTGTCTTACGTACCTTCCGGCCGGGGCGCGACTTACGACGCCGGCATCTCGGTGGCGACGAATCGTGCGACATCTTGCTTCTCGGTGTGCCCCGTCGCACAATGAGCAGTTCTGGCCGAATGTCTTCGAGCAATGCAGCTCACGGCTCGGCGGGAGCCTCGCCCTCCCGACGACGCTATGTGTGGATTCTACGAACCGCGGCTAACACTCTCCGATGCTCGCCAAGCTTTTCACCTATTCGTTGTACGGGATCGACGCGAAGCCGGTCGAAGTCGAGGTCGACATTTCGCCAGGCGCGTTGCCCAAGACGATCCTGGTCGGCCTGGCCGAGGCGGCTGCACGCGAGAGCACTCATCGCGTTGAACGCGCTTTGGTCAACAGCGGGTACTCTCGGCCCGTCGATCGGATTGTGATCAACCTTTCGCCGGCCGACCTTCCCAAGGAGGCCGCCTCGTTCGATCTCCCAATTGCGCTCGGGTTATTGACGGCGAGCGGCCAATTGCAGGCGGAACGTTTCGCCCGCTATGCCGCCGTCGGCGAACTCGCGCTCGAGGGCACAGTGCGTCCCGTGAAGGGTGTGCTCTCGATGGCGTTGGCGGCCAAGGAGCAGGGACTGCGCGGCCTGCTGGTGCCGCGCGAAAACGCGCGCGAAGCCGCCGTCGTCGACGGTCTCGAAACATACGCGGTCAGCTCGCTCGCGGAGGCGGTCGGCTTTTACACCGAGCAACTCGACGTCGAGCCGGTCGCCTTCAGTTGGCAAGAAGCGGTCGCCCAAGGGGGACAATACTCGGTCGATTTCTCGGACGTTAAAGGACAAGAACTGGCGAAGCGTGCCGTCGTGGTGGCGGCGGCCGGCGCACATCATTTGCTCATGATAGGGTCGCCCGGCACCGGCAAGACGCTGCTGGCACAGCGCATGGGCAGCATCCTGCCGCAACTCTCTCAGGAAGAAAGCGTGCAGACGACGCGGATCTACAGTGCCGTCGGACGTCTTTCGGCCAATCAATCGCTGATGATGCTGCGGCCATTCCGCTCGCCTCATCACACCATCAGCGAAGCCGGCCTGGTCGGCGGCGGAAGCACGCCCGCGCCCGGAGAAATCAGCTTGGCGCACAACGGCGTTCTCTTCCTCGACGAGCTGCCCGAGTTCAACCGTCGTACCCTGGAAGTGCTCAGGCAGCCGCTGGAGGAAAACTGCGTCACCATTTCGCGCGCCATCGGCAGCGTCACGTTTCCGGCGAACTTGATGCTGGTGGCGGCGATGAATCCCTGCCCGTGCGGATATCGCGGCGACCCGCGCCGGCAATGCAGTTGTAACCCCCTTCAAATCGAACGGTACCTGTCGCGGATCAGCGGGCCGCTGCTCGATCGCATCGACATTCACATCGAGGTGCCGCCGGTCCCCTTCCGCGACTTGAAAGATACCCGCTCGGGCACCACGAGCGACCAAATGCGCGAGCAAGTGATTGCGGCTCGCGACATTCAAAGCCGTCGCTTTCACGAGCGGCCCAACACGGCCAACGGGAAAATGGCGCCGCGGCAAATCCGCCAATACTGCAAGCTGGGGGCCGACGCGGAATCGCTGCTGAAATCGGCGATGGAAGAGATGGGTCTGTCGGCGCGTGCGCACGACAAGATTCTGCGCATCAGCCGCACGATTGCCGACCTCGATCGTTCCGACGACATTTCGGCCGCGCACCTGAGCGAGGCGATCAACTACCGGACGCTGGACCGGCGGTATTGGGCTTAACTTTCCCAAGCCGACCGTTTGCGGTCGCAACGACGGTAAGCCGTCGGCTTGGATATGACCATGTGAATTATTTCGCGGGCATGTCGGTCCAGAACTTTTGCGATCCTTCGGCGCGCAGTGGGCCGGCCACTTCTTTGCCGTCGCGGACGATGATGTAGGCGTCGCCACCTGGCACGCTGTCCCAGCGGATCGTCGCCAGACCGCGCGCGGTCACCGCGGGCGATGCCTTGGTGCGGTTCCCCTGCACTCCCACGGCGATGATCGCGTAACGGTGTTCGCCCGAGCGGTCGTCTTTAATCACGGTGGGCGCTGTCGGCGTCGGAATCGGCTTGCGCTCGATGTCGCCGCCCCAGAGCTGCAACACCTCGGAGGGATAAGGCAAACCGCCGCCGCCAAATCCGCCGCCGCCGATCGACATCTTGCCCTGGCCGATGATGGCATCGGTGAGTGGCTCGCCGTGACCCGGGCGGAAGGTTTGAAAGCGCAGGCGGCCGGGATGCGTTACGCCGTTCCATTGATCTGCGGGCACTTCATTCAGCTCGAGTCCTTCACCCTGGATGATTGCCATCTGCCGCCACGCGCCGCTGTACCAGACGTTCCATGAGATATGTGCCGGCGCGCGAAACATCGTGCCGTCGCGATTGATGGCGTGGAAGCGATCGTCGAAGGGATCGTCGATCTCGGACTTGATGAGACGACTGCGGACCCACAGTCCGCCCACGACTCCGTCGCTGACGGAACGCGCGTAAATTCCGCGGGGAATTTGATGCTCTTCGAAGCCTTTTTCCCAGGGCGAGCCGGTATCGGAAACGATCAACTCTTTGCGCACGATGAGCCGATCGACGTCCAACACTTTCGGCTGTTGCGGCCCGGCTTTCATCAATCCGAATGCGGCGGCAACGGACAGGGTGACTGTCACAAGACGATCTTTCATGCAACACCTCCGAAGAGAGGAAGCGAAAAGGAAAAACTTCGCGATCGCGCGTATCTCCCGAGTCAGCGTAAATTGAAGATGCGGCAATCTCAATCCGAGAGCTGACGGCGTCGCCCGATTGCGGATTGAGCGGCATGTCGGGGCCAACGATGAAAGCGACCCAGTCCAGTCGTCATGTCATTGCACGGAACACCCCATCTCCTGCTGCTTACCCTTCAGTGCAGGGGTTGGCAGTAAAATCCCTCAAATGACAAAACGCCTCGGAAAAAGCTGGATATCCGGGTCGAGACCTTGTCCAATGTCGATGGTGAAAGTCCGGGGGGAACGGTTACTTGCACTCCGCAACGCCGTCGGCAAAGGCCGCCCATCAGCTAGATGCCGCCAACTCTCCTCAGCGCTCATCTCTTCACCGATCGCTAATTTGAACGTCATTTCGGCCGGCCGCGACGAACTGTCGGGATCTCTTCTTGTCAGCAGAGTTTTCAGGTGATAGCGTCGCTCTCATCTGCCTTTCATTCACAGGCGTTGGTCGACTCAGCCGGCGCGGATTTCCCTCTCACCAACGGAGCGAGCAACAATGAGAAACTTATTTTCGTCGGTCGAACAGGCAATTGAGGCCGTTGCGCAGGGACGAATCATTGTCGTGGTCGACTCCGAGGACCGTGAGGATGAAGGAGATTTTTTCATTGCGGCGGAGCTCGTGACGCCCAGGACCATCCACTTCATGATCAGCGAGGCACGGGGCCAGCTTTGCATGCCGGTGATGCCCGACATCGCTCAACGTCTTGCCTTGAAATCGATGGTGCCCCCCAACGGCGACGGCGATCGCCCGCGATTTGCCATCCCCATCGATCACCGCACCTGCAGAAGCGGGATCAGCCCGCTCGAGCGTGCTTGCACCATTCGGGCCATCGTCGACTCGACGAGCGGACCGGATGATTTCGGGCGCCCCGGCCACATTTTCCCACTGATCGCGGAACCAAACGGCGTTTTGACCCGCCAGGGGCACACGGAAGCCGCCGTCGATCTCGCGCGGCTGGCGGGGCTGACCCCGGCAGGCGTCTTGTGCGAGATCTGCAGCAACGACGGGCTGCACACGGCCGACCGTCCAGAGTTGATCCGTGTCGCCAGGCGGTTCGGACTGCACATCATCACGATCGACGACCTGATCGCCTATCGACGACGAAACCCGGAGGGCCGGAGCGTTGCCGGGCGAAACGGCGTCGCTAAAGCCGCTTCCATCGGGGTCAACCCATAACGCAGCAGGTCGCCCACCGGCGCCGGCTCGGAAAGAAACGTTGTCTATCGCTTGTTGGAAACACGCCAGGCGATTTACCAACTCGTCAACTCGCGGAGGTTCGTGCAACCGATAAACTTCGACTTCCGCAACCCGCATACCCATGAAGGTACTGCCGATGGCCAGGAGATCTGCTCCCTTACGGAATCACCTGAATCGCTCGCTCAGCGCCGAGCGAATCGTCCGCCGCGTTCGCAAGCTGACTCCGGCGACCAAGCTCCCGCCGCCGCCCGCACGACCCTCGGAGGGCAACGGACGGGATGTCCACGAGCTGAGCACGAGCATTCTCGCGGAGAAAGCCGCCCGGGCTTCTGAAGACAACGGTTGCATTGTTTTTTCCGAAGCGTCGTTAGAGCGCGAACTTCAATCGATTCACACAACCGAGGTGAATCCCTGCGTCGAAGAATGGGCCGACCTCTACTCGCAAGTGGGAAATCGCTCCCGCTACCTGTGGAAATGGGCGACGCGCGGCGCCGAACTGACGACGTTGCCCTGCGTGCCCTCCGAGTGGCGCCAGCACGTTCGCGACACAAAAGTCCTGTCGATCATGATTTGTGTCCTGCTGGACGACGCGGCCGACGCCCAGAAAAACCAGGCGTTCATGGAGATCCTGCTCGACGTCGCTCAGCGAAAAGTGATGCCCGCCTCGGCGGACCTGTCCGAGGCCGATCGGCATTATGCGTCCATCACGCTCGATCTGTGCAATGCCTACGAACGGCGCATTCGCGAATACCCGTGCTTCGAGGTGTACAAAGACCTACTCGACTACGACTTGATGCAATTTGTAAACACCATGCGCTACTCGTGTTTGCTGAACCGGCACCGGTATTTGCTGAATCTCGCCGAGCATGAAATATACTTTCCGCACAACATGCACATGATGAGCTTTGCCACCCTGGACCTCATGTGTACTCCCGATTTTGACATGCGAGAGCTCGGCCGCTTGCGGGAAGCCGTGTGGCACGGCCAATGCATGGGTCGCATCGGCAACTTGCTGAGCACCTGGCGGCGGGAGCTGGCCCAAGGCGACTTTACGAGCGACGTGTTCGCCCGCGCGGTGGCCGAGGGCGATCTGTCGAGCGAACAACTGACCGTGGAGAACCAACAGCAAATCGAAGAGACCATCCGCAACGGCGGGCACGAGGAGTTCTTTTTCCGCCGGTGGCAGTTTCATCGAGAGCGTTTCCTTTGTATGGCCGCATTGATCAAAGCAGTCGACCTGCGGAAGAGTCTGGAGGGTCACGAACAGTTCTTTTGCATGCACCTGGCAAGCCGCGGACTGATTTGAAGGCTGGCGGACACGGGTTTCGCGGCCGGTCTTTCGAAAGGCTCCGGCTTCTCGCACCATCTTCGACCATTCAACCGTGGCTGGAACTGCTTGGAACCGGGCGACTCTTTGACTCGAAGTTGGCCCAACTCCCGACTTGCCCGCTACCCGCACTCCGAAGCTTCTCTGAAACGAATCACATGGCGTTTACCATTCTCTGTGAATCGGCACCGTCCGGTTTTGCAAAGTGACAATGACCGACCGCCTTCTGAAAAAATGGGGAGAGCACTACCTGCTGTTGATGATGCTTGTCACCCGCCTGTTCGCGCTGATCGGCGGGGGGCTGACGATCTACTACATCAACCTGACGGTAGCGGTGTCTTCGACGATCGAGCAGCACCTGAAATTCGCAGGCGCCACGATCGTCGTGTTGGCGGTCGCGACGACGTTGCTGCTGGCCCAGTGGGAAACGCGCGACCTGCGCCGAGTGCTGCGGTCTCTGCGCCGCGGCGAGGCCGTGGATCCCGACGTGGCGCTGCGCGCCAGCCAGACCGCCGTCCTTTTTCCCGGCCAGCACGTCTGGTGGGAGGCGTTGATCGACCCGCTTGTCACGATCGTGCCTCTCTGCGCGTTCCTCTGGCTCGTCGACCAGGCTTCGTGGACCGTTATCGGCCAGGTGATGGTCGCCGGCTTTCTAGGCATCTCGTCGGTTTTGCTGGCCACGTATTTTATCTGCGAGGTTTGGATGGCGCCGGTCATTCGGTGCCTGCTGAACGGCGGCATTCAGATACCTTTCGATTCGTACCCGGTCAGCAGGCTGCATATTCGCATGTACGTCAGTTTCGGCTTGATCATCGTCGTGACGGCATTGATGATCGGCTCGCTGGCCAATCAGCGCGCGTTGGAAATTATTAGTCAGCCCGAAGATGCAAAGCGAACCGAGGCGGTCACCAACCTTCGCGAGCACACCATTTACATCTGCCTCTTCGCGGTGGTCGTGGGGCTGGTGCTGTCTCGGATGTTGTCTAACTCCGTCGCTCAACGCGTGGATCTCCTGATGCAGGCCATGAAACGCGTGTCGCAGGGAAATCTCGCCGAGCGCGTGGCGCCCAGCGGCAACGACGAGATCGACGTCCTGGCCCGACAGTTCAACACGATGGTGAAGAAACTCCAGCAGGACGACCACACCATCCGCGACCTGAACGTCAACCTCGAACAGAAGGTCGACTTGCGGACGCGCCAGCTATCGGCCAGCAAGCGGTCGCTTCAAAAATCGTTCCGCAAACTCAAGGATTACGACCGCGTCAAGACGGAGTTCTTTTCCAACGTCAGCCACGAGCTGCGAACTCCGCTGACGATGATCCTCGCGCCCGTCGAACGGATCTTGCAGACCGAGTCGGACGGAATGCCGCCCGAAGTCGTCTCGCGCTTGGAAACCGTGCGCATTAACGGGCACCGGCTGCTCAAGTTGATCAACCAGTTGCTGGACTTCGCGAAGCTGGAGGCCGGACACGCGCAGCTCAAGATTTCGCATTTCGACGTCAATGCGCTCGTGCACGAGCTTACCGAGGCGATGCGTCCGCTTGCCGAGCAGCGCGACTTGCAGTTGAGGGTGGCACTGGATCAACGGATTCCGCCTTTCGGCGCCGACCAGGAAAAGATCGACACCGTTATCAGCAATCTGTTGTCGAACGCGATGAAGTTCACTCCGCCGGGGGGAACGATTCATATCGAAACGAGCTTACAGGGTGACCGCGTGCGAGTCTCGGTGACCGACACGGGCGTTGGCATCGCGCCGAAGAATCATGCCCGCATCTTCGAGCGTTTCTTCCAAGTCGACGGTTCTTCATCCCGAGAACGGGCGGGAACCGGACTGGGGATGGCCCTCAGCAAAGAGCTTGTCGAGATGCACGGCGGCATGATGTCGCTGGAGAGCGAGCTGGGAAAGGGATCGCGCTTCTCGATCACCTTGCCACTGACCGAAGTGCCCTCCGCGGACATTCTGTTGCCGTCCGGCAACGGCACTCAGGAAAGCATGCCCAAGCAGACCGATGCCGCAACCCGCCGCTATCAGCGATTCTCCGACCAAATGGTCTGCGAGGCCACTTGGACGCAGAAGCGGCTCGCGGAGCCGATCGCACCGGGCACTCCCAAAATTCTTGTCGTCGACGATACGCCCGAGGTCCGCACCACCGTCGCGGAGTTGCTGTCGGACGATTATGGCATCCTGCTTGGCAAGGACGGTGAAGAAGGGCTCGAAGTCGCGCGGCGCGAACTGCCCGACCTGATCATCTCCGACGTGATGATGCCCCGCGTCGACGGCTACGAGTTTTGCCGCCGCATCAAGGACGATCCCAAGACCGCGCAGATCCCATTCATCATGCTGACCGCAAAGGCTGACCGATCGATGAAGGTCGCGGGATTGGATCGCGGCGCGGATGATTACGTGGCCAAGCCGTTCGACGCCGAAGAGCTGCGGGCGCGCGTCCGCTCGATGTTGAGGCTGCGGCATATGCACAAGGCGCTCGACAAACGGAACGCGGAGCTTCAATCGACGCTGTCGGAACTGCGTTCGACGCAGTCGCAGCTCGTTCATTCGGAAAAGATGAGCTCTCTCGGCCAGCTCGTCGCGGGAGTCGCGCACGAAATCAACAACTCGATCAACGCCGTCTACAACGGAATTCAGCCGCTGCGCACCAAATCGCAGAAGCTCGAGCAGTTGGTGTCGGGCGCAATGTCGAGCAAAACGGGCGAAGTCGATCGCGAGGCCAGCGCACAAATTCAGAAGCACTTCGAAAAGATCTTTCAATTGGCCGAGATCATCGAGCATGGTGCTTCGCGGACCGCGCAGATCGTGCAGGATCTCAAGACGTTTTCTCACCCCGGCACCGAGAACTTCGAAACCTTCAACGTCCACGAAGCGCTCGACGTCTGTCTGAATCTGCTATCGAGCCGACACAAGAAGGGCATCAGCATCAGCCGGCAGTACGAGGCGGACGGGATCATCAAGGGGCCGTTCGGGCAGCTCAACCAGGTCTTCATGAACCTGCTGAGCAACGCGCAGGACGCCATCAAGGGCGATCGGGGAGAAATCACAATTACGACTCGCGACGACGACGGTCGAATCGTGCTCTGCGTCAAAGACACCGGAGAGGGCATTCCCCCCGAGGTTCAATCGAAAATATTCGATCCATTTTTCACCACCAAGCCGCCGGGCAAAGGTACGGGGCTCGGATTGTCGATCAGTTATAGCATCGTCTCTCAATTGGGCGGAACGTTGGAGTTCAAAAGCGAGGTCGGAAAGGGAACCGAGTTCGCTGTCTCGCTGCCCCGCGGAATGGATCCGCTCGAGAGCCATGACTCCGAACTGACATCGCTGGCGACGGCGTCTGCGTAACCAAATGAAAGCATCATGCCATGAAACGCGACCTTCTTTATGTCGATGACGAACTCGACAATCTCGTCGTTTTCGAGGCGGCGTTTGACGACGACTTCAACATCCGTTCCACCAACAGCGCGGAAAAAGCGCTCCAGATTCTGGAAAACGACCTGATCCCGGTGGTGGTGGCCGACCAGCGCATGCCCGGCATGTCGGGGACCGAGCTGTTCGGCATCCTGCGCCAACGCTTTCCCCAAACCAAGCGGGTGCTGCTGACCGGTTATACCGATCCGGATGCGATGGCCGACGCCATCAACGAAGGGCAGGTGTTCCATTTCGTCAAGAAGCCCTGGGACCGCGGCTTTTTGTTCTCAATTCTCGTGCGCGCATTCCAGGCCTATGACCTCGAAATCGAAAACTCTGCACTGATGAACAAGCTGGTCGTCTCCGAGCGGTGCGCCATCTTGGGACGGGCCATGTCGCGGATCGCCCACGAAATGGGCAACCTCATGTGCGTCCTGCCGCTGCTGGAACACATCGAGGAAGACTACAGCGACGACGAGGAGCTGATGCAAATGAGCCGCATTACGCGCGAGACTTGCGAGCGGCTCAACGCTCTGATCGGAGAGGTGAAGGACTTCGTGCGGTTCGAACATACGGTCTTTCCGAAGGCGCCGTTCCTGTTGTCGGAAATCGTCTATCAGCTTCTTCCGTTCATCAAGTTCGACGAAACGATTCCCAGCGAACAATTCCGTCTCGACATGAAGGCCGACTCCATGGTCCTGGCGAACAAAGTCAAGCTGCAACAGGTGCTGCACAACCTCATCAAGAACGCGGCCGACGTTACCCGCGACTTGCAGGATGGAAAGATCGTCCTCGAAGTCGACGCCAAGGGCTCCGAGGCCGTGATCTCCGTCACCGACAACGGCTGCGGAATCCCGGAAGACATCATCGAACACATTTGGGAGCCGTTTTTCACCACAAAGGGCGAGCGAGGCAACGGGATCGGCCTCGACGTCTCGCGGCGATTGGTCGAAAGCCACGACGGCGTGATTGGTTGTCGCAGCCGCCTCAACGAGGGCACAACTTTTGAAATCCGACTTCCCACGCTGGGAGCTTGCGAACAGCCATCGAACGAACCGGTCGATAACAGAACGTCATCCAGCAACGAGAATGCCCAAAAACTTGTGATGCAGGGCGGCTAGTCATGAAGATTTTGCTCACCACACCCCGCGGCTTTTGTGCCGGCGTCGAAATGGCCATCGAAAGCGTCGAGCGGGCCCTCGAGCTGTTCGGCACACCGTTGTACGTCTATCACGAGATCGTGCACAACAAGCACGTCGTCGAGGGGTTTCGTCGCCGGGGCGTGGTGTTCGTCGACGACCTGGAAAGCGTACCCGCAGGAAGCTGCCTGCTGTACAGTGCCCACGGCGTGTCGCCTCAAGTGAGAGAAACAGCAGGCCGCCGCAGCCTGCGGACCATCGACGCCACCTGCCCGCTTGTCACCAAGGTGCACCGCGAAGCGCTACGGTTTGCCCGGCAGGGGTACACCATCGTTCTCATCGGCCACAAAGACCACGACGAAACCGTGGGCACAATGGGCGAGGCTTCGGAACGCAGCGTGTTGATTGAGAACGTCGATGACGTCGACCGGCTCGAGGTCAACGACGCGGAACGGCTCGCCTATCTCACGCAGACGACTCTCAGCATCGACGATGCCTCGCGTATCATCCAGCGGTTGAAGCAACGGTTCCCGAAGATTGTGGGACCGCCCTCCGAAGACATCTGCTTCGCAACTCAAAACCGTCAGACCGCCGTTAAAACGTATCTACAGGATGCGAACGTCGTCCTGGTCGTCGGCAGCCAAAACAGTTCCAACAGCAACCGCCTTGCAGAGATTGCGCGCGAGGAAGGTAAGCCCGCGTACCTGGTCGACTCAGCGGCTGAGATCGACCTCTCGTGGTTCCGCGGCGATGAGACCGTTTTACTCACCGCGGGCGCCAGCGCGCCGGAAAGTGCTGTCACCGCCTGCGTCGAGCTTCTCACGCAACGCTTCGCCGCTAATGTCGAGCAACGGTCGTTGCTTGATGAGAAGGCAAAATTCCCTCTGCCGGCCGAGTTGGCGGAATTGACGGTCGGCAACGGTCGGCAGCCAAATGCTCCAACCGCGCACACATTGGGCGCGTCCGCCGCGGTCTCTCGCGCGCTCGGCAGCCGATAAGCGAAGAATCGCCGGATCGGCCCGACCTGGTAGCGGGCGTACATGCTTGTGGCCCGGCCGACTTTCCCGAAATGTCGATTTCCGTAATCACGCGCCGGTCAGGCAAAATTTGACGATTCCTCCCAAAAGGCCGGTTGTGCCGGCCGCAACGATTTCCGCGAAACTCTGAGATATGCCGGTTCGCCTCGCTCTGCTGCTCCTCAAGACATGCCGACACTCGAACCGATGACGTGAATGCTAAATCCGGCCGTTGGCCGGTGTTCCATCTCGTCACTCGGCCGAAGCACGGATGCGACCAATGAACGAAGCAGGATCGTCGCGGCCACCCTCTTGGAAACAGTCGCGGGGACTCGCTGGCGTTACCTCCGTCGTTCTTGTGCTTGTGGCAGGCCCTGTGTTGGCCAGTGGCGTGGTCCGCGACAGCGTCGGGGCGACGTCTTCCGGCCGCGGCGGAGCGAACATCGCCCACTTCGACAACGGCCCGGTGCTGCTCAGCAACCCTGCCGGTATTGTCAACATTCAGGGCCCGCAGCTCTTTGAGTTCGGAGTCGATGCCGTCTTCACGGACCTCAACTACCACGATCCGGAAAACAGCGGCGCGACCGATTTCGCGAGCTCGCCGCTGCCGCAAATCACATATATCAAATCGAGTGAAGACGGACTTTGGGCCGCGGGCATTGGCGTTTACGCTCCGGCCGGCTTCAGTTCCGACTGGGACTTGAACAACCCGGTGTTTGGATCCGCCAGCTACAGTTCGTTTGGGGCCTTGGTGAAGGTCATCCCCGGCGTCGCGTTTCATCTCACCGACGACTGGTCCGTGGGTGCGACCCTGGGGCTGGCAGCCAGCAGAATCGAGCTCAACACGCCGTTTTACATTCAAACGGGAATACTGGCCGGAGCACCCGCGGTTTTGGACTTGGACACCGATGGGCTCGCCCCGACATGGTCCATCGGAACGCAGTATCAGTTGACCGATCGCACGACGCTGGGTCTCGTTTACGTGAGCGAGTGTGATTTCACGTTGAAAGGCGAAGCTGCCACAAGCGTCGTCGGACTCACTCCCGACCCAGTCAAAAGTGAGTTCGACGCGAATATGGACCTCGTCTGGCCGCAATCCGTCGGCGGCGGTATCTCTCACCTGTTCGGAGAACGACATCGCGTATCGGCCGATGTCGTCTGGTACGACTGGTCGAGCGCCTTTGACCGGGTCGATTTGCGATTCACGGACTCCACGAACCCGTTGGTTCCGGCCGTAGTGGGTCCCGTGCTGCGCGATTCGTTTCCCCTCGGCTGGGACGACGGCGTCTCGGTCCGCGTCGGTTACGAGTTTTTCCGCACCTGCAGCGACGTGATACGAGTCGGCTACATTCACAACTCGCGTAACATTCCCAGTTCCACTCTCACCCCGCTCATCCCCGCCACAATGGAGCACTCCTTCACGGTGGGCTACGGCAAATGCGGCGAGACATGGCGAACCGACATTGCGTACCAGTACGCATGGGGCCCGGAGCGCGAAGTGGCCACAAGCGCCATCGTCGGCGGCGACTTCAGCGCGAGCGAATCGACGTCACAGGCGCACTGGGTGATGCTCAGCTTCTTAAGATAGCCTCGTCGCCCCGCCCGCGCTACTGCGTTTGAAACGGAAGCCGCTCGCTCGCCGATTGCAACCCACGGCTCGAGCCAGCGTTATCCCGCCCCGCTCGCCCATCGACGCTTTTTGGGCGAACATCGCCACGGCCAGCGGCGTCCAATAATTGGACGACGACCGAGTTCCACGGCCCAGCAAGCGGTGCCGAACGGCGGGGTGCGCCGGGCGACTGCTTCGCCTTGTGCTTTCGTCGCATCTGGCTAAAATTCCCGTTTGCAGCCATCAAACGGCTCTACCCGGTAGTGTAACGGTAGCACAACAGATTTTGGTTCTGTTAGTCAAGGTTCGAATCCTTGCCGGGTAACTTGAGCCGCACGGGTGAGCGGGACGTGTTATTTCGCCGTAACAAACTCGACCGTTGCGGCAGTCTCCGAGATCACGGGCAGATTTCCCCGTTCCATTGCCGTGGCGCGGATGGTCAATTCGATCTCGCCCGCAAGGCGTTGATCGTCGGCCGATTGGACGCGAAGGATCGCTTGATCGCTCGCAGCGGGGACGACGAGCGGCTCGGCATGGAGTATCCCCTCTAACTCAGCGTCGAGGCGCAGCTCAACGCGAACCAGATCGGGCAGCTTGGCAGATCGCGAGATCGTGAGCGGAATCTCGAATGCCTCGCCCGGCCGCACGCGCAGCTCGGTCGCGTTATACGACAGCTTCAACAGCGCGCCTTCCATCGACATGGTGATGCGACCGTCCATCAGGTTCACCAGGTAACGCATGTTGCCGCGCGCGTCGGGAACCTTGGTCACCGCGTTGAGGATCATCCGCGATGTGCGGCTTGTTTCCAGCCATTCGGGCATGAAGCACGGGTACTCGGCCCGCGTGACACCCGGCGGCATGGTGATTTCCGGGCCGCGGATTCCCTGCCGGTGTCGGCTCTGTTGCGACGTCATCTCGAGGACCACATCGCCGTCGAAACCCTCGAGTCGCTCGACAATCACTGGCGCCGGGAACGTCGTGCCGCGATGCACCGTGCGACCGCCGTCTTTATCGACTGGCGTCACTTTGGCGCGCGGTTTCATCGTACTGGCAAAAAGCAGCGGGCCGGCTTCCCGGGTCAACTCGACGTCGCCCACCTTGGCCTTCGCGACAATTTTGACCAACGCCGCCACCGCCGGAGCATCGGCTGCTGATGTCAGCGGAATCTTCAACTCGGTTTTGTCGGGTGGAATCAGCAGTTCGCCGCTGGTCGTTACGCCGTCGGGCAATCCGGAAACCGCAAGTGCGATGGGTCCGTCGAAGCCGCCGATGCGAGTCGCCGTCACTGGTAGCTCGCCCACTTTCGTGCCGACGAGCAAGCTTGTTCGGTCGGGACAAGAGATCGAAAAGTCGGGCCGCGGCTTGGCAACTGCAAGCCGATAGATACACGGGACTCCACGCGCGCCGCCGGACAATGCCGATACCGCGACCTGGTAAGCCCCATCGGCGGGCACTTTGAACGACAGGCCGGAGTCGCGGGTGCTCGCGGCATCGTCGTTTCTCGCTACTTCCTTTCCGTCGGGCCCGTAGATGACCAGCAGCGGGTCGAAAGTGTTTCCGATCGCGCAAGAACCAAGCGACAACAGCCACAGATCATCTTTTCGGCCGTCGAGATGATAGCGGTCATCTTCAACTCCCGGTTCCAGCGTCCCGGTGACGGCCGCAGGCGCCGAGAGATGTTTTGCTGGATCGTTTCGCAAGGTCAGCTCGACGATCTCCTCAATATCGCTTAACGGCAATTTGAATGGGGCTGCAATGCCGAACGGTGTTTCCAGCCGATATTCCAAGCTTGGCGCGTTCGGCTGCTCGGGAAAAGCAACGTCCCGCGAGACCGATTCGAGTATTGCCGCGCCGGTGGCGACTCCATAGCCGACGAACTTCACCCGCTGCGTCTGGGCGCGGCGCCCCGCCGCCGGGAGCGCCGCAATGACGCGTGGCCCGGGATTGATTTCGAGCCGATACACGTACGCACGGTCGCCGCGGAAATCGAGATCGTGCACGCTGACGGTATAAACGCCGCCAGCTTGAGCCGCGAAGGTTAAGGCCGTGTCGACGCCTTCGGTGTCAGCCACGTCGGCGATAAGCCGTCCCCCGGCATCGCGAACTTGCAGGATCGCATTGATGGGCGTCCCCAGCCCGCGGGCAACAACCTGACAACTGATCGGGCCGGAATGCTCCGCTAGAAACTCGTAACGATCGACCTCTTCGATTTTTTCGAGGCGGCCCGAGATCGTCGCCGGCAAGTGCGAAATTCGCTGAGGTTGGTTGCGCCGCCGTTGCTCGACGGCCTCGTTTTGTGTTCCGACAATGAATGTGCCGCGCGCCGAAGCTCCGTTGGCGTTCGCCACCTGCCAGGAGATTGGTCCCGGCGGCACGTCGGTGGGAATGGTGATGCGCGCCGGCACCTCGCGCGGCATCGGGGCAGCCGCCCCGCGACCTTTGGGGCCGAACCAGTAGGGAGGAGGCGGTACGATGACCTCGCCAGGAGGACCGAGGATCTCCAGCTTGACCCGCGGATCGAGCACAAAGAACTGCAAGTCGGGAGTCCAGTCGTATCCGCCAAGTACCACGTCGACCGATGCGCCTGCTTGACCTCCCGCGGGATGAACGTAGCCGATTCCCGGCGCAAGCTGTGCACTCGCGGTGGCCGTTGTGACAAATATCAGCGCGAGTGACGCGAGCGCGACCAACTGCGCGAGGCGGGGACTCTTCCCTGCTGCTTTTCCCCGCGTCCCCGCGTCCCCGCGTCTCCGCGTCATATGCCGACCCCAATAAACTTTCACGATTCTGTAATCTCTCCTCGCGCCCTCAATCGCCGCCGCGATAACCGGCGGCGACGCGTTGCGCTATTGTGTACGTTTCGAGTTCATCGCCCCACTGTGTCCAGCCTGGCGCTTTCTCGCGGGCGAACAATTCGAGATAGGGACCGGGACTGCATGCTTCGATCAGCCGGTACGCTTCGCGCGGCTTTCGCGAGTGTTCGCGCTTGCGGGTCGCCAAGAGATTCACCCGCGTTCGCCCCGGCCCAAGAGTTCGCATCCGCCCGCGCACGCCGAACAGCAACAGTTCGGTGACGTTCCGAAAGTAGAATCCGACGCCGCGTCCGTCCGGCCCGCCGTCCTTGCGGACCTTGTACCAGACGAGGTTGGTTTTGTAGCGAAATCCCCAGGCCTTCATCACCGCCAGCCCCTGTTCCAAAAGCGCGTTGGGAACCCACAGGTAGAGATGCGCAGTCTCGGCAGCATGTGAGACGACGGGGAGCGCGCCTATTTCATCAAGGGTCATAGTTCGGTAACGATTGAGCCGGCGGTGCTCGGGAGCCACTTTGCCGGTCCGATTCTGAAACCGCCAAGGGGGATCGGCAAGGATGGTGGAAAATGTCCCCTGCAAGCCGGTCAACCGATCGTGCATTATTGACGCGCCCTTGGTACGTGACTCGTGCCCAGAATGGAACGCATGCACCGATTATCGCACGAACTCATCCCCGGTCGAAAGTGTTGTCGCTTTTTGTCATGGTTCCATTCGAGCTTCGTGCTTCGGATTTCCTTCGTCATTCGGGCTTAGGATTTCGCACTTTAGGGATTATAATCGCTCCCGCTTGGCGTTCGACCTCATTGGAGCTTGAAGTTTCCGACCGGGCGAAACGACGCGACATGGATGAACCCCGTGGAGACCCAGCCCGCCTACCAGACGCACAACCAGGCGCATCTCCGTCGAAGCGGTGGCTTTGGACCGCGGCCAAGTGGACGCTATGCCTGATCGTGCTGGTTTTTGTCGCAAAGCGCGCGGTCGACTTGTGGCGGCAAAGCGATCAGACGGCCATTCGCGTTCAGTTCGGTTGGCTGATGCTCTCTGGCATGGCCTACCTGGCCGGTTGGCTGCCGTCCGTATGGTTCTGGCGGGCGCTGATGCGCTCGTTGGGTGCGACGGTTGGTTTCGCCGACAGTCTGCGCGCGTATTACTGCGGACACCTTGGCAAGTACATTCCCGGCAAGGTGCTGGTGCCGGGAATTCGTGCGACGCTGGTCCAGGACCGCGGGTCGCGCTTCGCGACTGCCGCCTTGGCCGCCGTGTATGAAACTTTGTTGATGATGGGCGCGGGACTGGCCATCGGGTTGGCTCTGTTGCCGATCACCGGTTGGCCCGTGTGGCTGGCGGAGAGTCTTCGCATCAAATGGATCGCGCCGTTCGCTGTCGCAGCGGGTTGCATCTTGCTGTTGCCGGTGATGTCGAAACTATTGACGTACATCGCAGTTCGCACCGTCGGCGCGAAACTGGGCGAAGCCGGTCCGCCGCATCACATTCCAATGCGGCTGATTGCCGTCGGTCTCCTCGCGTTCGTGGTCGGATGGATGCTGCAAGGCCTAAGCCTCGGGCTGACGTTGCGGGCCGTGTCGGACGACCCGATCAACCTGCGAGATTGGCCCGTCTGGACGGGTTCAATCGCGATCTCGACGTCGATTGGATTCTTGATGATCTTCGCCCCCGGCGGCGTCGGCGTGCGCGAAGGTCTGCTGATGGAAGTCCTGCGAATTCAGCCGTCAATCACCGAAAAACAGGCGATCACTGCCGCCGTTCTGTCGCGGCTTGTCTCCTTGGCCGCTGAAATCGCCGCCGCCGTTGTTCTATACTATATGGTGAGAAGCAAAAGCCCGCGTTCGTCGCAAGTCGCGGAGGATAGTTGATGCTGTCGATCATCGTACCGGTGCTGGACGAAGCGGAAAGCCTGCCGGAGCTGACTGCGCAGATTCGCGATACGTGCCGACAGCATGACGTCGAATACGAGTTGATCTTCATCGACGATGGTTCGACCGACGGATCGTGGCAGGTGATCGCCGATCTGGCCGACGGCGACGTCGTTTCGGGCATCCGCTTTCGCCGCAATTTCGGCAAAGCGGCGGCGTTGACCGCGGGCATGCGGGCGGCGCGCGGCGACCGGATCTTAATGATGGATTCCGACCTGCAGGATGACCCGGCGGAGATCCCGCGGTTGCTCGCCAAGCTCGACGAAGGTTACGACGTCGTCAACGGCTGGAAGCAGCGGCGGCTCGATCCGTGGCACAAGGTGTACCCGAGCAAGGTCTTCAACTGGCTGGCCTCGACGCTTTCGGGACTCAAGCTGCACGACCATAACTGCGGGTTGAAGCTCTTTCGCCGCGAAGTGGCCGCCGAAATTCGCATCTACGGCGAGCTACATCGCTTCATTTCGATTCTGGCGCATGCGCGCGGTTTTCGCGTAGCCGAGTTGGCCGTCAATCATCGGCGACGACAATACGGGACGTCGAAATACGGGTTCGTGCGTTTTCTGCGCGGCTTTCTCGATTTGCTGACGATCAAGTTTCTCACCGGCTACGGCCAGCGCCCACAGCACTTGCTGGGTGTGTTCGGACTCGGGTGCATGATGTTGGGCTTGCTGGGGCTGGGCTATTTGAGCGTCGTGTGGATCCTGACGAACGTCTTCGATGCGGGTTTCGATCCGATCGGCTCGCGGCCGCTGCTGGCGTATTCGGTCGCTGCCGTCCTGTTGGGTGCGCAAGCCCTTTCCTTGGGCCTGCTGGCGGAATTGTTCATCGCCTACATTGGCCGCGAGAGCGACTCGTATAGCGTTGGCGAACGGACCGGCGTGCCCGTCGGCCATCGTGATTCGCTGGAAGTTTGACACCCTGGCGGTCGAGATTTTTTTGCGATCGCGGCTGGTGTTTGCTATGATATACGCCGCTGCCCCCTACTGGTGATAAGGAGACGAATCATGGATCCACTTCGACGCGTCCAGCATCCCACCCAGCGGGACGACGAGATTCTCGACCTGGAATCCAGCGGCATCTTCGAGATCGAACATCCGATCTGCACGAGCCGCGTCGAGAGCTCCGTCAGCGTGACTTTCATCCACATCGACGAGCCGCATCCCACGCCGCGCTGCCCGTCGGCCGAACGCGAACTTCTGCGCAGCCCGTTTGTCGATTTGTAATTCCCTCAAAGCCCACGGGCTGACTTCGGCGAGCTCAGTCGAGTCGCGCCCCGTGCGGTCCCGCCGGGCGCTGCGAGCGGGCTTTAGTCGCCAGGGACGCGGTAGATCTGCGAAGTGATCAGCACGCGGCCTTGCTCGATGCGGCCGAATAACGACGGCGCCCAGCGGGTAATTTCGTCGGCCTCTCGCTGGTCGAGTGGCTTTCGCACCGAGCCGATGTAGACCGTGCGGCCGTCCTGCAATCGGTAGAGTCCGGGCTTCCACGCTTTCCGCTTGGTCTCTAATTCTTCGTCGGTGAGATCAGCAAGCACCAGTGACGCAAACGTCAACGGCGGCGTCAGGACGCGGGCTTCCTCCAGGCGATCGAACCGCGGCGGCGCGACGAAATCGGTGTAGCCGTACGTCGTGCGGTAGCGAACGATCTCCTGCCAGTTGACCAACACCAGTCCGATTCGCTCGTCGCGAAACTTTTGGCGGATTTCGGCGGGATCGCGCATGGCTCGCTCGCCTGAGGCAACTGGCTGCCTGTCATCAGCCGTCCACTGCTCGAAGATGGGATAGTCAAACACGGTGTTGTAAACGATCGGAAACTCGGCGTCGAAAACCTCCGCCTCGCCGACGCAAAGCACCCTGGCATCTTTGGGAAGCTCGCCCGCGCGAAATTCGCGGTTGAGATAGGCGATCTCTGGAGCAGTCAGGTTTGCCGTCCAGTCGCGCGCGTAGTCCAGGTCGACGAGAAATTGGTTGTAGCCCGCCATCCCGGTCACGACGATTCCCAGATTGAACAACAGCGCTGCCGCAATACATACGGCTGAGAAGATCTTCCAAACCGTCCCTTTGAGCGACGTGGCCCCCGCGCCGGCCAATAGGGCCACGACCGGGATCATCGGCACCCAGAAGCGGTCGAGACGGTGGGTGAACGCCCACCACGTCAGAAACAAGTAGCCGACGTAGAACCAAAGCAGCCTCGGCATGCGCCTGCGCCATGCCACCACGAGCAAGAGCGGCGCAAACGCGTATAACAGCGGGCTCAGCCAGTCGTTCTGCGCCGAAACGTCGCAGATCCAGGCGGGGATTTTGCCCAGATCGTAGTCGTCGGGACTGTGCGCCTTCTTCCACTTGGCATCGAGTTCGGCGTTCCAATCTTTTCCGTCGAAAACCGAGTACAGCAGCGGGTAAACGGGATTGCCGGTCTCAAACGCATTCTTGGCCAGCCACGGCCCGATCGTCAGCAGCACTCCCGACGCAAAACACGCCGCCCAACGTCGCGTGATCTTTATCGACGCAGCGCGCGGAATCCCCAGCAAAAAGGGAGCAGCCACCAGTGCTGCGCCCAGCGGAATGACCACCGACAGCACGCCGGGGTATTTGCACGCCATCGCGCTTCCGGCCAGCAGGCCCGCGAGCAGGACGCGTCCGCCCGCCCGTTGTTCACGCGACAACTGCTCGATTGCGAGCATTGTCGCCAATAGCGCTGTGAAGAGAAAAAACGACAGCCCCCCCTCGACGTAGGCGATCGTCGAGATGCGAAACGTCCAAGGCGTCGAGAGATAGATGAGCGCGGCCAGCCATCCCGCTGTCGGGCTGAACCAGCGGCGGCCCGCCGCGTAGAGTGCCA
>JBBDVZ010000283.1:0-24585 GCA_040903115.1 Planctomycetaceae bacterium
TGCTCGTCCTCGCCAACGCCGAGGCGGGCGATTACGCCTCCGCCGACCATGCCGTCAAGCAACTCCGCTTTGCCGCCGATTCGCTCGAAGAAGTCCAATTGATCAACAGGTTAGTGCAGCACGTTCGCGATCAAAAGCCCTGGATGCTGGAGACGCGGCCGGACAAAAGCCGGCTCGACCACTCTGGGAAGCTCTATCAAGAGTTGACCGCCTCGCAACCCAACCTGCAGGTTCCTTTTCTCCAAGCCCACTACGAAAGGACCTGCGACGAGTTGTTGGCAAACAAATCGTTAACGGCAGCGGAGCGAAATATCTGCCTGCGTCGCCGAAGCTTGAGCCGTTATTGGCAGGGAAAAATCGCCCCTGCGATCGAGGACGTGGAAGCACTCTTGCAGGAGGCGCCCAAGGACGATTCGCTGTTTACGCTACTTTGCCGCTGCCACCTCGCAAACGGAGACCTCGAAGCGGCGTCGAAGACGCGGGAACGACTGCAGCAGGTCAACGATGGATCGGCAGCGCACCGGTTTTCGTCCGAGCTGATGCAGGCGGAAATCGATTTGGCCCGCATCCAGCGGCCCGATCCTCAAACCGACGGGCAGCGGGACAAGTTGATCGCCCAAACCGCCGAAAAAATCGATCAGTTGATTCGCCGGGCGCCCCAGCAGATGGCGCTGTACCGGATGCGAGCGGCGGCACGCTTTCACGCAGCCGATTACCCGAAGGCGCTCGAGGACAATGAAACCTGCCTGAAGCTGACGGCCTTTTGTTCGAGAAACGAGATGGCCGACGTCGTTTTGTTGCACGCGCTCATCCTGGAGAAACTCCACCGGTTCGACCACTCGCTGCAATACGCATCGATGGCGATGGCCCTGGAGGGTGATTCAAGCCGCTCGCGAGAACTGCTGGCCCGCGTGTACCGCACCATGGGAAAAGAGCGTCTCGCGCAGGTGTGGGACAAGCACGAATCGGCCGATCAACCGAAACTGCAGCCGGTGGCCGATTCTCAACCGGTAAAATGACGGTGGAATTGGCGGGTGCCGCGAACCGGCTTATAATCGAGTTTCGTCCAAAAATTATGAGCCTGGCCTTTTAATAGCGCCTGGCTTTTTTGAAACTCGCTTTTCCCCGACCGCCGGAGCCCACATTGCTTGCAGGTCCCATCTTCAGCCGCGAAGCGCTCATCTCGCCGCGGCAGTTTCGCCATTTTCTAATTCGTTCCGGCTACATTGCCGCCTTGTTCGTGCTGATGTACACGACGCTGCAAGCCACGTTTGGGTGGCAGCAGGTGCGCAACGTCGGCGATATCGCGCGCTTCGGCAATTTGATCTTCCAGGTGCTGTCGCTCGTGCAGCTCACGGTCGTCTCGTTTTTCGCGCTGCTGTTTGCCGCCGGAAACGTCGCGCAGGAGAAGGACCGTCAGACCCTCGTCTTGCTGCTGATGACCGACTTGAGCAACCGCGAGCTGGTCCTCGGGAAACTATTTGCCAGCCTGCTGATTGTTGCCGTCTTGCTGGCGGCGTCGGCGCCGGCGTTCTTCCTGGTGCATCTGCTCGGCGGCGTTACGCTGGAACAGATTGGCTGGACGCTCGCGCTGTCGGCTGCAACGGCACTGGCGATGGGAAGCTGGGGGATGCTCGTCGCTTATTGGCGGGAGTCGACGTTTCAAACGCTGGCCATCAGCATGCTGGGAGCAGTGCTGTTTGTGGGAGCGGTTGAGGGGGCGGTGGCCATTGCCGGCGATCACTCGCAAATCGCGTACTGCATCGGCCTGTTCAATCCGTTCCGCGCACTTCTGAGAATTCTCGATCCGCTGGGGGACACGACCCAAGCGACCATCGGCCAAGTATCGGCTCTCGATTCAGTGCTGACGATGCTGGGGCTTGCGGTCGTGATCATCGCAGTGGCGATCGCGCGCGTCCGCGTGTGGAACCCCTCGCGCTCCGTCTACACGGCGGCGCTGAAGCAGATGGCTCAAGAGGGTGAAACGCGGAAGGCCAAGAGCCGCGACATTTGGCGCAACCCGGTCATCTGGCGGGAGATTTGCACGCGGGCCTACGGCCGGCGGATTTTTGTGATCAAGCTGGCGTACGCCGCCGTCGCGTTTGCCGGCGCGTATTCTCTGTGGGATGCAACGGGGACGCAGCGATTGATCATGGGCATGGTGGGGCCGGTTGGGTTTGCATTTGTCGGCTTAAGCCTTGTCAGCCTGATCCTCATCAATGCCCAGGCGGTCACTGCGCTCACGTCGGAGCGCGACGGAAAGACGCTGGAACTCTTTTTGATGACCGACGTTACGGCCAAGGAGTTCATTTTCGGCAAGCTGGGCGGAATCCTTTTCAACACCAAAGAATTGATCCTGATTCCGCTCGTGCTGTTGATATTCTTCGCGTATCGGCAGAGCGTGTCGGGAGAGGACCTGTCGTACGTGATTATCGGTTTTCTGATCCTGGTCGCCTTTGCGGCGATGCTGGGGTTGCATGCGGGCCTGAGTTTCGAGAACTCTCGCTCGGCCATCGCCAACAGCTTGGGGACGATGTTCTTCCTGTTCGTCGGCATCTTCATCTTTATGATTTTGCTGGTCGAGGCGCGGTCGTCGTTCTTTCTGCAGTTTCAGAGTTTTATTTTGTTCATCGGCGTCGGCAGCATCGGGTTGTATTCATCGCTGGCGCACCGGAACCCCTCGGGGGCACTGCGGATCTCGGCGGGGGTGTTGCCGTTTCTGACGTTTTACGCCATCACCCAATACCTGCTGGGCGGCAACTTGAGCGTTTGCCTGTCGATCTGTGCGGCGTACGGTTTCACGACGCTGGCGATGCTCGTCCCGGCAATCAGCGAGTTCGACGTCGCGCTGGGCCGCACCACGCTCGACAAAGGATGATCGCATTCAAAGCCCGCCCGCCGCGCCGGGCGGGACTCTCTACCGGGACAATGAATCGTCGACCTGCGACGAACGTCTATTCCTCTGCCGTCTCAGTTTTTTCTCCATCTGCTCGACGGTCGGCTCACGGCCGAGCCAGCCTCGTCGCCAGATGAAACCAAGCAAGGCGATTCCCATCGCGGCCATCACGCCGAGCGCGAACGGATAGCCATACCACCACCGCAGCTCCGGCATGTTCCAGGGGGAAACCTTGGGATCGAAGTTCATTCCGTACACGCCGGCGATGAAGCTCAACGGAATAAAGATCGTCGACACGATCGTCAACACCTTCATGACCTCGTTTTGCCGCACGCTCACTTGCGCAAACTGAAAGTCGCGCAGGTCCGAGCACATTTCGCGGCACGTTTCCGTCACGTCGATAATTTGGATCGAATGGTCATAGCAATCGCGAAGGTACACGCGGGTCTCTTCTGAAATCCGGTTTGTCGTATCGCGCAGCAGCTCGTTAATGGTGTCCCGGTGGGGCCAAATGGTCTTCCTGAGAATAAACAGCTCGCTGCGTAGCCGATGGATGCGCGCGATGGTCGTCGCACTCACGCCGGCCAGCAGCCGTTCTTCGACGCGCTCCAGTTCCTCGCCGTATTTCTCGAGGACTGGAAAATAACTGTCGATCAGCGAATCGATCAGCGCGTAGGCCAGGTGATCGGGTCCGGCGTTGCGAATGCGGCCCAGCCTTTTGCGAATGCGTTGCCGCACCGGCTCGAAGCAATCGCCCGGCCATTCCTGGACCGTGAGCACGAAGCCGTCGCCGAGAATGATGCTCACCTGCTCGGTGTGCAGCACGGTGTCGAACGTCGCTTCGCGCACGACGATATAGAGGTATTCGTCATATTCTTCGAGCTTGGACCGCTGGTGCACGTTGACGATGTCTTCCAACACCAGGCCGTGCAGGCCGAACAGCTCGCCGAGCTGCTGTATGACCGCCGCGTCGCCCAGCCCGTCGACGTTGACCCACGTGACAGGCTTACGATGCAGCAGCTTGGCAAGGTCCGCCACTGTCTCGGCGTCGTTCTCTTCCACGCCGTCGTCACCGTAGGCGATGACGTGAATCTTGGGCTTGGGCGACTCGGGGTCGATAATGACCGTGCCCGGTTGCGCACCCGGAGCGGTCCGCCTGTGAAACGGCTTGCGCACATGCCGCGAGAAGAAGGGAAAGCGAAATGGTGGCGGCAATTTGCTTTTCAATTTCGTGTCCCGCCGTCTTTCCTGTTTGCTGAACCGTTTGCCCGGCGTTGCCGTTTCGTCATTGCCGAACGGCCGGTTCGTCGGAATCGTCGTGGACGGTGACGCGCACGAGCGTTGCGCGCGCACCGCGAACTTCAAGGACCTCAGCCGTTGCTCCATCGAGCTCGACACGGTCGCCCGGTTGAGGGATGTCGCCCAGCTTCGTCATCAGCAGACCAGAAAACGTGTCGACGTTTTCCGCGTCGAAGTCCAGGTGAAGCAGGCGGTTGATGAGGTCGATCGGCGCCGTCCCCCGAATCAGAAATTGGCCCTTGGTTTCGGGAACAATCTGCTGCGGTTCGTTGTCGAACTCGTCTTCGACCGGACCGACGATGGGCTCGAGCACGTTTTCCAGCGTGACGATCCCGACCATTGTGCCATGCTCATCGATGACGACCGCCATCAGTTGATGCGTCGCCTGGAAATGCCGCAAAAGGCGGCTAACCGGCATCGTCTCGGGAACCCGCTTCGCCGGCCGGGCAATCGAACGCAAGTTGAGCGACTGCGGATCGGTGCCGACAAAATCCTTGATGTGGACGATGCCGATAATTCGATCGAGAGCGCCCTCGCAGAGGGGATACCGCGTGTGCTGGGTGACCCGCGCCAGCTCGATGCAATCGGCGATCGGCGCATCGACGTCGAAAAAAACCACGTCGCTGCGCGGGACCATCACGCGGCGGCAAATGAGGTCGTCGAATTCAAAAACCGCATGAATCAACTTGTGCTCAGAACGAGTCAGCTCTCCGTGGGCGTGCGATTGATGAATCAGCTCGCGGATTTCATCTTCGGTGTGGGGCGTCTCGTGGTCGTCGTCCCGATCGACGCCCGCCAGGCGCAGCAGAAAACTCGTTGAGGCGTTTAGCGATACCATCAAGGGGTAGGAGAGTATGTAGAACAGCATCAGCGGGGGCGCGCACCAGAGAGCCATCCTTGCCGGTCGTCGAATCGCGAAAATCTTGGGGGCCTGCTCGCCGACAACCAAGTGGATGGCGGTAATCGCGGTAAACGCAATCACGAAGGCCGACGTGTGCAGGACGTTCGCCGATGAAATGCCGACCGCTCGCAGCAATGGTTTCAGAAGATCGGCGACGGCGGGCTCGCCGACCCAACCAAGACCCAGCGACGCCATCGTGATTCCCAGCTGGCACGCTGAAAGCGAAGCATCCAGCCGTTCGCTCAACCAGGCGGCCGTCCGGGCGAACGGCCGGCCCTCGCGCACGAGGATTTCAAGCTGCGACCCTCGGGCTTTCACCAGCGCAAACTCGGCCGCCACAAAGAATCCGTTGAGCAGCACCAGCAACGCCGCCAGCAAGATTTCGATCGAGTCACTTAACCAGGCGGGCATCGATGCACCACTGGGCCGTTACGGGCAGCATTCCCAAGCGGAGTTCCAAGTTTCTCCGCCGATCCGCCCCCTACAGCATACCGGTTCACGAGCAGCATTTGCAGCGGCCCCTAGTGTTGATTGCTCGGCCGTTCGAAGACCAGCACGTTCTTGGCGAGATCGTCGACCACGCGTTCGCGCAGCCGGTCGCAGGAAAGCTGCACCCGCAGCCGCTCGATCCGCTTGGTTCCCTCTGCCAGTTTGCCGATATGGCACACGGGCTCGCCCGGGCTGGCCGCGGGGACGGTCGTCATGCCGATCACGACGGCATTGAACGGCGCGACCAACACGTTTTGACTTTGACCGAGCAGGCTGGTCGTGGTCGCCAAAGGCTGGTCCTGTTCGACAAGGTCGCCGGGAGCGGTATGAAACCTCAGGAAACCGCCACGCTCGGCCCTCACCCACTTCGATTTCTCGACGGTGAGTTGCGATGCCGAACGAACGGGATCGCCTCCGAGCATTCCTTTCTCGATCAGCACGTTGCGGATGCCACGAATCGAGCATTCGACGATCGTCGGCTCGACTTTCCAGACCTCGCCCCCCTCGAGAACAATCGTCGGACAGTTGGCAGCACATGCGGCTCGGCGGAACGATCCTTTCGGTCCGCCGCCATGGAGGATCAGCTCCGACCCGAACGCCGTGGCCAGCCGCTTGACTTCGGGATTCGTGAGATCGGCACGGACCGACGGAAAGTTGGTCCGGCGGAGGGCGGCCGTGTGCAGGTCGATGCCAAAGTCGGAACGCGAAACGATTTCGTCGAAGATTACCCGTGCGAACCGGCTGGCCTGGCTGCCGCTTATGGAACCGGGAAAAACTCGATTCAAATCGCGGCCGTCGGGCAAGTAGCGCGAGTGCCGGTCAAATCCCAGCACGTTGAGCACCGGAACCATAATCGCCGACCCGGCCTTCAGTTGAAAGTTCTCATCCTGAATCAGCGAGCGAATGGCTCCCGCGCCGTTGATTTCATCGCCGTGCAATGCCGCCGTGATGAAGACCACCGGCCCGTCGCTCGGGCCGCGACGCACGTGCACCGGTATTTTGAAGGTGATGCCGGTGTGACTTTCGCCGACAACCAGTTCGACGTCGCGGCTGGTGCCAGGAGGAATCTTGACTCCGTTCCAATCATCGATTGGACGTTTTGGCTTCATCGCAATGACCCGGGATGCTTCGCCGGAAAGAAGCGCAGATTTTTCGGCGAAGGTTGAATTGTAAGGTGCGAATTTTGACGGGCTTCAACTCTGAGGGAAGAACTGGGGTTTCTTGAGCTTTTTGATCTTGGGAAGTCGTGCGAGCCGCGCACGGTCGGGAACCAGGTGGCGCATTTCCTCGAGCCGGCCAAAACACAGCAGCCGGTCGCCCGCCTGCAGCTCGCGCGATGAATGCGGGTTGGGAACGATGGACGTGCCTCGATGCAGCGTGAGGATGTTGATGTCCCGCTCACGCAGCGCCGATTCGGCGATCGTCCTGCCGACATAATCCGATCCCTCGGGAATGTGCAGTTCAGCCACTCCATAGCCGCGGCTGACGGTGAGTCGCTGCCGGACGTCCATCTCCGGGAAGGCGACCTGGGCGGCGATATAATCGACAATTGCCCCGGCTATGTCCAGCTTTGTTGCGCCCTCGATGCCTTCCAGCCCGGGCGATGAGTTGACCTCCATCACCTGAGGCCCGTCCTGCCCTTCCAGAATGTCGACGCCGGCAACCCTCAGCCCCATGATCTGGGCTGCGCGGATGGCCGTTTCGCGATACTCGTCGTCCAGCTCCACCGGCTCGGTGATTGCCCCGCGATGGACGTTGCTGCGGAATTCCTGTCCCTGGGCCAGCCTGCGCATCGCCGCCACCACCCGGTCGCCGACGACGAACGCGCGAATATCGCGTCCCTTGCATTCGGCGATAAACTTTTGCACCAGCACGTTCTGACGCGTGCTCTGCAACGTTTCGATGATGGCCTCGGCGATCTTCACCGAATCGGCCAGAATGACGCCGACGCCCTGGGTCCCTTCGAGCAGCTTGATGACGACGGGAGCGCCCCCCACGCGCTCGATGGCCGGCAACACGTCGGAGCGGTCGCGAACGAACGTCGTCTGTGGAATGCCGATCTGGTGACGGCTCAAAATCTGCAGCGATCGCAACTTGTCCCGGGCGTTGATAATGCCGTTGGACGAGTTCGCACAGTACACGTCCATTTGCTCGAACTGGCGCACAACCGCTGTGCCGAAATAAGTGATCGACGCGCCGATTCGCGGCAAGATGGCGTCGTAGCGCGACAGCCGCTTCGAGTGGAAATACAGCTCGGGGTTCCCCTCTTCGACGTCGATGGCGAACCGCAGCGTATTCAGCACTTTGACTTTGTGTCCCCGCTGAATGGCGGCCTCGCGCAATCGCCGCGTGCTGTAACAGTGAAGACTTCGAGAGAGGATGCCGAGTTTCAAGCCAATTCCCTTTCAATAGGTCGCTTCCGCGGTCAGAAGCCCGGCTTTTCCGAAAAAGCCGGGCTTCTTCAACGTCCAAAACCCCTCTCCCCTCAGGGGGGAGGCTGGGAGAGGGGAGGAGCGACGCGGGGACGCGGCGACGCGGCGACGCGGGAAGTAGACCGCCGCATGCCTGCGGCATTGCGGCTAAACGCCGACGCACTTCGCAAACTGAATACTGAAAACTGAAAACCGAACACTGAAAACTAAACCCTCCCCCAACCCCTCCCTGGAAGGGAGGGGAGTTTGAAACTGCTTTCAAAGACCATCATGCCGTTGCTTGAGCTTTTTGCGCAGCACACGGGCCGGCCTTCCCGCGTGATACGAGCGGCCCGGATCGACCAGAAATCTCCTTCGCAGCGCTTCGCGACCCAACAGCATGCGGAAACCCATCTCGTCTCGATTGGCCAGCGTCAGCTCGATCGGCCACCGCATTCCGAACAGCGAAACGTCTGTCACAATCACCGGTCGCAACATCGCGTGACCGGTCGAGCTCCTCACCTGACGAAACTCCAAAACTTCCGCCTCGGTAATCACCGTCGTGCGTGCATCGCGCTGAAGGGGGTGCACGCTGAAGCGAACGACCATTTTCCCCTTGCGTTTGAACGTCTCGACGTCGAAAGCGTGCAGCGACGACGACCGCGCGCCCGTATCGATCTTCGCCTTAATGGCTCGTACGCCCAGGTGGGGAAGCGAAATCCATTCGCGCCATCCAATCACCGGTTTCGAGTTGTTTGTTTTGCGGGTTGACATGCATGGAGATTCGGTCGCCTCGCACGCGACCGATACACTTATCTTGAGTAACAAAAACCGTCAACCAGGCCGAATTGCCACAAACATTGTACCACACGCGAGCGTCCCACCGGGTGCAACTCGACTGAGTTCGTCGAAGTCAACCGGTGGGCTTTGAATCCTCACCGCGTCCCCGCGTCCCCCCGTCCCCGCGTCGCTATTCATACCGTATTTCGCGCTCCGAAGTCGCCATCGCCCTCGTAGCAGGACGGCGTGCACGACTGGCCTGCCGATGGCCGCCGTCGTTGCGGATCGACCGGTAAAGTCCCACCGGATAGCGCATCACGCGGATGGGCGCCACGCCGATCAATCGCACCACCACGTCGATCGTGTGCTGCGATTTGGGCTCGCGGACGCGGCGGGCCAAAACGGCCGCCGCCAGACGCAGCACCAGGCTGACGGCAAAGGCGATGTGAAGATTGGTGACGACCGTCGAGCCCCATAAATAGGACCAATCCGACGTCATGGCCAGCACGGCGCCCGTCGCCACCGACGCCACGCCCCCCGCCATGCCCGCCATCGCCGTGCCGGCGGCAATGAACATCGTCCGGTTTTGAGCCGGCGAATTCTTGATCATAAAGCCGTTGTTGGCGATCGTGATGCCGGCATTCAGCACCGCGTCGAGCATAAAGATCGGCACCATGATCCAGAAGGCAATCACCGGATCGCGGGGCACGACAATCAGGGCGATCATGTTGACCGACTTGAAGGCCGTCGAGAGCACCAAAACCGGCCGGTTGCCGAACTGTTCGACAAGCTGCCCGATGCGTTTCGAATAGAACGCTCCCCCCAGCCACGAGTACGTCCACAACAGCATCACGTGATAAACGTCCATGCCGACGTACCCCAGGAGAAAGAAGCTGATGAACGGAGAACTCGTCATCGCCGCCACGTTCCAGAAGCACGAAAAGCAGATGAACGAGCGAAAGTCGCCGTCGCGAAACGGAGAGGTCAGCACCTCTCGCAATTTCGGCTCCGGCATTGGGGTGACGGGATGCTCGTCGACCTTGATGAACGTGAGGATGTCGGCGATGCCGAACACCGCACCGGCCCCCATCATCAGTGAGAACGCCGGACGTATGTCGAACCCGCCCTTCAACAAAAACACCGCTCCGGCGAATAGCGCCACCGCCGCCGACAACTGCATCCACAGGTGCCTGATGCCCCAGTACCGGCTGAGGCCGGCGTGCGGCAAATAATCGCCCATCCAAGATAGCCAGAGCGGCGACGAGAAATTCAGCATCGCATGATTGGCGGCGGTCAGCACGATCAGCAGCCACAGCCACGTCGCATCCGAGCATTCAGGAAGCAACCACGGCCCCAATGCCAGGGGCAGAAAGCTCAGCCGCTCGGCAATCGACATCCAGAACCACGCCCGCCGCCGGTACGTCAGGTGGTTGGCCAGTACCGCGGCCAAAAACTGCGTGAACAGCATCGCCATGGGCAGCGCGCCCAGAATGCCGATGTGCCAGCCGGTGGCACCCAGCGACCGGGCGAACTCGACGGTCGCCGGCGACATTGTCAGGTAGGTGTAAATCGTGCCGAGGCATCCGGCGACGATGATCGCGCGCTGCGA
The DNA here is from genome assembly GCA_040903115.1 of Planctomycetaceae bacterium. Taxonomy (GTDB): domain Bacteria; phylum Planctomycetota; class Planctomycetia; order Planctomycetales; family Planctomycetaceae; genus JBBDVZ01. Next base: position 10,386 of record JBBDVZ010000283.1, read on the forward strand.
AACAGGTTGTGACCACACGGTTGTCGATGCTTTCGAATGCGGAGCGCGGAGTGCGGAACGCGGAACGAAAAGGCGAGCGGACTTCGGCGAGCTCAGTCGAGTCGCCGGCGTAAGCCGGCTGGTTCGGATACGGAGTTTTCAGTGTTCAGTTTTCAGTGTTCAGCCAAGGAAATTCGAAGTGCGAAATTCGGATTGTGGAGTGAATTGTGCGCGTAAGCCCACGGGCTGACTTCGACGAGCTCAGTCGAGTCGCGCCCCGTGGGAATTCCACCGGGTGCGACCGGGCATCTCACGCCGTTGCCAAAGATGTGTTGTACGGATTTGGGGAGAGAAGAGGGGGCGAAGTGTATCAAATCGCCGGGGCCTGTCCAGAGGATTCGCATCGGCGATTACTGGGGCGAATTGCGCGGCAAGTCAGAAGCCCGGCTTTTTGAAAAAGCCGGGCTTCTCACGCGTGCTGCCAGCGCGAAAAAAAAGCCCACGGACGGCTGTCCGTGGGCTTGGATGATATTCAGCAACGTGCGATTCGGCTAATAGGAATCGCCGATAATCGCCTGTCCTTGCAGCGTGCCGGCCGGGGTGAAGAGTGATGCCAGCACGCCACCGTCAATGCCGTCGTTCAAGTTCCGGCTGTGTCCTCCGACAAAGCCGACAATCACCGAACCCGGGTGAAATGAGCTCAACCGCGGAGCCTGGCCGGGCGTGGACGTGGTGATGTTGGCGCTGATTGCTGAAAGTGCGAGCGCGTAATTGTTGGCGTCGGCGGGCGTGTTGAGCGTGGAATGGAGGTTTAAGTTTCCCAGAGTGTTGCCAATATTCCCTTCAGTTGCCGGGGGCGCAGCTCCGCCCGTGGGAACAAGGGTTGAGGCGTCCACCGGCACGCGGATACCAACCGAGAAATTGCCGGTGTTTACGTCCTCCAACGAACTGGATGGGGACACCGTCGACGTCCAGTTGCGGCAATGCGCGTTTTCGCCGAAGAGGATCGTATTGGTCGCTCCGTCGCCTCGGGAAATGAAGTCCTGGCTCATGCGAAAACCGTCTGGCGCACCACTAACCGGATCAATGCCCACGCGCCAGAAGATGCCCGTCTGGTACGCGATGGCCGCGTCCGCTGCATTTGGAGCGCCTCCCGACTGGTTCCAATCGATTTGGTACGCGTCGTGGGTCGTGTCGTTAACATTGTTCCAGGGACCGTTCGCGGCGTCGTCGTAGATGTAGCCGGCGTTGGCCCCATAGCTAAGCCCGCCTGAGAACCCGTTGTTGTTCGCGTCGGAGGGGCAGGTATAAACCTGAATGACAATCCACGGCGGGGGATTGCCCGCGGCACCGCGCATGTCCCGGTCCAAGTCGGGTCGGTCCAGGTACCCCATTAAGTGCGCCGGCCAGCCGCGCTCGTTGCCTGCGTCCAACGGCTCGGTCAAATGCATGAAGACGTCGCCTCGCGCGCTCGCGCTGTTGCTCATCGCGAAGACGATGTTCTTCATGTTGTTGAGGCACTGCGTGCGCCGCGCCGCCTCGCGGGCTTGTTGGATGGCGGGCGAAATCAGCGCGATCAATAGCGCGATGATCGAAATGACAACCAGCAACTCAATCAGGGTGAACCCCCGTCGGCCCGACGGCTTTGTTGTTCTGCGAAAAGCTTTCATCGTGTTGTCTCCGAGTGGGACAGGTGACGTTCCGCCGAGTCGACATCCTCCTCCCCCTCTCAGGGGGAGGGCAGGGTGGGGGTGCAAACGCCCCCCAATTCTTTAAGCCCGAAATCCGAATGTCCAAAGAAGCACGAATGACCAAAGCACGAATGAAAACGCGCGCTCGTCTTTTAGTGCTTCGTGCTTCGGATTTCCTTCGTCATTCGTGCTTCGAGCTTAGTGCTTTATTCTCCACCGTTTCCATCACTCTTGCAACGTGAGACTTCCATTCTACGCGAAACCGGGTCCGGACGTGGGTCGATTTGATCGTTTTTAAGCCCACGGACACCCGTCCGCGGGGCCTTCTCAACAGGCAAACTTTACTTGATCGTTCACTGGTCGGGGTCTGGGTCATTTCTCGGCCTTGCAGCAGCGAATCAGAAGGACACGCGCCCGCCGAAAAATGAGCCTGACCCCTTTAACGCCGCGAATTGTGATGACGCCCCCTGAACGGTCACGGTTTACTTGATCGTCTGCCGATACAGAATCAGCGACTGGTAATTGAACGACTGGTTGATGCTGTACGAGCCGGTCGTCGCCACGTCCGGCAAGTTCTGCGGCGTCAGCAATTCCAACGCTTTCGACCGATCGACGACAAAAAAGCCGCGATGCCCGGGCGAGTCGGCCCGCTTGGCGCCGATGCGCACGACCGGCTGGCCGGTGCCGCCGGTGTCGGTCACCTCGACGGCTTCGAAGAAGTCGACCTGCACGAAGATCAGAAACACGTTGCTGCGCGTTGTCGTGTTGTTGAGCACCTTCTGCAGCAGCCGATGCCGCACGGAGGGATGGACAGGCGCGGCAACGCCGTTGTGTTCATCTAACGTGCCAAGTTCGAACAATCGTCGTGCCGTATTCGGCGGTGCTTGAACTCCGTCACTTTGAATCTGACGCAAAATCGTGTCTTCCATGCTCGTCAGCCCGCGTGCCGAAAACCCAAGGCTGCGGAAGGGCCGGCCGAATTCCGTCGGGCCACGCGACGGCAACCCCGGCAATTGCAAATTGGTGATCGAATCCAAGCCGTCGCGAGACAGCATAAACTGCTCGTACCAGTCACGCGCTGCTTCCACTCTGTCAACCAGCGTCTGCGGCGTGACATTGGGATTGAACGCCATGACGTTCATGTCGTCGAGCAGCCCCGCCAAGACCGCGGGATGACGCAGCGTGTTGAGATTGATTTTGCCAGGCACGCGGTAGAACCCGATGGGATCGCCCGCCAGGCCTTGCGCATCGACCGAGTACCAGGGGTTGTCGAACTGCCGATGCAGCCGCGAAGGCACTTCGACAAGCCCCAACAGCCGATACCAGCGGTTGTCGCCGTTGTCGACGCCACCCACCGTGGTCAAAGGATTATCGGGATTGACGAAAACGTATCCCGCGGTCTTGGTGTCGTCGAAATTCGACATTTCTGGGCTGCTTCTTGTGCTTCCTTGTCCCAGCGAACGCGTCAATTCAGTCGGCCCATATGTCGGAACGTCGAACAATTCCACCGCCGACGCGTAGTCCCGATCGTAGTGCGACTGCCACAACGAGAACTTGTTCGCGTTGACGGCAAGCAGTTCAACGCTCGCTTGATTGGCGGCTCCGAGTGAATTGGTGGGCGTTGCGGGAATCTGGGCCGGCGACACGGGAAGCTTGTCCGCGGCTTCCCACAGGCGATTGCCGCCGATGGCGAGTTGGTGCCCGTCGAGCGGTTGATAACGTTGCGAGCTGTCGATCTCGATGACTTGCTCGCGAATTTTTGTGCCGGCGGTGGCGTCAGTGTCTTCCACTCCTTGCGGAATACGAAACACCTGCAGCGGCACGTCGGCATAATCGACGGTGATCCATGGATTGTCGGCCGATTGCGTCTCATGCGCCGTTTCATTCGACGCATCGGTTCCGTCGAGATTCTCGACGGGCGCCTGGCGATTGAGATTCGCCCGCCGCCGCAGCTCGATCCGCACTGAGGCATCTCCGCTGACCAGCGATGCCAGAGCCGTTTCATCCAGCGTGTCGGGTGCGGTTTCCACCAGATGCAGCAAATCCTTGCCCGAGGGCTCCGTCGAGCTGCCCGTGATCGTATCGCCATCACCGGCAGCATTCACTGCGCCCGCTTTGCTGATCCGGTAACGAATCTGCTGCTTCATCAAATCGAGATTCACCGCTGCCGGGTCCGGCGTTACGCGGTACCAATAAGCCGCATCGGTGCTCGGCGGCTCGGTCGGCTCGCCGCAGTACGGCCGGATCACGAACTGTGTCGGCAGCGGAGTAGCGTCAGTGTCTTTCAGATGCGTGTCGCCGGCCGTTGCGATCGTGAACCGCGGCCCGTTCACATTGGCGGCATTCAGCGCTGTGTTTCCGGCGAGCAAAGTCAGCCGCCGTTCTTCGGTGATGATCGGCGTCAACGGTGGTGGGCTCACGGGCTTCGCCTTCACCACAATCTGCCAATTCTCGTTGAAGTTGACGTCGAACGGGCTGACGTTTTCGAGCTCGAGGAACGAAAAATCGCGAGACACCGTCTCGTCGATGTTGGTCCCGCCGTGGTTCGCTCCGTTCGTGCTGTCGTCGAGCCATTGCGCGGCGAGAAACAGCAGCGCCTCGCTGATGGCCAGCTTTTGCGATTCGACGCCGTAAACCACGGCGCCGTCTGTGCCCCATTCTGCCGTCGTGTACGGGTTATCGTCGAGTTGCCAGCCGTCGCCCAAATTATTGTCGTATTCAAACACGGTGACCGTGTCGTCTGGATCGAGCCTGTCGACCCAGTTGACCGCCATTTGCGCCATCCGTCGCGTGTAATTCTCATCGATGTTTGCCGTCATGGGATCGTCGGTCGTCGTATAGAGCGTAAACGACGCGTTCGAGGCCGAATAATCCAGCCCGTCGTTGCCGCCGCCAAACGTGTACAGCATCACGTAAATGTCACGGCACATGAGTTGCCGATCGCGGCGGGCCAGATACTCCTGCTGCCGCGCATTGGTGATTTGGCTGGGACTCGCCACCGCATCGGCAGCCGTGATCTGCGCGTTGTCGAGACCCGTCGTCGGATGCGGCGTGAGCGGACGAAAGCGCAGCCGGCCAGCCGCCGTCGTGTCGAGCACGCCGTTGATGTCTAGCTTTCGCTGCGGCCTTTTGACCGTCCGCTCGCCGTTTTCGATGTTCAGAAGTGCTCGCAATTCGGGCCGAAACGGATCGAGCGCGCTGCCGACGGGAATCTCTTCGCCCGATTCGAGGATGCTGTTGCTGTTTGCGTCGGTCCAAAATTGCGGCGGGAACTCCCGATTCTGGTCGTTATCAGTATCGACGTTCCATTCCCAGGTTCGAAACGCATTGAGCGGATCGTTGTCTCGCCAATCTAACGACATCTTGCCGTACGCCAACGGATCCCAACTGGTGGCCGCAATCTGCCGGCGAATCGCGTAATTACGCAGGCTTGTCCGCATGTTGAAGGGCGCCAGCTCCAGCAGCCGGCCCGCAAATCCGGTCGATGTGATGTCGTTCGAGTGCAGATGCGTCGAGGCATTCTCGCTGGCATCGAGAATCGCGTCGTCCGACTGCGTCGCCGCGAGCGACGGCTCGTGCAGCGTTTCGGCCTCTTCATCCGTCTGGGTGGCCGGCACGTGACCCGGCATAAGCTCCGCCGCGCTGCTTGCCTGCAGGTACGCCAGGTCAGAGGTGGACCTGTAATTGTCGTAGAGCGGAAATTGCTGCGGACTCAGCGGGCCGGGGTTGATCGGGTCCGGATCGACCTGGACCAAGGCCCGCGTCTTGGCGTATTGATCGACCACAAGATCGAGCATGCTCCCCGTGCCGAATAAATCCAAAGGATGGCCGAACGGGCCCAAGGTCACCAGGTTCGGGAAACCCTGGCCGCCGCCGCCAGGATACGCGCCCTGCTCAACGAGGTTGTTGTTATCGTCGACGCCGCTTGTGCCCGCGAACGAGAAATTGGTCGCATCGCGCGACGGCGCGCCGATACCACTGCTGAGCCGGTTGAGCTCGCCGTGACGCCCTGCGTGCATTTCGACGACGTTCGCCAAGGCACCGCCGCCGGAAAACTCGGCTCGCCCGGCCATCAAGAACCAAAGCTCCATGTTCGAAAGCTCGACCGGAGTCGCGGGATCGTGACCGAAGAACAGCCGATGCTGCTCCAGCGCCGCCGCCAATGCGGTCGAATCGCCGGCAAAGTCGGTCGAAGCGGGAGTCGGGGCCGCATACAGCGCGTACTGCATGTTGACTTCCGACGTCGAAATGCCCTGGTTCGACCGCGAGATCAGTTCGTTCGCGCCAAACGGGTTGGCCGTCAAATCGAGATTAGCGGCGAGCGCATTGATATTGCTGTGCACGTTCGCGTTGAACAGGGCGTCGGCATCGATAATTGTGATGGCCGCCATCGGCACGAAGAACTCGGTCCCGCTGGGCGTCTGCTGGATTGGAAAACCGAAGTCGATGTAGACCGCCTCGTTCACGCCGTCGCCGTCTGCATCGGCGTTGAGAATGTAGGTGTTGCCATTGCCCGTCCAGACGCCCTGCGCAAATGTGGCGCCGTCCATAGTCACAAACGGAAACGGACCGCTGACGTGCGGCTCGGCGGGGTCATCCGCGATCGTGAAACTGTTGCCGTCAGGGTCGTCGATATCGGGCAGGCCCGAAACAGTATTATTTCCCGCATTGATAAATCGCCGCGTCGCGCTGGCCGTCGTGACGTCCCAGTTCGTCGGATAAGCCATGTGCAGCTCGTGCGGTCGCAGCATGCGTTTCTGCGTGGCAGCCGCGCTGTGCCAGGTCGTGGGATCCGCCGTCTCATTTCGCAAATACACCGGCCGGTCGAACGACGGAACGCGCACCCGATACGATGCGCCGGGCGGGTTCGTCGGGATCTCGATTTCGTACGAGAGAAACGGGCTGTTGATGTCGGGCGACGTGTAGTCGACGTCCGGGGCCGGGTGCCCGCTCAAGTTGACGAGCGCGCCGTTGGCCGCCGGCGAATGGTTCCAGTCGAGCAGCCCTTGATTGTCCGGCTCTCCCGCGCCGCCGTCTTCATCGGTGTACTGGTTATCGAAGTCCTGGTCGACGCGTGCCTTGCCGGCCGCCGTGTCCCACATCAGGTTGATGCCGCGGCCGTTGAACGGATGCATGTCGAGGCCGACCATCGTCGGCACGAGCGATTTCGTGCCGCCCCACAGGGCGGTGTTGTACTCCGACTCGTGCGGCCCGATGATCACCTGCCTCAACACGAAGTTGAACATCGCGTCGGGGCTGAGGGCGGCAATGTCGGGCGCCTTGGCCGCGTCGGCAAAGTACTCGGCATTCAACTCTTCCTGCGACGACAGGCTAAGGACGAGGAACCCCAGCAGCGTGAGCGCCCCCAAGAGCGCCAGCACGACGATGAGCGCCGAGCCGTCTCGGGCGACGGAGAGGGGGTGAGGGGCGGGCGGGTTTTGATTGATCGCTCCGCGTTCCGCGCTCCGCGTTCCGCGCTGGACCTGTTGTCGAATTCGGTACGGCGATTTCATGACATCAACTCCTGTGGGACGTTACGGCCGAGGCCCGACCGGCACAGGGAGGAATAGTTTTCAGTGTTCAGTTTTCAGTTACGGAATGTTGATTTCAGTAGTCATTACAGTTCCGCACTCCACATTTATTCTTGCTGAACACTGAACACTGAAAACTGAAAACTGAAAACTGAACACTAATTCAACAACGACATCTGCAGCGTCAATTGTTTCATCTGATTGCTGGAGACGTCATAAAAACGAATCGTGATTTGTATGGCTCGCAGCAGGATTTCGTCATCTGTTCCTAACCACCCCAACTCTCCCGCATCATCGTCGACTCCGTTTGCGTCGTCGTCTATGAGTGCTGCTCCAGGCTGGCCATCCGGGCCACGCGTCAAAGGAGGGTAGGGTGGTAAATTGGCGCCAGCTGGAAGATTTGCAGTTAAGTACAAATGCCAGGTGTCATAGCGATTTCCGTATGCTGTATTGGCAGTCGCTTGATACCGCCCAGCTCCGCTTCCGAGGTCAACAAACGCTTGCTCTGCTGGATCGTCGTCCCAAACCTTGATGTCGAACGAATGTACATTGGAAAGGATGATGTCCTCTCCCTGCCGCGCAGGCTCATCAGAATACGCGGCAACGAGGCCATCAGGTCCAAGTTGCAAAGCAGTATTTACGTGGGGATCCTGCACGCTGACCGCATTGCTGACCGCATTACCGGGATAGATAAACGCTGAGTGAGCCGTTTCGTGAATTGTAAATCGTCCGATGTATTGATCGTCCGTGCCCGCGAAACCAAGTTCTCCGAAATCGTCAACCCCATTCGCGCCATCGTCGTCAACCGTGGCATCGCCGGGTTGACCATCAGGACCAACGATGTATTCGACTGGAGCACCGGCAAGTCCAGGGACGCCGGCAAGAGAAAGAGTGTGGCCGTACCGCAAATGTGGAATCCCCAGGCTGAATGGAAAGCCACCCCCGGTGCTAACCGACGGCGCATCTGTGTTCGAGAGTGAACTGGACGCGTGATGGAAGGTGGGACCAGCACCCGCTCCGCTTGGATCATCGTAAAACGCCGAAAAGTCAAAGTCTCGCCAAAACAACCCCGAGCCTAACGGAGCAACGGCGATCGAGTAACCGTCATCCGACCCAGGCCAACCGAGTTCCCCAGGATCGTCAGTTCCATTCGCGCCGTCGTCATCGGTGCCGGCGACGCCGGGTTGCAGGTCGGGACCTCTGCCGGTCAGAAAACGGCTACTTACAGCGTCATCTGGTTGATTGCTGGGAGGCGCGGGGTCGTTGTAGGGCTCTCGAATGAGGAGGGCGCGCCGATAGAGATTGCCGTTTCGCAGAAAGTACACCACTTCGCCAGCCGTCGAGGAACCGCGAAAGTTTACTAGTCCAGTGATCGCGCCGCCCGCGATATCGACTTGGCCATCATCCATTTCTGGCTGATTAGAATTGTCCCGCAGGTAGTCAACGTCGCTTGGAGGAGGGGCCCCTAACCGTAACAGCGTTGCGGCGCCCTCCAATGGGGGTTGATCTGGAATATCAGGATCGGCCGAGGTCTGAATTGTCAAATGAAGCACATCGTCAGCATCATTATCGGGATCATTTTCAGAGACGGAAAAGAAGCCGCTTCGCCGACCGGCGTTGAAGACGATGGGAGATCCAGTTCCTGGGTTTGCGAACGTACCCCGCGCAAACGGCACAACGTCGCGAAACGTGCGCCGCGCGATGTCGCCGCGAATAATTGTTGTCAGCGTGCGAGCGCGTTGGCCGTTTTCGGCCATCCCCTTTTGCCGCGTGATGAGGTTCGAAGCAGTGCGGAAGACCTGCGCGAACATCGACATGATCAACACGATCAACGCGACGGCGACCAGCAACTCGACCAGCGTGAAACCGCGTCGCTGCGCGAGCGATGGGGCGAGGGGGCGAGGGGGCGAGGGGGCGACGAAAGCCTGACGGCTCGGCTGACTGCTGAAAGCTGATTGCTGAACGCTCTTCATCGCATGTCCCCGAGCGCGTACACGTCGACAATATTCCGCATGAAGGCGGCGCGGGTAATGACCGCGCCCGGCGAACGCTCCAGCGTCAGCAGGTCACGGTTGTTGCCCGGCTCCACGCGCTGAATGCGATACCAGCGGCAGGCGTCGACATCGAACAGGTAGCCGCCGCGTTTCCAGAATTTCTGCGCGCCCGGTGCATAGGCCACTTGGTAACTGTTGCCAGTTTGCCTTGTCATGTTGAAGATCGTCTCGTCGTCGGTCCCGAACGGCCGACGGAAAAAGACAATCACGTCGACAAATACCCCCGATACACCTTCGTTGCGGACCGAAAGCATCCAGGAGAAGTTGCGCGGCTCGTGCGTTTCGACGCGTGCGGTGACCGGAGTGAAGCCGGCAGGCCAAGCGGATTCCAGCGTGATCGTGTCGGGATCTGTCGCGGTGTTAATATTTGTGATGTTGCGCGTCACGCTGGATCGGCCGGTTTGGTCGACGAGAATTGCCCGCGAAACGAGACCGCCGGGAGGGCCCGCGAAGTTCACGCCCGAAAGGTCTAGGTTGTTCGTCAACTGGATGTCCGGGGGAGCCGCCGAGTTCGTCACAAGGCCGTCAGCCTGGGAGTTCCAACTGTCTGGATCGGCGACCAACGCCTCTGCAGTCGGCTCGGTCGTCCTGTCGTACTCGTAACGGGGTAGGATTCCCTGAGCGCCAAAATCGTCTTCGTATCCGACATTGAGGTCCCGTTCGTGTATCTCATATCCCAGCGGGTCGACCAGATAATGGGGGCGATAGTTGGCGTTGAGCGGGTCGCTGTGCTCCGCGAGGTCACCGTCGTTGTCCGGATCGAGGATCAGATTTGGTTGAATTCTGATCGCCGACTCGGCATTGAAGCGCATGATCGTCGCGTTCGTGAGCTTGGTCGCCTGCACCGCCCGGAGCACCGAAATCGGAAACAGCGTCGCCACCGTCAGCACGCCGATCGCCATCACCACCATCGCCATGAGGACTTCAAGCAGCGTGGCGCCGCTTGTGCGAGAGGCCTGCGGCGAGCTCAGCCGAGCGGGGGCGAGCGGGCGAGGGGGTGAGGGGGCGACAATATCCAAGCCGACGGCTTCGCCGTCGCAGCGACGCCAAAGGCGTCGGCTTGGGGCTGAAAGCTGATCGCTGATCGCTGATCGCTGATCGCTGACAGCTATGCACATCATTTCGCCAGCGCTCCCAAGTGCGCATACAGGAACGGGTTGCCACCCGGGTTGACTTCATGCGTGCTGATGTTGCCGGTCTGCGGCGTCAGCGTGACGATTCGCTCATCACCGCGCTTGTCCTCTGGTATTGGCTCAACGCGTGCCAGTGCCGGCACGAAACCGACAGGCAGGACCGGCGAAAAATTGATCCTCCACGGCGGACCCGACTGGATCGACACGAAGTTTCGCGTGATCCAGTTCACGCGCGTGTCGTCGACGAGGAGCACGCGGTAAGCAAGATCTTCGGTATTTTCCAGTGTCGTGACGCTACCCAAGTCGACGCTTGAATCAAGGTCCACGTATGCGGCGCCAGGGGTATCGACCTTACCGCTTCGACCTTGCAGCACATCGCGAGAATCGGCAATGAAAAAGTGAACAAGCCCGCGTGCAGCCACATCGCCAATCACAGTGCCGCGCGGCGAAAACATGACATCCATTCGATTGGCGGTCCAGCCGGGAGGTAAAACCGACTTGTCCAGATCAATAACGATGTTCCGCGCAATGAGCCGCGGCTCCTGATTCGGCAACACCGCTGGCTCGAGGTCGAGAACATACGGAATATCCGTCCCGATCGTCCCCGTGTAATCCTTAGTAAGCGTGAACGTGTACGGTGCCGCGTTGCCAGTCACAGCGACGGTGTAATACAACCCAGCCTCCAGCAGAATCCGTGCACCCTGCCTGTTAATGAGCCCGCGATCAACCAGGGTGTTCCAACTTGGATCAGCAGTTACTGACCGGGTAGCGAGTACTTGGATTGTGCCGGTGGAGTAGGTGCCGGGCGCGCCGATGAAGACCATGCTGCTGACCGTGTCGGGGACGCCGGGGACGCCGGCGTTGGGGTCGAGCAGGAAGCGCACGCCGCGCGGCTCGCGGGCGTGGATCGCGCGGTCGCGAGCCCCCTCGACGTACGACTGAATTTGCCGCGACGCCGACCGCACCCGTTCGGCGTCGTTCGTGCGCGTGAAAGCGGTGAACGTGATGGTCATCAAAACGGCCAGGATCGAGACGACCACGAGTAGCTCGATCAGCGTGAAGCCGCTGCGCTTCGCGAGAGAGGGGGTGAGGGGGTGAGGGGGTGAGGGGGCGATCAAAGCCCACGGGCTGACTTCGACGAGCTCAGTCGAGTCGCGCCCCGTGGGACGCCGCACGGCGATTGCGGATTGCGGATTGCGGATTGCGGATTCAGCGGAAGCGCGGAGTGCGGAACGCGGAACGCGGAACGCAAGCGAATGCTGGATGGCATCAATTGCAGATTGCGGATTGCGGATTGCGGATTCGGCGGAAATGCGGAGCTCGGAGTGCGGAGTGCGGAATGGAAAAGCCACCGCACGCGATCGCCGATCGCGATTCGCTGATCGCTGATGGCTGATCGCTGACCGCTGATTGCTGATCGCTCTTTCCATCATCGGCTTCCGGCACGTTGGTTGAGGTTGGTGATGTTGTCGTCGGCCTCTTCGAGGGCGGTCAAATTGGGATCGCCCTCCGGATCAAGCAGAGGTGCCGCCAGATGGCCGAAATTGGGAACGTCGTTGGGTTCGTAAAGGCCCAGGAAACCATCAGGGCCCGCCGAAACCACGAGCGGCGCATGGTACGTGTCGGCCGTGTGATAACTTTGCTCAAAGGCCTCCGCACTGAACGCTGGCGGCATTGATCTCAGACCGGCAAGAATCAGGCCCAGTGTGTCGTCGGGATCATGTATGGCGTCGGGATCCTGGGTGTCAGCGGGAATCGTTCCGAGCAGCGTTGTTGCCATTGGAGGTGGTATGTATCCCGCGTCAACCCATTCTCCGCCCCTAACCAGCCTCGTCGGCCAGCGGTAGAAGCGAAGCGGTCTGCCCCAGCCGTCGATGAATTCTCTCAGGCCGTCTCCGTCGGTGTCCGCGACTTCGCCGGTTCCAAATGCGTCGTCGCTGACAGGTTCCGCGCCAAACGCCTCTCCGTGAGTGAGGAAAAAGAAAAGACACTCGGAGCTTTCGGTAAGGTCGTCGTGGCTCGGACCGGCAGAGATAGGCGAGTTGCTTTCCAGAAACTGCTGCGGGAAGTATTCGCGCAACCTTCTCTTGCGGCCAATTACGAGCGACCGGGGACCGTCATCATCAAACGGCGGCTCGACGTCGAAAGGGACGTTGTCCCCCTGCGTCGCCAGCCAGCGGTTGAAGCCGTCAATTCGCGCGTGCAGCAGCTCGTCGATTTTTTTGACGGTGGCGACGGTGGCCGATCGTCTCGCGGCGGTGTTCGTGCCGCTGTAAACGGTGACCGTAATGGCAATCAGAAGAGCGATGAGTCCGATCGTGACCAGAATCTCGGTGAGAGTGAACGCGCTGCGCGGCGAGGGGGCGTCCGTGCGACGCGTTGATGGCATCAATGACCCACGGACAGCCGTCCGTGGGCTTTGCTGATAGCTGATCGCTGATAGCTGATAGCTGTTCATCTCACCGGGCTCCTTTACGGCACCAGCCGGCCCGAGTGGAAGTTTGTGATGTTGTCGTGGTCGGCCGGGTTGGTGAGTCCTTGGGGATTCGCCGGGTCGAAAACGCCTCCGTCGCCGTACAGGTTGTCGGCGCCCGGAAAGATGATCTGAAACGAAGTTCGCTTATAGGGCGGGTTGTCGGTCGTGCTTAACGGAGTACCGTCGGGCTCGCGGTAGACGTCGCCGATCTCCAGTGCGGGCGCGGTTGAGACCACGAGGTCGGCGGCTTCATAGCCTTTTCCGCCGTAACTGCTGGCATATAAAAAGGGTGCCGACTGTCCGGAGAACGGCCCGAGGTATTCGGGGAAGCCGTCGAGGTCGACGTCGGTGAATCGGTCGCTGGCGAATTCAAAAACGGCATCGTCCCGCGCGCCGCCGGTCTTAAAGGGATCGGCCGGGTCTTTGGAAAAGCCAATCGGCGGAGAGGAGGGCGGAACTGTGACAACGTCCGGCAGCCCTCCCAAAAAGAAGACGAGGCACTCGGCGCCCGTGAGCGTATGCACCTGGCCACTCGTCGTCCCATCACGGTTGATGTCATGAGGCTGGTCAAAACGGAAATTCGGCCACATCTGGCTAATCAGTCCGCGGCTGCGCGCGTCCCAGGCGTCGGCTTCTTCGTACAGAAGGATGCCGCTTGGCGGGTCGCTGCCATGCAACGTGCGGAACTCGGTGATGGCCGACTCGAATGCGGTGATCTCGACGCGCGCCTTCCCGTCCTGCACGCGGCGACGCGCGGCGCCCAGGGTCGGGACCAGGATCGCGATCAGGATGGCAATAATGCTGATCGAGACGAGGAGCTCGATGAGGGTGAATGCGCGACGCGGGGACGCGGCGACGCGGGGACGCGGGGATGAATCAAAGCCCGCCGGCTGACCTCGACGAGCTCGACTCGAATGAGATCGCCGAAGTCGGTCGAGTCGCGCCCGGTGGGATCCCACGGGGCGCGGCCCGTGAGCTTTGCAAGAATGTAGAACCGAATTCGCTCGCTGGCAACGCATAGCGCGACGACTCCTTCCCCCCACGGAGGCGGCGCCGGCGGGGTGCCGGCGCGGGTGCAATTTGAGTTTTCAGTTTTCAGTGTTCAGTTTTCAGCCGGTGCTGATCGCTGATGGCTGACAGCTGATAGCTCCCTTACGACAGGTCGTTGAGCAACTGGATGAGCGGCATGAACAGGGCGATGACGATAAAGCCCACGATAAAACCGAGGATGACGACCATCAGCGGTTCGAGCATGTTGATCAAGCCCTCGACGAGGACGGCGACTTCTTCGTCGTACACGTCGGCGACTTTGTAAAGCATGTTGTCGAGCGCGCCC
>JBBDVZ010000284.1:0-24303 GCA_040903115.1 Planctomycetaceae bacterium
CGACGTTGTTGCCGAGGACCGTCAAAAGAAGATACCCTCGCATTGTCCCGCGCACTCGGGCAATCCCGGTCAACGCGCTTTCACTGGCTCTCGTTGCGGGAAGTGCGTGTTCGAAAGCCTCGTTGAGGCGCTGGTCCATCGTCGATAACTGCACGAACGCAACGGTCGCGCACGTCGCAATCAAAACAATAATCAGGCCGAAGCCGAATCCCAGTTTTTTGCCGATCGTCAATCGCATTGCTTCACCTCGTTCGCGTAATGGTTCTCACGTCGTGAGAAACACGTCGTGTGCGGTCAGTGCCTCCATGCTTAGAACGGCCACTCCGTCGGTGCTGATGCCTCTCACATATTTCGTCGCCGGCGCCGCGCCGAGTTCGTCGAAGATCACAAGCGCGTCCAATGCCATCTGTTGCACCTCGCAGACTTCGTCGACGCGCAATCCCACCAGGATGCCGCTCAACATCACCTGGACAACCAGACCGTGCGCGCCCGGATCTCGGAGTGCAACATTGAGGAGTGCGGACAGGTCAAGGACCGAGCAGATGTCTCCCGACAAGTCGGCCACGCCGACGAGCTCCTGGCCGGCTCCGGGCACAACAGTGCATTCAACCGACCGAAAGACGTGCTTGACGTGCCTGAGTTCGATGCCGTACTTCTCGTTCTTCACGGCAACGACTAAGACCGGAACGCGCAGCGTAGTGTCGCGTCGAAACTTTTGCCGAGTCACCAGCTTTTCGGCCCGCTGTCGAAAGATCCGGTCGCGTCGCTCTTCGTCTTGCTCTGGTGCGGCGGACTTGGCGTGCTCAGCATTCAGGGGAGGTGCGACTGCGCAGGCGGAAGCATCGCGGAAGTCCATTTCGGAACCGATTTGTTTGGCCAAATTGATCATTGCTTCTCTCCTGGGCCTAGATTGCTGCGCTCGACCGGTCAGCAATCGTGGAGTGGAAGTCGACTGCGGATGGACTTTCCTGCCGCATCGACTGCAGTTGCACGGCATTTCGAAAACATCGTGCCGCGCGTTCATGCTGGCCATGTTTTTGCAGCAGCAGTCCCAGATGCTGATGCGCGGCGGCGTATTGACGATCCAGGTAAATCGCTCGTCGCAACAGCCGGACCGCTTCCGCATCGCGGTTCAGTTGCCCGAGGATGAGGGCGTAGAAATAGTGACCGGTGGGATCGAGGTCATTGTCGGCAAGGAGCCTTTCGCACGCCTCAGCAGCATCCTGCAAGCGTCCCTGGTTCGCCAGATCGCCGATGATGTCGAGTGCGGTCGACCCCGGGCGACAGGTTGTCGCGTGGAGGACGTCGACTTTCGGCGCCAAGGTGCCCGCAGTTGAAACCGCGAGCGACGAGAGCAGGATGCGAAGATCTTCTGGTTGCCAAACCGGAAGCGGCGTCGAGTCGGAGGTGGACGGCCATTGAATCGCAGTCTGCGAGACGGGATGCGCCCTGTGATGAATCGATGGGCGAGGGTGGGGCGAGGTCGTCGATGCGTCCGTCTGGCAAGGCTCCTTTTTATACAATACGGCGCCCGCGACGTTGACAACCTGAAACAGCGGCAACAAATCGCTGCTGTGGTCCGCGTGTCCAATGAGCAACCACCCGCCGTCGGCCAGTCGTTCGTGCGCCTGCTTGATGATCCGCCGATTCAACTCCGGGCTGAAGTAAATCATGACGTTGCGACAGAGAATGACGTCGAAGCCGAAGAGATCCCCGGCGTCGAACGAAAACGGATCCTGGACGAGATTGTGGCGTCGGAAGGAAACGCCATGCTTAAACTCCGGCCTGAGGCTCCATCGATTGCCGCAAGACTCGAAGCAGTCTCGCCGCACGTCGTCGGGCACGTCGCGCATGGCCCACTCGTCGAACTCCGCCTTCGCGGCCTGCACGAGAAAATCGTTGTTGATGTCCGTGCCCAGAATCGTGACGTCCCAACCGTGAATCAGATCGGCCAACTCGCGCCTCAACAGGATGGAGACGGAATACGGCTCGGCGCCGATCGAACATCCGGCACTCCAGATCCGCAAACGACGGCAATCGCGTCTGCGTTCGATGGCATCAGGAAGCACCGTGTCGCGGAGAGCGACAAACAGCTCGCGGTGGCGGAAGAAATGCGTTTCACCGACTGTCGTGAGCTCGATCAACCGATCCAGCTCCGCTGTCCTGTCGTGCTCGCTCTGCAAAAGTTCGTAGTACGAAGCCACGTCCGGAAGCCGGAGTTCCGCCATACGACTGGTGATCCGGCGGTGAAGCTCGTCGTCCCGGCGCGCGTAATAGTCCATACCCGTCGCCGAGATGAAATAATCCTTGAGCCGGGCGAAACACGGATCGGATTCCAACACGTTACACGCGGTGCCGGCATGGCTCACGGGGCGGCCTCCTGAAGACGGGAAAGCCGGTCCCGCTCCATCGCGGTCAATTCGTCGATCTGCAGGTTTTCCTGCTCCAGCAGCAATCGGTCTGGCGACAGCACGACGACAACGGCGCCGGCGACGTCAAGCATGCCGGACGCACAGTTGTTGAGCGAGCAAGCGTCTTCGACGGGTACAAGACACGACTCGTCGGCCGAGATGATTCGGCAAACCCTGTCGACCAGTAAGGCAAGCCGTCGATCGTTCGATCTCAGCAGCACGAGCGGCGTGTAGATGTCCGCCGGCTCGTCTTCCAGCGCAAAGAGTCTGCGCAATCGAATGACTGGAACCGGTTGTCCCTCCAAATTCAAAAAACCGGCGAGCAGCATCGGGGCTTGCGGTGGGCGCGTCAGTTGTGCCATCGGCAGAATCTCAACAACCGCGGCGATGGGAAGGCCATAAGCCTGCTTGTCCAGCTCGAATACGACAAAGCTCTGCTTAGGCCCGGAGTTCGAGGCTGTTTCCGAATGTTTGAGGCCGGCACGTTGTTCGGTGGACGTCGACATGGATTCACCTTGCGACGGAGCGACTTTCCGTTTCGCTGCGACGCAGCCTGGGAACGAGCCTTTCGACGTCGACCGCATCGTCGGCCGTCAAAACGCCCACATGACCCTTTGCGTGACCTATTCGCACCTGCTTCTAAAATCGCGGGGGCGGGCAATCGGGGGGCGAACTACTCGCCCCGGCGAGCGGGCAGAAAAGACTAGAACATGCCGCCGACTTGTCCATAAAGGAACTGCTTAGGTCCGGCTGACTTACGCCAGCAGCAGTCCTATGCCGCACCATGCTCCACGCGGTTTCGTCCGGCACGCTTGGCACGGTAGAGCGGCACGTCGACCGTTTGGGTCAGGTCGAAGGCCACTCGACCTGGCATTTGAGACCGGTCGTACCGCTAGACGTATTCCCGCACTGCGGTTTCGGGCACGCCGCGTTCGCGACTGGGCGGTTGCGACCTTGGTCCGGGCCTCTCTTCTCCCGCGGGCGACTCCGTCGGCGAACTCGCGAGCGGCAGGTACTGCCGCAGCATGTCGAGCAGTGAGTCAAAGTTCACGGGCTTCGTGAGAAAGCCGTCGACGCCGAGCCCGAACATCTTGCGGCGCATGGCCGGTGTGTTCTGCCCGGTGAGCACGACCACGGGCACTTTCGCGGTCAGCGGATGCATCTTCAAGCGGCCGAAGATGTAGTTTCCCTCGCCTTCCGGCATGAGGAGATCCAGCAGGATCAAATCCGGGTTCATATCGAGTGCGGTCCAATACCCCTGCATGCCGTTGAACGCGCGGAGGACTTCGACGCCATAGAGTTCCAGCCGCAGCTTCAGAGACTTCGACAGCTCGGGATCATCGTCGATACAGAGCACCGTGGGACGGTCCGAGGCGCCGCTGGCCGCGGATTCCGACAGGGGTATTACCGTTTCATCCGCCGGTGTCGATGGGCTTGGCGCCTCCGGCGTGATTGCCGGCGGCGGATCGGTCTTGTGTGCCGGTTGTGGAATTCCGAGTGCCTCGAAGATCAGCGGTTCGAGGCGTTCCCAGAACGTCGAGCCTTTTTCGATGAATCGCGCTCCGAGGGTTTGGCAACGGAGACGCATTTCATCGTTGGCCACTCCGCTCATGACAATCACCGGAGTCTTGGCAGACTCCGCGTCGCCAGCGAGCATTTCGCACACCGAGAGCCCGTTGCCGCCCGGCATTTGCACGTCGAGTATGATCAGGTCGGGCCGGATTCGGTGCGTTCCGAGCAGGGCATGCATGGCATCGGGCGAGCGAAATACGTCGAAACCGGATTGTCGGCACCGCATGGTCAGCAGTTGCGTGAGATCGCGGTCGTCGTCCGCGATGAGAATTGTCTTGCGCGGGGCCGGTTGTTTCTTGGTAGCCATCAGTGTGAGCCTTCTCATGTTTCTGGGAACAGGTTGACCATCCGGCCTACGGCTTATGTCCGCAAGCGGGAGCTTTGTCGTCGCAAAGGTCGGCAAATGGCGTCTCGGCGGGTGTTGACGGAGCGCAACGAGCAATCGAAACGCCGTCGGTGGCGGCAAGCAGCTCTTGCAGAAGCGGCTCGATCCGACTCCAGACATCGTCGCACTTTTCCACATAATAGATGCACATGTTGTGACAGCGCACGATCGTTTCGGGGTCATTCCTGCCGGTAAGAATGATGATCGGTGCGAATCGAGAGGCGGCATCAGACGTGAGCATTTCACCGACGCTCAGTCCGTTTCCTGCCGGCATTTCCACGTCGAGGCAGATCATGTCCGGCACCGCTGATTTCGCCAGCGACAACGCGGTGTATGCATCGTGCGCCGTCAGCACGTTCAAGCCCAGTCGACGGCATCTCTCGGAAAGCGCATAGACAAGGTTTCGATCGTCGTCGGCGATCAAAATCGTCCTATCGGCGGCACTGTTCATTTCTGGTTCTCCGCGATCGCCTTTCCGACGGCGGTCACCAACGTCGCGGACTGATAGGGCTTTGTCAGAAAGAAGCGCGCGCCGGCGTCGAGCGCCGCCTGTTGGTCCACGAGACTGGCTGAGAGCATGACGACGGGGATATCGCTTGTGCCCCGATCGTGGCGCAGGTGATTCAGGGCCTTCAGGCCGTCCATTACCGGCATGCGCACGTCAAGCACGATCGCGTCGGGGTGCACGGCCCGTGCAACCTTCACACCCTCGCTGCCATCGTGCGCAAGGTGTATGTGATAACCGGCCGCCTTGAGCCTCAGGCTGGCTCCTCGAGCCAGGTCGCGGTCATCATCCACCAAAAGCACGGCCATTGGGCACTTCATATGTCGCCTCGGCGAACTTGGTCGGTCTATGTCGTCGTTCGTTATCCCTGCACGGGAACAAGGCGCTCCGTATTTCGTGATGTGTCGAGATCATCCGTGGCTGAGTTCTGTTTTGTAGCCGTCGCTTTCCTCCCCAAACCGTCCGCTGCCGAACGTTGAACCGGCTCGCTTTGCGTTGTTGAACGTGGCAACGCCGTCTTCGATCCATCACCGGCAAACTCCGCAAGGACGGCGGCCAGAATCCCGTCGGCCTGTTCCGGCAACGACCACGTGCCGAGCGGGCTCATGGCGATCGAAGGCAGCGATTCCGCCAACCGATTGCGGTTGGTCGAAAGCCGTATTTCGTCGACGCGGCGGAAAAAGTGCTCTAATTCCGGCTGTTCGCGAGGAATGGCGATCAGCCATTCAGCCACACCTTTGCGAAGCAGAAGATCATTTCGCCGGAGCACTGTGTTCAGAAACGTGTTCACGTGATCGGCGAGCGACACGTCGCACGGAGTGGCGATCGTCGCCCAAACCAGCGAAACGACGCCATTCCTTTTTTGGAGTTGTGAGATGCGGTCGAGATAGCATTGCATGACCACCATTGGTTCATTGACGGGGACCGTGAACGAGAACGTACTTTCCTGCCCCAACTTACTCTCAACGGTGATCGCTCCCAGGTTTAGGTGCACCAATTCCTTGGCGATGTTCAGCCCGAGACCGAAGCCCCTTGTGCTGCCGCGCGGGTTGCCCCCGACCTGCTTGAACCGCCGGAAAATCAGCGCCAGGTTCTCGGGGCTGATGCCGGAACCGTTGTCGGTGACTCCGACGGTCACTTGCCGTCCCTGCGGGTCCAGCTTGGCCCAGAGTCGCACCTGGCCCGGCCGGCCGCAGAACTTAATCGCGTTGGTCGTCAGGTTGATGATGACGCGCCCGATCTTCTCGTCGTCGCAAAACACCTCGGGGAGATCGTCCGGCACGTCGATACGCAAATCGACCTGCTTGACGGATGACTTTCTCTGCAGACCGACGCGAACACGGGCGACAATGTCCGACACCCGGCAACTGCGGCGCCAAATGCCCAGCATCCCGGCCTCCAGCCGGCTGATGTCGAGCATGTCGTCCACCATGATGCACAAGTCGTCGGTTCGATCGGCGGCAACCTCCAGCATCTCGCGCTGATCGCCGTTGATATCACCCACCACGCCGTCGCGCAAGAGCGACACGTATTCCTTAATGACCGTCAGGGGCGTGCGGAACTCGTGTGATACATTGTCGACAAAGCGGTGGGCCGTTTTGTACATGGAGGCCAGCCGTTTGTTCTTCTTCTCCAGCGACCGTTCGCTCGCCTGCAACTTGTCCACGAGCCGGCGCATTTCGGCGTTCTTTTGCCGCTGTACGGCGTAACGAATGGCCCGTTCAAGAATTTCCGGCGTGACGGTGTCTTTCACCAGGTAGTCCTGGGCGCCCTCGTCCAGCGAGCTGAGCGCCACGTCGTCGCAGTCGAGCGACGTGAGCACGACGATCGGCAAAAGCGGGGCGCAACGCCGCAACTCGCGGACAGTATCGAGTCCATAGCTGTCCGGCAGCGAAAGATCCGCGAGGATGACGTCCCAAGAGTCAGCGGATGTCGCCCTGAGTCCTTCCGCCAAATCCACGGCGGTTTGCACGTCGAACTTCGTACGCGCGTGCGACAAGGCCCTTTTCAACAGTTCCGCGTCGCCGGGATTGTCCTCGATCAGCAGGATGCGCCAGGAAGAGTCTGTCATCGATCGATCTCCGAATAGACCAACTCACCATGCCGGCCTTGAGCCAGCGTGCGCCAAAAGCCTAGGCCAGTCCGGTGGCCTGTCCATAAAGAAACTACATAGACGCAGCGCTGCGTGACGCCGACAAAGCACGTACAACCCTTTCAATGCGTGCGAGCGGGCGGCAGATTGAGATCAGCGGCAACGGGACCGGAGGCCCGGGCTTCGGCCGAGCGGAATTGTGCACCGACGCGTGCTTGCCGCTACCGCGGGGAAGTGATATCTTCGCCCTTCAGCGATCAACATTGCGATTAACGCGTCTATTGACCAATCCCATGCAAGCCCGTTCCATCCGCATGAAACCTTGGCAAGATGGGGAGCGCGAGGTGCCGCAGTTGTCCTCGGAGTGTAGGGAAAATTCCTGCAATTGCCCAATATCCCCATCTTAGCACGTGGATTATCTAAGATCGCCGGTGGCGAGTTTGACGCGCAAACTCGGCCTGTAAAACCAGTCAGAACTGGTTCGGCATGCCTTTCGGCACGGACTAATTCCCATCGACGCCTGATCGCTGGCCGAGGCTTATGTTCCATTTGCGCGAGGGTTCTATTCGAAAGTGGCGATCAGGCAACTTTCCATTCAATTTTCAGTATCTCTACGGATGACTAAATGGTCATGACATAATATATTGCGTATAAATGTGAGTCTTGCGGTCAAATGCCATCTCTTTAACCGCCTTTTTGCATCATCTCGCTGCGACTGAGATCTGGTGACGAATGCCGCGCTTGGGACCGCTGTGATCTGTCCCGGCGGACTTGTGGGGATTTTGATTCATTCCAATAGGGAACGTCACCGACGAGCATGCTCGTTGGTCATACGTCGTGGCGTTTTCGGCGGCAACACGGAGGCTGGCGATGATCGGCGAGCAGTCCATCATCGTTATCGACGACGATGATCTGATGCGCCAATCCGTCGCGGCGCTCGCGGCGTCGATGCGATTCAAGAGTCAGGCCTATGCGTCTGCAGAAGACTTCCTCGCCGGGTACGATCATTTGCAGGGAAGCTGCCTGGTGCTCGACGTTCGTCTGCGAGGCATGTCGGGAATGGAGCTGATGGATGCTATGCTGCGGGAGGGACTCCGCGTTCCCACCATCGTTGTCACGGCCTTCGCCGACGTCCCTCTGGTTGTCAGCGCGATGAGAAGCGGCGCGGTCGCCGTGCTCGAAAAACCCTATCGTGCTCAGGAACTCTGGGAGGCGATTCGCGAGGCGCTGGCGATCGATTCCCGGATTCGACGGAACGAAGCACGGCTGGCCCAAGCCCGGAGACAAATGACGTCGCTCAGTCCCGAGGAATGCCGCGTACTCGACCTCATCCTGGCTGGGAAGACCAACAAGGGGATCGCGCGGGAGCTCTCGATCGGATTGCGAACCGTCGAGGGTCGGCGCCATACGCTAATGAATAAACTGAATGTCGGTTCCCTCGCTGAGCTGATCCAGATGGTTATCGAGGTCAGGCCGCGGCGCGGCCCGTCCTGTCTGAGCGCGAGCGATTCGACCGAGAGGCACGGCATCAACTCCCCCTATCCCCGGCTTCGCGACGCCAACTGACGAAATGGCCCGTCCCGGAAGCGATCAAGCCAGGCGTACCACGAGGCCGGGCGACAGAACTCACTGTCCCGCGATCGCGGCCTGGTTGAGCAAGAGCCAGTAATAACCCAACTGCTTGACGACCTCCGCGAACTGCTCGAAGTCGACCGGCTTGACGATGTAACTGTTCGCGCCGAGCTTGTAGGCTTCGATGATGTCGCGATCTTCCCGCGACGAAGTCATGACGACGATGGGGAGCGACCGCGTCCGCGGGTCGGCCTTTGTGCGGCGAATCACTTCGACCCCGTCCACCAGCGGAAGCTTGAGATCAAGCAGGATCAACTTTGGACCGTTGTCGATTCTGCGGTCGGCATAGCGATCGGTGCAAAAGATGAATTCCAGCGCCTCTGCCCCGTCGCGCACGACATGAATGCGGTTCGCGAAGTGATGCTTCTTGAAGGCATGCAGCGCCAGCGTCACGTCGCCGGGATTGTCTTCGACCAGCAGTATTTCAACCCCGCTCTCGTTCATGATTGGGATTTACCCTCCAAGGTAAAGAAGAATGTCGCCCCGATTTCCGGCGCGGCCTCGGCCCACACGGCGCCGCCATGGCGCCGGACAATTCGTTGCACGATCGCCAGGCCGACGCCTGTCCCCTCGTAATCCTCGATCCGGTGGAGCCGCTGGAACACGCCGAAAAGTTTATGCGCGTAACGCATGTCGAATCCCACGCCGTTGTCCTTCACAGAATAGATTGTCTCCTTGGTCCCATGGGCAGATCGACACCCGATCTCGATGACCGCCAGATCGCGCCGGCTGGTGAATTTGAGCGCGTTGGTCAGCAGATTCAACCAGACTTGCTCGAGCAGCGAGGGATCGGCCCGACAGGTAGCGAGATGGCCTAGCCGCAGATCCACGCGCCGGCCGTGCTGTTGCGTCTTCAGTTCCTCCATGCATTTCCTCACGAGTTGTTCCATGTCCACCGTTTCCTTCTTGACGGGCAGCCGATTCAGCCGCGAGAACGCCAGCAGGTCATCCACCAGGTTTCCCATTCTTAACGTGTTGGAGCAGACGACTTGCAGATAGTTTCTGGCCTGTTCCGGCAATGCCGGCCCAAACTCGTCCATCACGATACGCGAAAAGCCTTCGATCACGCGCAGCGGCGCACGCAGGTCGTGCGAGACGGAATACGTGAATCCTTCGAGTTCCTTGTTGGCGATCTGAAGTTCAGCGGTGCGCTCGATGACCCGCTGCTCCAACTCGGCATTCAATGTGCGAATCTCCTCTTGGGCAAGCCTGCGCTCGGTGATGTCCACAATGGCGCTCAGGACGAAAGAACCGGCATCCGTTGAGATGGGCGTCAGACCAATCTCGACGGGAAACTCGCTGCCGTCCTTGCGCCGTGCATACATCTCTCGCCCCAACCCCATTGACCGGACGGCCGGCTTCGCGAAGAATTCGTTACGGTACCCGGGATGATTGCCGCGGAATCGCTCCGGGACCAGCACTTCGACCGGTTGTCCCAGCAGTTCGTCGCGACGGTAGCCGAACAGGCTTTCGGTCTGCGTGTTGACGAGCACGATCGCGCCGTCGTCATCAATCATGACCACGCCGTTTGGGGCCGACTCCATGCAGCGGTGAAACGTTTCCTGGGCGCGATCGCGTTCGGCGACGGCGTCCGCAAGCTTGGCTGCGAGTTGCAGTGTTCGGTCTTCGACCTCGTTCGCTGGCATGTCCCGTTCCACCGTCATCAACTTCATCGCCAAAATGCGGGTCCGGGACTCGGCACTCCGTCGGTGATACTCGCCCGCGTTAGTCCTCCCGGTCAAAACCGCTGCCGAGCGCACGGATCAGTTGTGTCAGCGACTTCGCCCCCGTCTTTTTCAGGATGTTATGTCGATGGACATCGACGGTCCGGGGTGAGATTCCGAATTGACGGGCGATTTCTTTCGTCGCGCGCCCATCCGCCACCACCGACAGGATCTCTCGTTCCCGTTCCGTCAATACATCGATGCTTCGCTGGATTTGGCGCCGGTTCCCGTCGTTCTCGACGGCTTGCCGCACGCGCTCCAACAGCCGCTGGCGGTCGAAGGGTTTTTGCAGGTAGTCGACGGCTCCGTCCTTGAGCGACTGCACAACCATTTCAACGTCTCGGCAGCCGGTCACGACTATGAACGGATGCCGGCATCCCTGCGCCAAAAGACGCTTGCGCAATTCCAAGCCATTCATGTCGGGGAGATGGAGATCGATCAAGACGCATCCGGGACGGTCCGGCACAATCAATTCCAGCGCCTGGCCGGCACTGGCGCACGCGGCGGATTGATAACCCGCGCAACTGAGGATCCACGTGAGAACCTGTCGCAGGTCTCCGTCGTCTTCCACAACGTAGATCGTTGCCGGCGCGTCGCGCGAGATGGAACGCGGGGCGCATGCGCTCGTCGACAATAATGGCTTCGTGTCAACACGCATCTCATGGGTTCTCAGCCGGGACCGGGCGCGTGTGCGCAATCGCCGTAACCGGATCGATGTCCACTTCAATATCGGCATGGTAAGCGGAGGCGGTCCGCGTCAATGCGCGCAGCGGCCGGAAATCGAAGCATGGAAACCACGTCTTGCGGCATCCCGCACGCATGCTTGGTCCTTTGATGGCAAGAAGTTGCTGCGATCGGCGAATTCGTGCGATGCAAGTGACCGCAAGTTTTGCGATGTTTCGCAGAATGGCCGGCACTCGTGCTTCAACGCGACATGTCACCTTGATGAAGCTGGCGCTCTCTGTCGTGCCGCAAGTCTGCGAAATGACGCAGCCGCAGTAATTTCGCTGCGAAGAGGCATCAGTTTCCGTGTCTCAGACGGACGCACGATGCCGGTTGTCGTATTGCCCGAAAAGCCGTCCGCCTGTCATCTCAGGCACACACCGCCGCGTTCTTACCTTGCGCGTGTGATGTGTGCCGGATCAATGCGGGCGGATTCTTCCAGCAGTCAAAGTTCACAGATACCCTGTGCACGAATCCGATCTCGTGCCAGGGAAATCGGCGTTTCAGCGGATTGGCAGCGTGCCGTTTTTCGTCAGCACCGGGCGCTTAAGCAACTTTCGGAGCCCCCGCAAATTGCGCGTATTGATGACGTCTGTTGGCTCCAGCCGAGCGCGCCGAGCCTGGTTCACGCCAAACTCGATGAAACACAATTCTTCGACGGAATGCGCATCGGTGTTGATGACAAACCGGACACCGTGTTCCTTCGCCCGAAGAATCAGTACGTCGTCAAGGTCGAGCCGAACCGGTTGCGCGTTGATTTCCAAAAAGCAGCCGTGCTCGGCAGCGGCCGCGAACACGGTGTCAACGTCGAACTGGTAGCCCTTTCGCGTCCGGCAACGGTCGGGTTTCCAATCCCGGGCACGTTCCGTAAATGACGTATGAGTGCCTCCGCGTACACCTTGGCCTCCGACCACAGAATGCGTTTCCCGCTCTGCTTGAGACCGCGCACGCTATCTAAGATGGCTTGCTCACTCTTATCGCCGAACCCCTTCAAATGGGAGCTGCGGTGCTCTTCCGCTGCCGCCCGCAATTCGTCGAGCGACGTGATTCCCAGTTGTTTGTACAGAACGGACGCCCGCTTCGGGCCTAAATTTGGAACCGTGAGCAGCGTGCAGAGGCCCGCTGGAACCTGACCCTCCAGCTCACGCCTGAGCGGCAAATCACCCGTTTCGACAATCGTCTGAATCTTGCCCGCCAGATCCTTTCCGATCCCCGGGTAGTCTTCAAGACTTCGATTCGGGTCGCGGACGATATCGGCAATCCGTTCACCCAAATCGTTAATGACCTGCACGGCCTTTCGATAGGCTCGGATTCGAAACGGCTTGGCCCCCTGGATCTCCAAAAGATCGGCAACTTCATCCAGGATCTGGGCGATTTCCGGGTTCTCCATCGTCTCGTGCTCTCTTCTGTCTTGGCTTATTGCCGCGATCCGGCGGTGAAACCATTTCACAAAAGAGTTGGTGAATCCGCTGGCATGACCGTGTTTGTCGACATCCCGCCGCCGAGCTCCAACCACGCAGAGTTGCGAGCCGCGGAAGAACGCCAATGTACCTGAAAGTATTGCTTGCGCTCTTCGCCGCGTCGATTGTCAGATGGGAATCCGCGTTGTCGAGTGCCGCGATTTCTGAGTCCATTACCGACGAACTCGCCACCGTGCGACAACAAAAAAGCCCCGTCGGCCAAACCGCGGGGCGTTCATCACCTCACAGGAACTTGCCCCTCACGGGCGAGTCTCATTCACCACGCGATAGACACGGGCTTGCCGGATGTCAAACGCAGTACTTGAGCTCGGTTCGACGTCTGTTTCGGCAGCGGAATTCATCAGTAGTGCCTTTCGCAAGAATCGAATTTTTAGCGACAACGAAAGTTGACATCGTTCATGAGAGTGTTTAGCATACCGGACAGATCCGCCTAAGAATGGCAATCACTCGGCTACGACGGCCCTTGCATGTCTCGGACGCAGCAAGGGTTTTTGTTTTGGCAATGACAGCCCCGGCGTGCAACGAACGGCACAGGCGGGGCTTTTTTTCGCCGCGTCGAGACCGCTCACACGATCGCCGACGGTCGTTCCGGGGGCTCGCCGGCCGGCTCGACCCCGGCCACCCAACCTGGCAGTTCATCACGGTCGGTCCACCAGTTCGACCGCATCTTCGAGCAGCCACGTTCCGAGCGGCTGGGCATTCAGCGAGTTTACGGCAGTGGCGTCATCGTATTCTTCTCAAACCTACGCGCGTTAAAACGTGAAAAGCCGGACAACATGCCATGTGGGTGAAATGGTTTCCATGGAAAACGGTGATCAGCCGCGTGGCGCGGGCCCGAGGGGTCGTGGACCCGGTGAGAATCCTGTCACGGCTGGAGAGTTTCGCCCAGCCTCTGGAGGTGAAAGAACCCTTGGAATTGTTGCGCGCAGGAGTCGTATTTCATGCGCGGGGGCTGCTGAATACCGCAGCCATTCAGCACAACCTGGACTGGATCTGGCCGTACTGGGTGGAGCGGCAATACGATCCGCATGACGTTTCGTTCATCCCGCGGGCCTTCTCTATTACCCACGTCAATCTCACGCATCGGAACTGGTGCGCGGTCGGAATTCCCGATTTCGAAGAACTGCCGATCGTTGATCCGCGGGGACTTTTGACTCCCTTCTGGGACAGTTGGTCGCTCGACGCCTGGATTGTGTCTGAAGAGGGGCCGAACCTGTTCCCCTCGAAAAGTGAACACGTCGAGCAATGTCTCGATCTCGACCGGGGGATTGCTGTTGTGACCCGCAGTCGCGGTCCGGGCATGCAGCTCACTTCGCGAATCGACGTTGCCGAGGATCATGGCACCGCCGTCTGCCGGCTCGGCCTGCAAGCCTGCTGCGAGCAGAAAGCATGGCTGATCGTGGCGCTTCGCCCCTACAACCCGGAGGGGGTCAGCTTTATCCACGACGTGCGCCTCGAACAAGGTGACACCGCCTGGTCCATCAATGACCGGCACATTGTTGAGTTCGATCGGCCTGCCGAGCGCTTTCAGTTCTCCGAATACCGCAATGGCGACACGCACGCGAGACTGTTCGTGCCGACGACTGAGCGCTCGATTCATTGTGAGGTGGGGCTGGCGACGGCGGCAGCCCTGTTCGCCGTCCAGGCCGATCAGCCAAGGGATCTGCTGGTGCGGATTCCGTTGGAACAAACCCGGAAGTCAACCAATGGTCGGCCAGTACGAAAGAGTTGGAGCGATGCGCTCGACGGACATTGCCGTTTGGCCATCCCCGACCCGATGTACAAAATGCTTTACGAGGCGGCATTGCGAACACTGACGCTCTTCAGTCCGGGCGAAGTATTCGCCGGTCCTTACACATACAAACGGTTCTGGTTTCGAGATGCGGCCTTTCTGCTGCACGCGCTGCTTTGCGCCGGTCTTGATGAGAGGGTCGAACGTGTGCTGCGGAGTTTTCCACGACGCCAGCGTCGTAACGGATTCTTTTACTCGCAGGACGGGGAATGGGATTCGAATGGAGAGGCACTGTGGATCATGGCTCGCTACTGCGAGCTGACAGGCCGCCAGCCCGACGAGGCGTGGCGTCAGGCCCTGCAGCGGGGAGGCCATTGGATTGGCCGACGCCGCGTTAAAGACTCGCACGACGTGCCGCATGCGGGCCTGCTCCCGGCGGGTTTTAGCGCCGAACATTTAGGGCCGAACGATTACTACTACTGGGACGACTTCTGGGGTGTCGCCGGGCTCCGCTCTGCTGCGACCCTATTGGAAAGGTTGGGCGACGACGCCAGCGCTGCGAATTTTCGACGCGAGGCCGATCACTTCCTGGATTCCATTGACCAAAGCCTTCGCCGGGTCGCAGTTGGCCGCAACCAGAACGGCATGCCGGCCTCGCCGTATCGCCGTATGGATTCCGGCGCCATCGGATCGCTGGCTGCTGGATATCCGCTGCAACTCTTTGCACCGGACGACCGACGATTGCTGGATACAGCCGATTACCTGTTGAGACAGTGCTTCGTCGACGGCGGCTTCTTTCTGGACATTATTCACTCCGGTATCAATCCCTATCTGACGCTCCACGTGGCCCAAGTGTTGTTACGAGCAGGAGACGAGCGATTCCAAAACCTGGTGCGTTCCGTCGCGCAATTCGCATCGCCCACCGGACAGTGGCCCGAGGCCGTTCATCCGCGGACGCGCGGAGGCTGCATGGGAGACGGACATCACGGCTGGGCGGCAGCAGAATGGGTACTCATGATGCGCAACTGCTTCGTGCGCGAAGAAGAGAACCAGTTGGTCCTGGCGTCCGGCATCGACCCCCAATGGCTGGACCAGCCGGAGCCTCTGCAGTTCGGTCCGGCGCCGACGCCGTTCGGCCCGTTGACTGTTGAAGTGCGACCACGCGGTTCCCGCGTCGAAGTTCAATGGACTGCCGGCTGGAGGGGACCGGTCCCCGAGATCGAAGTCCGCTTGCCCGGTTTCTGCTGTGTGCGCCCAAAGCCGCACGAGTCGATGGTCCAGTTGGAACGTGTGATGGTATGAACATCCTGATGGTGACCAACGTTTTCACGCCGCACGTCGGAGGCGTTGCCCGAAGCGTGCAGGGCTTTACCGATGAATTTCGGCGGCGGGGGCACCGTGTCGTCGTGGTCGCTCCGCTGTTCGAGGGGGCGGCGGAACACGAAACAGACGTCGTTCGCTTTCCGGCCATACAGCATTACAGCCCGGGCGATTTTTCGATACCCGTGCCTGTCCCGGGGCGACTGAGTGTCGTGCTCCACGATTTCCACCCTGACGTGGTACACTCGCATCACCCCTTCCTGCTCGGAGACACGGCGCTGCGCATTGCAGCGACGCACGGCATCCCGATCGTGTTTACGCACCACACCCTCTATGAGCAATACACGCACTACGTCCCCGGCGACTCGCCACGCCTCAAGGGATTCGTGATTGATCTGGTGACCGGCTACTGCAATCTTTGCGACGCGGTCGTCGCACCAAGCCAAAGCATCGGCGATCTTTTGCGGACACGCGGCGTGACTGTGCCTGTTGCAGTCATTCCGACGGGTATTGACGTTGCAACCTTTTCGTCGGGCGATGGAGCTGGCTTCCGGAGAAGGATGGGAATTCCGGAGAATTCGTTCGTCGTCGGCCACGTGGGGCGCCTGGCCGCTGAAAAGAACCTGAGCTTCCTGGGCGAAGCCGTTGCGACGTTTCTGGTGCGACATCCGCGCGCGCGCTTTCTTCTGGCCGGCGAGGGAGAGTCGAAGCCCGAAATCCAGGGCCTATTCGCCGACCGCGGCCTGGCAGACCGATTGCACGTGGCCGGCCATCTGGGCCCCAGCGAATTGGCAGCAGCATACAAATCGATGAACGTGTTCGCGTTCGCCTCGCAATCGGAGACTCAGGGTTTGGTGCTGGTGGAGGCGATGGCCGCCGGTGTGCCCGTTGTTGCCGTCGATGCGACGGGCGTGCGGGAAGTTCTTCGCGACCGGATCAACGGACGCATGCTGTCACACGAGAACCGGGACGAGTTCGTCGACGCGCTGGCATGGATCGCCTCGCTCAACGAGACTTCGCTGGCCGAACTGCGAATGGAAATCGCAAACACTGCCACGGCATTCTCGATGAGCTCGACCGCCGAGACAACTTTGTCGCTTTACCATCGGTTGATCGTGGCCGGTCGGCAGCACAAGCCGACCGACGGCAGTCTGTGGGAGACAGCGCGGCGGCGGATTAAAGAAGATTGGAAGATCCTGCGGAACATCGCGCACGCCGCGGGTACTGCGGTTCGGCCGCACCGGAAATCCCCTTAGCATCGCCGCCAAAATGACGGGAGTTGTTAATTCGGTGAACACGCCAGGGGCGGAAATGCAGAACATCGGCCCGACTTGCGCTGTCACGTCGGATCAAACAATCCCGACGCGCCGGCTGAGCCCGAGGGTGCGGATTCTTGGGTGGTTGTGTGCGCTGTACTTGAAGCTCAGCAGTCTTACGTGGTTCAAGAAACAGGTGGGCCATGAGCGCCTTGAACAAATGATTCAGGATGGCGAACGGTTGTTGTTCGCCTTTTGGCACGGCAAATACGTCCCGCTATTCGTCGTCTTGCAGGGCCGGCCCGTCTGCGTGGCCACCAGCCTTTCGTTCCGCGGAGATGTGATCAGGGCGATCTGCAGTCATTTCGGATACGCGTGCATACAGCTTCCGGATCACGGCGGTTTTCAAGCATTCGAATCGATGAAAAGTGGCTTCTCGCTGAGCCAAATCGCCGCCATTGCCGTCGACGGGCCGACGGGCCCTTATCATGTGGTGAAGCACGGCGCAATTCGGATGGCCTCAGATCTGGGATTCAAACTGATGCCGGTCTCCGTTGCGGCGCGGCGCAAGAAGGTGCTCGCGCACCGTTGGGATCACATGGAAATCCCGTGGCCGTTCAGCCGTGTTTGCGTGGTGTTTGGTGAACCGTTCTCCGTGCCGCCAGGCGTCACGGCGGCCGACATGGCAGCCTGCTCGCAGCGACTGCACGATGCGATCGTCGCAGTCGATCAATACGCGGAAAGACGCCTTGCCGCCCATTAGATGATGGGATTCACGCGGAGCCCAATAAACCATGTCCTCTCCAGGAACCAGGACCGAAACAGCAGGACAAAACGGCGACAATCATCTCACGCTCTTTTTGTCCGGCGACGTGATGACCGGGCGCGGCATCGACCAAATCCTGCCGCATCCAGGCGATCCCACACTTCATGAGCGAGCGGTATCCAGCGCAGTTGAATACGTTGCTTTGGCTGAGCGCGCCGGCGGCCCGATCCCCCGTCACGCTCCCTTCGAGTACATCTGGGGTGACGCGCTCCGTGAGCTGAATCACATCGAACCACATCTGCGCATTGTCAACCTGGAAACGGCCGTCACCACGAGTGACGACTATTGGAAG
Organism: Planctomycetaceae bacterium; assembly: GCA_040903115.1. Classification (GTDB taxonomy): domain Bacteria; phylum Planctomycetota; class Planctomycetia; order Planctomycetales; family Planctomycetaceae; genus JBBDVZ01. The sequence continues at coordinate 17,952 of JBBDVZ010000284.1, forward strand.
GGCAAGGGAGTTCACTACCGGATGCATCCGGCGAATGCGCCATGTCTGAAGGCGGCCGCGGTCGACTGCTGTGTGCTGGCGAATAACCACATGCTCGACTGGGGCTATCGAGGCCTTGAAGAAACGCTCGAGACATTGAAAGCCGCGGCCATCACAACGGTCGGAGCCGGGGCCAATCTCGAACGGGCCGAGCAGCCGGGTCGATTCGAACTTCCGGGAAGAGGGCGAGTCCTCGTGTTTGGAGGCGGCTCAGTTTCGAGCGGAATCCCGTATTCCTGGGCAGCCCGCGACAAGCAATGCGGCATCAACCTGATCGACGAGGCATCGGCCGACTCCGTGTCACGAATTCAAGTTTTTGTTGAGCGTTCGAAGCGGCCTGGAGACCTTGTTGTCTTTTCCATCCATTGGGGACCGAACTGGGGCTACGAAATCCTGCCCGAGCAACAGCGGTTCGCCCACGAGCTGATTGAACTGGCCGGCGTCGACATCATCCACGGCCATTCTTCGCACCATGTCAAGGGGATCGAAGTTTACCGAGGGAAACCAATCATTTACGGCTGCGGTGATTTTTTAACCGACTACGAGGGCATTAAAGGTTACGAGGAGTATCGAGGCGACCTGGGGCTCATGTATTTCGTGAGTATGGATCCCGCGACCGGTAATCTCTCGCGCCTGAGAATGAGACCCACGCGTATGCGTCGGTTCCAGGTAAGGCGCGCTGCTTCAGCCGATGCAGCCTGGATGGCCGGTGTTCTCAGCCGAGAAGGTCGAAAACTCGGCACCCGAGTGGACACCGACGCGACCGACATGTTGACGTTGCATTGGGAGTGACTGACATAGCGGCGACGTGTGTGCGACGAGGGTCCGATTCAGTGGCCGTTGCCGACGACGTCACGAATTGCCTGCGCCAACAGCGGCGCCGTCGAGACGATCTCAAATCGGGGATGCGGCGACATGGCGACGCTGTCTGAAGTGATCAGCTTGTCCAAGGGGGCCGCGCAAAGCCGCTCGATCGCGCCGCTCGCCATGACCGGATGCGTGAAGATCGCGTGAACGGACTTCGCTCCTGCCTCTCGAAGGCGTTCGGCCGCGCCGGCCAATGTTCGGCCCGTGCTGGCCATATCGTCCACAATCACGCACGTGCGGCCTTGCACGTCGCCCAACAGCTTCAACGGCGTCGCCACATCGTGGCGCGGACGCGTCTTGGCAACGACCGCGAGTTCGGCGTTCAACTGGCTGGCGAATCGCTGCGCGCGTTTCATTCCACCCGCATCGGGTGCCACAATTGCGAGCTTGTCGGCGTTCCATTGCCGGATGAACGGCAGGAAGAGCGCATCGGGACGCAACAAAGTGACCGGCATCGGCAGGGCGCTTTCCAGCGCCGGGGCGTGGAGGTCCAGCGCCACCAGGTGGTCAAGTCCCACTGAGCCGAGAAGTTGCGCAACGACTTGTGCCGAACGGGGATCTCCCACGTCCCCGCGCTGCTCCTGGCGGGAGTAGCCAAAGTACGGCACCACGCCGATCGTGCGAGCGGCCCCCGCCGCGCAAGCCGCATCCGCCAACAGCGCCAACATCATCAAGCGGTCGTTGACTGGCGGTGAAGTGGGTTGCACAATCACGACCGTCGCGTTTCGCACGTCGCTGCCAATGTGCACGTGCGTCTCTCCGTCGGCGAACGTTCCGGCCTCCACGGGCTCCAGCGGCAGGTTCAACTCTTCCGCGATCTTCGCGGCGAGCGCGGGATTTCCGTCTCCCGAGATCAGCATGAGCGGGAAGCCTGGTGGATCGTGGGGCATGACTCACGGCGCTTTTAAGGCGTTGCGGGGGCAAACTCCCTCAGGAGGTTCACGACCTCATCGTCTTCCACTTGCCGGAAGTCGGCGTAAAACTGCCCAATCGCCCAAAACAATGCGGGAGTATGCAGGCAGATGAGCCGGTCGCACTTCTGGCGGATCGGTTCCAGCCGGTCCGGCGGCGCCACCGGCGCGGCGACGATTACCTCATAAGGCTCATGCGCCTTGATCACATCGAGCGCCGCAAGCATTGTGGAGCCGGTCGCGATGCCGTCGTCGGTCAAGATGATCGAGCGGCCCGCAAAGCGTGCCGCCGGTCGAACGGAGCGAAACAACGTCGTGCGGCGTTCGATTTCATTGATTTGGTACTCGCGTTCGCGCGCGATGTACTCGTCCGTCACTCCCGGAATCGTTCTGGCCTCCGGTGTGAGGTAGACATGTCCGTCCTCCGAGACCGAGCCGATTGCGAGTTCCGGCTGCATCGGAGCGCGCAGCTTCCGCGCCAGGACGATGTCAAGATCGGCGTTCAACTCGCGAGCGAGAACAGCACCCGTCGCCACACCGCCGCGCGGGATTCCCAACACGAGCGGGTCGTGCAGTTCGAGTTCTTTGAGTCTTTTCGCGAGTTGGCGGCCGGCGTCTTCACGGTCGCGGAACAGCGGATCCGGATCGCTGCTGACTTGCGGTTCCAGCGTGGCGCGGCCTCTTCCCGCCTGCCGCTGTTGCCTCAAATGCGTGACGAACCATTGGCGGGCCAGTCGCGCGACTTTTTCCAGAGCGCCCGGCTCGGGAAAGAGATGCGTCGCGCCGTGAATGAGTTCCATCTCCTTTTCGCATTCCAGCGTCGCGAATGCCTCGCGGTTCATCTGCACGACGGGCTCGTCGTCCTCTCCGACGATGAGCAGCGTGGCCGCTCGGACCGACGGCAGGTCGTCCATGGCGAGGTCCGGCCGTCCGCCTCGTGAGACGACTGCGGCAATGCCCTCCGCATGCCGCGCAGCCGCGACCAGCGCCGCTGCCGCGCCCGTGCTTGCGCCAAAGTAACCCAGCCGCAGGCCGGCAATATCGGGTCTACTTTTGAGCCACTCTGATGCTTCTTGAAGGCGCTCGGCCAAGAGTCCGATGTCGAAGACGTTTCGGCGGTCATCCGACTCGGCTTCCGTGAGCAGGTCGAACAGCAGCGTGGCAATGCCGGCTTCCTGTAGAATACGCGCCACGTATTGATTTCGCTCACTCAGTCGACTGCTGCCGCTCCCATGAGCGAACAGTACGACGCCGCATGGCCGTTCAGGCAAACTCAAGATGCCCGGCAACTTGTGCGGTCCGACGACAACCTCTTCACCGAGATCGATCGTTGCTGATTTTCGCGTGGCCATGACTGTCCTCCTTTTCAAGGCCTCTTCAAGCCTGGTTAGCAAATGAGGTTGCGCAGGAATCGCGGGGCCTTTAAGCTTCTTGGCTCGAGCTTGCCAGTTCCTCCAGGAACCGCTTCAAAACAATTGCACCGCAGTGGTCGGGGTTGTGGGCTGCGTGAAGCAGCGTCACGAGATCCCCTTCGTGCTTCTTCTTGAGCTGTTTGATGGACTTGTGCTTGTTTTGCAATTCGCTTCGGTAGAGCCGTTCGAATTCGGCCCATCGTGCAGGGTCGGGACTTTCGCCGAAATCCTGGTGCAGCTTCACGCTGGGGGCGACATCCTTGAGCCACAGGTCCACCTTCGAGTGTTTCTCGTCCAAATCCCGAGGCCAGAACCTTTCCACAAGGACGCGGAAACCGTCCTCCGGCGAAGGTCGTTCGTAAGCACGTTTCAGGCGAATCATTGTTACCCGTCCTGATGACTGAAGGCATCTTCCTGAGTTGGCCCGATACGTCGCAGCATAGACAGCGTTGACTTTCTGTACCACGGGTTATAACGGTGCGCGTTGCCAAGAACGCTATGCCGCGGGAGTGATCGCGTCATAGCCCCACCCGAAGCGGCATGGCGATCGAAAAACCAGCGAAGCGTCCGGCGTTTACCCGGCAGTTCGAGCTCCAACTGTCTTGTTCTGCGGGTTATGTGACCGACGTTTCCGCGCGGATCCCTTCCGCCATGTTTTGCATCTCGCGACTTAACAGCAAAAGCAGATCGTCGAGCGTTACTATTCCGACGAGGCGGCCGACCTTATCGACGACAGGCAGCCGCCGGACCGCCAGTTCCATCATGTGCCGAGTGGCATTGTAGAGCCCCTCGTTTTGATCCATCGTCGCGACCGGACACGTCATAATCTCCTGGACGTGCTCGTCACGAGAGACACCACGCACACACACCGCCAGCGCGAGATCCCGGTCTGTTAGAATGCCGACCGGTCGTTCCTGCTCGACGATGACCACTGCTCCCACGTTTTGCTCTTCCATCAGTTTCGCTGCATCCTCCAAGGAATCGTGGGGGTTCGCGGTCACCACCTTTCTGACGAACAAGTCGCGGATCTTCATGACTCAGCTCCTTTTGAGTTCAAAACCTACAAAAAAAGCCCCTCCGCGGGTTGAGCCGCACGGTGGGGCTGCCATTGCCTCCTCAGTCAGCCATCGACTTGCCCGCTGCTGTTCGTCTCCCGGCAAGCAGAACCGCCGGATTGGCGCGAGGTAAATAGAAAACCCCGCAGTGCAAAAAAGCACGGCGGGGCGTTCATGGCCGATGGTCCTGCCCAACTCGAGCAGGTAATTCTTACACCCGCGATCATACGAAGTATTTCTGCAATGTCAAGACGTGTCTCTAAAAGAGACGAACGAATCCTTCAATGAGGTTCGCCACTATGGCATTTGTTCCCAACACCAACCCCACCGCCTCGCCGTGCAACCGAAGACCCTTGTCGCGATCTTCGACGCGAGTGCGCGTCGCGCTTGGAACGATTCCGCCGGTGATCTCCGATTTGTCGAGCGGGTTTGACGAGCGGCTCTCAGCAGCGTTACGATAAAAATGTGCCGGGTCTCGATGCGCCCGGAAGAATTGGCTGCGAGAGCCCTCTGTCACGATGCTGGTGGCCGAGGGCTTTATCTTGCGCGGACTGCTCTGGCAATGGTCTGAACCTCACAGCCACCGACTGGGGAGAACAACGGAGAATATACATTGACGATCCAGCAAACCACCGCCAATACGATCGACGATGATCCTCTTCTCTCTGCGGCCGAGATCCGTTTGCGACTGGCAAGCCGGGATTTCGATTCGGTCCGAGCTGAGCACAGCACATCATGAACTGGCAACCCATCGTCAAATCAGCGCATGACTGGAAGGTGTCTCCGAACCTCGTCGATTATGCGACGGCGCGTGCGAGCTTTTCGTGGCAGGCAGCCGCAAAGGAGTTGGACGGTCTCCCTGGGGGCCAGGGGCTGAACATCGCGCATGAAGCGGTGGACCGACATGCCGCCGGCCCGCGTGCGCAGCACGTCGCCTGGCGCTGGCTGGGAAGGAGCGGAGCACGCCGCGATTTCACTTATGCCCAACTGTGTGACTTGACCAATCGGTTTGCGAACGTGCTCGCCGGGCTCGGAGTTTCGCAGGGCGAGCGCGTATTCGTCCTGGCCGGACGAATCCCCGAACTCTACATCGCTGCGCTCGGCACGCTGAAGCATCGTTGCGTGTTTTGTCCGCTCTTCTCGGCATTCGGACCGGAGCCGATCCGCGTGCGGATGGAGGCGGGAACTCCGCGAGTGCTTGTCACGACGCGGTCGCTCTATGAGCGCAAGGTGGCAGCTCTACGCGAGTCGTTGCCGTTTCTCGAACATGTGCTCGTGGTGTCCGATTCTGCCGATCAAGAGGAGTTGCACGACACGCACGACTTCCAGCGGTTGATGGATCGAGCGGACGCGAACTACACCATCGAACCGACCGATCCGGAAGATCATGCCTTGTTGCACTTCACCAGCGGCACGACGGGCAAGCCCAAAGGGGCGATCCACGTCCACAACGCCGTCGTGGCGCACCACATCACGGGTAAGTTGGCGTTGGATCTGCATGCGGACGATGTCTTTTGGTGCACGGCAGATCCCGGCTGGGTGACCGGCACGTCGTACGGAATTATCGCACCGCTGACGAATGGGGTTACGAGTATTATCGACGAGGGAGATTTCGACGCCGAGCGCTGGTACGGCATCCTGCAGGAAGAACGCGTGAATATCTGGTACACGGCCCCCACGGCCATCCGAATGATGATGAAAGTCGGTGTCGACGCGGCGCGCGAGCGCAAGCTGCCGGAATTGAGATTCCTGGCCAGCGTCGGTGAACCGCTGAATCCCGAGGCCGTCGTCTGGGGACAGGAAGCCTTCGGTATGCCGTTCCACGACAACTGGTGGCAGACGGAAACCGGGGGCATCATGATTGCCAACTTTCCGTCGATGGAGGTGCGACCCGGTTCCATGGGACGGCCGATGCCAGGCATCGATGCGGCAATCGTCGAAGCTCAGGAAGACGGCCACGTGCTGGTGATTGACGAACCCAACGTCCAGGGTGAACTGGCGCTGCGTCCCGGCTGGCCCTCCATGTTCAGCGGTTACTGGAACGAGCCGGAACGATATCAGAAGTGCT
>JBBDVZ010000285.1:0-23842 GCA_040903115.1 Planctomycetaceae bacterium
ACAACTTGTTCAGCGTGCGCACAAAGAGGCGGCCATCCGCAATCGCCGGTGTCGCAAGGCACGGCTCGCCCATGTCGTTTTTGGCGAGGACTTTCAGTTCCGGCGAGTCTTCGAGCACGACGATAAAGCCGTTCTCACCGGTGACGTAAATTTTTCTATCGCCGGCAATGGGCGAAGCATAATAGTTGCCGAGATTACGAATGCGTTTTTTCTCCCAGACGGTTTTCCCGTCGGCGCTATTGAACGATGCCGAGATGCCCCCCTTCTTGACGAGAAACAGCCGTCCGCCGGTCACCAGCGGCGAGACGATATTCGAGGGCGCGGTGTTCTTGATGTTCCATTGAACATGAGTCGCCGTGACGTCGCCGGTTCCGCCGCCGCGAATGCACTGGACAATGTTGCCGCCGCCGACCCGATTTGTGGCCGATTGAAAGGCATCGTCGATTTCATCGCCGACGAGGTAGCCATCCTTGTTCGCATCTCCCTTGTCGAACTTCTCCGCGAACGCCGCGGCGAGCTCAGATTTTGCGAGCTTGCCATCCTGGTTCGTGTCTTTCCATTCGAGCAGGGCGTATTTGAGGACGCGGTCGGTGTCCCCGTAGCTCTCCACCGAAACGTAAATGCGATCATCGACGACGGCTGGGGATGTCATCATCGTCCGCAGCAGCGTGTTGCACGTCCATAGTTCCTTACCGTCGGCGGGATCGTAACCTTTCAGCTTGCCGGAGCCAGCGACGACGACGTCGGTGCGGCCACCCGCCGTGCATACCACCGGAATGGCATAGCCGGCCAGCATCTCGGGGCGCTCTGTCCGCCAGCGTTCGTTGCCCGTGTATTTGTCGAGCGCCAACAGAAACGGGGCGAGATCGTCGTCCTGATTGAATATGACCATGTCGCCATGGACGATCGGCGAATGGGCGGCCCCCCAGCCCATCAGGTAGAAAGGCATTTGCACGGCCTGCTTCCAGACCAGTTCGCCATCGGCGGCTGCGAATGCCATCATGCCCAGCGTGCTGAAGTAAACGTACACGCGCTCGCCATCGGAGGCCGGCGTGGACGAGGCTTGCGTGTTAGGGGGCATGATTCCGGGCAGCGGGCCGGTCTCGAATTCTTTGCGCCAAAGCTCTTTGCCGCCGGCTGCGTCGAAGCAAAACACGGCGAACTTTTGCGGCCCGACCATCGCGGTCGCAAACACGCGGCCGCCGGCCACGACGGGGCAGCCGATCCCTTCGCCCAGATCGGCTTTCCAGCGCACTTTGGTCTCGTGCGAGAATTCGACGGGCAGGTTTTTGCTTTGCGTCGAAACGCCCGTCGCGTTCGGTCCGCGAAACTGCGGCCAATCTTCAGCGGAAGCCGCCGACATTGCGAAAACAGAGGCGACCGCCGCCGCCATTGGGAGGGCGAGGCTCCCGCCGAGCCGCTGTCGGCCTCGCCGTGTATCGTTAAAACCAACTCTCGTCCCGTTAGCAACGCGGAAGCACCGCATGACACAATCTCCGTCGGCGGAATGCGAGAAGGACCGCCATCCAAGCTACCGGAGCGAAAGAGCAAACTCAACGGCTCGGAGAGGCGCGCGGCTGACGTGAGAAAGGCAAGATTCACCACGAAGGGCACAAAGGACACAAAGAAAGAAGGCAAAAGTCTCACTCAGATCGCTTCACCTATTACTGGAGCCGGCTCCCGAGTTGGGCGAAGCATCAATCTTGTCCAATGGCTTCTGACTTCTTGCTCTGGTTTTTCCCTTTGTGCCCTTTGTGAACTTTGTGGTGAACTTCTCCTGCCCCGAAGCCAGCCGCGGTCATTTTGTGGCGGGCTTCTGTTCTGAGGCAGGCGGTGACGACACCGGCACAAACTTCTGGGCGCGTTCGCCGTAGATGTCGCCGACGTACAGGTTGCCTTTCGAGTCTTGCGCGATGCAGTGGACGCCACGCGTTTCACCCGGCTGCACGTTTTTGTCTGCGCCCAACGGAAGTCCCCAAACCTGGCGCAGGCGGCCGTCAGTCGAGAATCGCATCAAGAGTTGATCTTTGTATTCGGGATAACCGTTCTGAATGTCCTTGTACTTGGGCAGCCGAAACCACCAGTGAGGCGACGAGCCGCAGATCCACACCTCGTCGCGCGCATTGATGGTGATGCCCCACGGCATGATGATGTTTTCCCACTGATCGCGAAACTTGCCCTGCTGATCGAACACCTGAATGCGGCCGCTGTTGCGGTCGCAGACGTAAAGCAGCTCCTGCGAATCGAGATGAATGGCGTGCGGCAACACGAACTCGCCGGGCTTGCTGCCGAACGTGCCCCACGCCTTCACGAAGTGCCCGTCCTTGTCGAAATGCACGATACGGCGGTTGCCGTAACCGTCGGTCACGAATATGTCGCCGGACTTCGTGATGGCCATGTCGGTCGGCTTGTTGAAGTGCAGATTGTCTTCGCCGCTCTCGCCGCGCACTCCCAGCTCCTGCAAGAGTTTTCCTTCGGGCGTGTATTTTTGCACGACATGCAGCCCGAAGTCGGCGACCCAGACGTTGCCCTCGCGATCGATGCGCAATTGATGCGGCTCAAGAAACTTGTCTTTGCCCCACGTGCGTACGAAAGTCCCATCGGCCGCATAGACCTGCACGGGATCAGGCCCCTTGTTGAAGAGCCACACCTGATTCTGGGCGTCAACGGCAATCCCCGAAACCCAACCCCACGGCTTAACGTTCTCTGGGCGCTTGGGCCAACCCGGATCGTGATCGTATTCGACGAGATTCTGTTCGGTCGCATGATTGGGCGAATCGGCGTGTAGTGCACCCGGAATCGACAGCGCCAGCCCGGTTGCAGCCAAGCACTGTAGGACGGTTCGCGCCGAAAGGGGCCTAAATGAGTTCATCGCAAGGGATCTTTCTGATGGCGAGCTAGGGCGTTGACGCAATGGCGCTGGCAATTGTACAGCGGTAACACGTCGATCGAAACAAACGGCCGCTCGCGTTGACGATGCCAAACGATTTCCAATAAAAAAACCCGGCATAAGGCCGGGTGGTTCATGGCGGTGGAAATCGTGGGCTGATCAGCGTCACTCGCCGAGCGACTTGAGGGCCTCTTCGCGCGTTTGGTAGTACGGCAGGACGCTGTCGAGTTTCATGATGCGGATGACGTCGCGCATGCCTTCGGAGGCGTCGCAGAGCACCGCCTTGCCGCCGTTGCCGATCGCTTTCTGGCAGAGCGCCATGATCGCGCCGATGATGATCGAACCGAAGAACGGCTTGCTGCCGATGTCGACCACCACGTTTTTCACTTCCGGCTCATCGATGATCTTGTGCAGGATGTCGATTTCGCGCTCGAGCGCCGACTCTTCGGTTTGCAACGAATCGCCCTGGAGACTCACAATCAACGTGGCGCCGGCGCGCTCATAGCGAAACGCCTTGTGGCTGTCTGGCATCGTTAACATCGTGGCTCGCATGTCGGTAAGAATGAGAACAAATGTGCAAACAATAACGCGCACCACGACCTATCGGCCGCGGGAATACAATTTCATTTTACAGCCAATTCAGGACGGCCGTCATGGAAAATGACGAAACTCGTCGGCGTTGCGAAAAGCCGGCCGGTGCCGCCTTCCGCCGCGTCCCTCGGTTTCGCGTCGGCCTATTCGGGTGGGTCCTGAGTCGCTCTAGCAAAGTCGCATTCAGCAGCCCGGCTTTTCCGAAAAAGCCGGGCTTCTTCGACGATCTGTTAGACGCTCAGAGAAGCGCAGGCTCAGCGCCTCCCGCCGCATTCATCATACTCCGCCGCTGCCAAACCGGAAGCCCAATCGCTATTCGGGCGTGACGTAGGCAGCAGTGATGCCGCCGTCGACAAGGAATTCGGTTCCCGTCACATACGACGATTCATCGGACGCCAGAAACAACGCGGCTTGTGCCATCTCCTTGGCCTGTCCGAAGCGTCCCATGGGAATATGCACCAGCCGCCGCTGCTTCTTCTCTTCGGTGTCAAGGAACTTCATCAGTAGGGCCGTGTGCAGAGGACCGGGGCACAAGGCATTGACGCGGATGTTTTCCCGGGCGTGCACAATGGCCAGCTCGCGCGTCATCGCCAGCACGCCCCCCTTGCTGGCCGTGTAAGCGATTTGCGGAGTGGCGGCGCCCAATAGCGCCACAAACGAGGCGGTGTTGATGATCGAACCGCCGCCGGCGCGGCGCAATGCGGGAATGCCGTGCTTGCATCCCAAAAACACGCCCTTCAGGTTGATCGCCATCGTCAACTCCCAGACGTCTTCCTCGGTGTTGACCGCGTCGTCATCGCGGCTGTGCATGATGCCCGCATTATTGAACATAACGTTCAGCCGACCGAAGGTTTTTTCAGCCACGGCGACCATCTGCGCGCAATCGGTCGATTTCGAGACGTCTGCATGCGCGTAGACCGCGTGGCCGCCCGCTGCTTCGATTTGAGAAACGGTCTCGGCGCCGCCGCCGTCATCGACGTCGACGACCACAACTTTCGCGCCCTCGGCCGCGAACAACAGCGCCGTCTCCCGGCCGATTCCGCTGGCGCCCCCGGTGATGAGGGCCACTTTGTCCTTCAACCTCATGAATTTCTCTTTCGATTTGTGCGATGACGGTTTGCCTGCTCGACAAACGTGTCGAACAACCGCTGCTGCAAGGGGTCGCGTGCCGCCGTCAGTTCGGGATGCCATTGAACCGCCATGAACCAGGGGTGGCCGGGCATCTCAACGGCTTCAATGGTTCCGTCCGGCGCACGCGCGACAATTCGCAGACCGGCGGCCAACTCTCGAATCGCCTGATGATGCCACGACGCGGCAACGATCTCCACCGCGGCAAGAATCTCGGCCAATCGTGAGCCCGGCTCGATGCGAATGGAATGCTCGGTCGGCTCGCGCGGCGGCAGTCGATGGTTGATCTCTTCGCCAACGACGTCGGGAAGATGCTCGAACAGCGTTCCGCCAAGCGTCACGTTGAGAATCTGCGTGCCGCGGCAAATACCGAACACGGGCATGCGGCTTTCGAGAGCGTGTTGGGCGAGTGCCATCTCGCCCTTATCGCGCTCGCCGTCGAGCATGTAAATGGTTTCGTGCAGCGAGCCGCCGTACAGGCTCGGGTCGATATCGCCGCCGCCGGCCAGAATGATGCCGTCGAGAGTTTGCAGCACTTGTTCCACATGCGGCTCACCCGGGGGAACCAGCAACGGAATGCCCCCCGCGCGCCGCACGGCATCGACGTATTCACCGGGCAGCGGAAACTTGTTGGTCTCATCGCGACCGTAAGTGGTGATGCCGATCAAGGGAGGTGACATGAAATGCTTTACCGACACGCCAATGGAGTTCCCCTCCCCCCTCGCGGGGGAGGGTTAGGGTGGGGGGGAGCAATTTACCGTGCAGTGCCAAAAAGGGGACAGGTCCATTTTCCGTCGTACGAAGCGTTCGTGTGCGACAGAGATTATCGGAAAATGGACCTGTCCCCTTTTTCAGATACGTTCAAAATACCGTTTGCGTTCCCAGTCGGTAACCGCTTTGTCGTAGAGGCCGAGTTCGGTCCGGAAGAAGTGCGCGTAATGTTCGACCACTTCGGCCCCGAAAACCGACTGCGCGAAACGGCTCTCCGCAAATAACTCGGTGGCGTCGCGGAGCGTGCGCGGGACGTGCGGCAAGTCGGCGGCCAGGTACGCATCGCCGTCGTAGCTTGCCGGTGGTTCGATCCGGTTTGCGATCCCATCCAGCCCCGAAGCCAGTGCCGCCGCGTATGTCAAATAGGGATTGCAGTCGGCCCCCGGTATGCGGCACTCGATGCGCAGGCTCTTTCCGCTGCCGACAATTCGAAACCCCGTCGTCCGGTTGTCGTGACTCCAGGCGAGCCGCGTCGGCGCCCATGAACCCGATTGATAGCGTTTGTACGAGTTCACCGTGGGGGCATAGAAGACCATCACGTCGGGCACATGCTTGATCCAACCCCCCAGGAACCAGCGGAACTCGTTGGAGCATTGCACTTGCCCCAGCGTCTCGTCGCCAGCGAAGGCATTGCGCTCGCCGTCCCAAAGGCTCAAATGCACGTGGCAGCTCGAGCCGGCGCCGTCGGCGGCGTACTTCGCCATAAAGGTGACGCTGACATCGAGCTGGTCGGCCACCTCTTTCAAGCATTGTTTGTAGATGGCGTGATTATCGGCCATGCCCAGGACATCGGAATACCGCACGTTGAGCTCGTGCTGACCGACTCCCCATTCCCCCTTGGTGCACTCGACCGCCACACCCGAACTCGCCAGGTGCCGCCGCACCGCCTGGTTGAAGAACTCTTCGCGCGTTCCCTGCAGGGCGTGATAGTCTTCGATGTACCAGCCAACCGGCTGCAGGCCCGTGTACTTCTTGTCGAACGCCTCGCGGTAGCTGTCTTCGAAGAGATAATACTCGAGCTCAGAGCCAGCTTTGGCCGAGCGGCGCAGCGCCGCGGCGCCTTCGATCTGTTTCTTGAGGATTGATCGGGGGGCAAACGGCACAGGTGAATGCGTTTGAGGATCGTTGACGTCGCAGAGCACCATCGCCGTCGATGGCAGCCAGCTCGCAATGCGCAGCGTCTTCATGTCGGGCACGAGATGAAAGTCGCCGTAGCCCCGAGCCCAGTTCGAATAGCGATACCCGGCGACGGGCTCCATTTCCATGTCGACGGTCAGCAAGTAGTCGCAGCCATGCGTTCCCGCTTCGGCGATCTGTTCGAGAAAAAAGCTGGCGTCGAATCGTTTTCCCATGAAGCGGCCGTACAGGTCGGTGAAGACCACCAGCACGGTGTCGATGGCTCCCGACTCGACCTGCTCGGCCAGGTCGCTTTTGGACAGCATTCCAGCGGGTGATTTCATGCGTGCGAATCTCGGGGGTGTTTCGTAACCTCAGAATCTGCGACTCTACAACAAAAAGAGGCGGGTTGACAGGTTTGGGCGTTCGCAGCGTGTCATGTGCATTTTGCCCCGGGTTGGCTCAAACTCATAACAATATGTTGATATACTCTGAGGGCGTCGATGCTGACAAACGGGAATCCTCGATGCCTGCGGACTTCAGTAGATTTCTGCGTTCCGGCTTGGCGACCGCGTTTGCGGCCGTTGCCATGTCAGCCGTAGCTCACGGCCAATCGCCCAACCCCGTGTTGACCAGCATTTTCCCCCCCGGCGGCCAAGCGGGCACGGCCTTTGAAGTGACCGTTGCGGGAACGGCTCTGGACGCCGCCACCTCAATCGATTGCGCTTGCCCGGGCCTCACGTTCAAACCGGTCGAGCAGAACCGCTTCGCGGCCACCGTCGGCGCCGACGTGCCGACCGGAACATACGACGTTCGCGTGGTAGGTGCAGCCGGTATGAGTTCGCCGCGTGCCTTTTATGTGGGAACCCGGCCCGAGATCAACGAGCAACCGGCAGTGGGTGAAACTCCGGCCGCCGCGACGGGCAAACCCGCCGGCGATGCGTCGGCTGACTTGCAATCCGTCCCGCTCAATTCGGTCGTCAACGGGCGAATTGAGAAACCGGGCGACGTCGACCAGTACCGTTTTGCCGCTCGAGCCGGAGATCGCGTCCTCATCGAGTGCCGTGCCGAACGCATCGACTCGAAGTTGCGCGCCGTGCTCGAGCTGTACGACTCGAAGGGCCGGCGCATTTCGACGAACCGTGGATTTTTCGGCGTCGATCCCCTCATCGACTTCTGGGTTCGCGAGGATGGCGAATACATCGTCAAGCTGTTCGACCTGACGTATACGGGGGGCGAAGGCCATTTCTATCGTATGAGCATCGATACCGGTCCGCGCGTCGCGTTCGCGGTGCCGGCCGCCGTTCAGGCTGCAACAACGGCCAAGGTCGCATTGTACGGATGGAATTTGCTCGAGAAGAATTCCGCAGCGGCGACGGCCGCGAGCAACGTGATCGGCGCCGGTGCTGGTCCCATCCCCGAATCGGGTCCGCAGCCGCAACAGCAGAACGACAGTTTGCATCGACCCGTCGGTGGGTTCGAACGCGTCGATGTCGAGATTACCGCGCCGAAGAACGCCGAATCTGGTGCGATACCGCTGTTGCTGAGGCCGGAGCAGGCGTCGCTGGATATGTTTGCATATCGGTTTCCTCATGCCGACGAACCCATTGCGCTCTGCCTGTCCGATCTGCCCGTCGTATGCGATGAGGCGAAGAACCACGCCCCGGAAACTGCACAACGGATCGGCGTTCCGTCGGAAGTGTGCGGACAGTTGACCGCCGGCGATGAACGGGACTGGTTCTCGCTGGAAGCCCGACGCGGCGACGTCCTGTGGGTGGAAGCGTTCGGCCAGCGCATCGGTGCGCCCGTGGACCTCGACCTCGCGATTTTCGATGCCTCCGCCAAACAAGAACTGGCGCAGTTTCACGACGAGTTGGCAAACCCTGGCGGAAGGCGGTTTCCCACTGCTCACCTCGATCCGTCGGGCCGGTGGGTCGCGCCGGCCGACGGACGTTTTCTACTGGTCGTCCGCAATCTAATCGGCAGCGGCAATGACGATCCGCGTCGCGTGTATCGGCTGAGCATCCGCCGCGAAGATCCCGAGTTCCATGTCGTCATCATCCCCAGCGAGGCAGAGTCTCCCTCGGGTCTGAACGTGCCTCGCGGCGGACGCGCGCCGGCCGAGGTGCTCGCGTTCCGGAGTCGGGGGATGACCGGCGGCATTCGGGTCAGCGCCCGCGACTTGCCCCCAGGGGTCGATTGTCCCGACGTGTGGCTGGGGCCGGACGTCGATCGAACGTTTCTTACGGTGTCGGCACGTGAAAATGCTCCGACGAGCCACGCGACGCTGAAGTTGTTCGCCACCGCGGAGGCGTCCATCCTCACCGCTTCGCGCGACGTTCGCGGCGGCGTGATGATCCATACCGACGTTCCCAACGGCTCGGGACGAATGACCAACGCCGTCCCCTTGGCCGTGGCCGGAGAAATCGGTCTGCGGCTCACGGCCGAAACCGAACGCCCGAAATATCCGCAAGGCAGCATCGTCAACATCGCCGTTGACGTCGAGCGCCGAACGCAAACAGCCTCCGAGATCAAACTCGCAGGGTTGGGCCTGCCCGAATCGATCGACAACCAGACCGCCGAGATACGCGCCGATGCCAGTCGCGGCTATCTCTGCGTTCGTTTGCCCAAAACGCTCGCCCCCGGACGTTACACGATTGTCGTTCGCGGAGAGACGACCGTCGCTTCGACCGCCGATCCGAAGTTGACGACGACGGCAATACTTTACAGCAACCCGGTGTCATTCGACGTTTACCCCGCGCCGTATCTGGTGGAAGTGGACTTGAACGCGCCGCGAAAAATCAAGCGACGCGAGATCATCCAGCTTGCGTATTCGGCCCGGCGGAAAAACGGGTTCATCGGCAAGATTCATACCGACTTGTTTGCTCCCGGGGGCGTCGTCGGCATCCGCGGCCGTGGAGTGACCTTCGTTGGGCAAGTTGAAACGGGTATTATCCAGATCGTCGCCAGCGACGATGCACCGCTGGGGCCGATCAAGTTTCTGCAGCTCGACGCGCTAGGCACCGTTGAAGACGAGCCGATCTATCACGGAAGTTGCTTCGTCGATTTGGAAATCATCGAATAGGGGCGCGATGATGCACGCCAGATTTTTCGCCGGCGATTCGCGCAATCGGTTTCGTGGCGCGCCTTGGCGGCTGGCGTCGCTGTTGCTGGCGTTGCTGACTACGGTCGGCGCGCGCGGCGACGAGCGGCCGCTGTATTTCACGACCGACATCATCCCGATTCTCACCAAGCTCGGCTGCAATTCCGGCGGTTGTCACGGCAAGGCGACCGGACAAAACGGGTTCAAGCTGTCGTTGTTCGGCTTCGATCCCGATGGCGATCACGCGGCATTGGTCCGCGAGTCGGGTGGGCGGCGAGTTCTTGCGGGCGATGCGAGCGGCAGCCTGTTGTTGCTCAAGGCCGCCGGCCGCATTCCGCACGGCGGCGGCCGTCCGCTAGTCGCCGATTCCAGCGCGTTCCGCACGTTGATCCGCTGGATTGATGGCGGCGCGAACGGACCGGGCCCAAATGATCCCATTCTCGAAAACATTACGGTCGAGCCGTCGCAGGCAGTGCTCGCAACGGACGCGCGACAGCAGTTGCGAGTCGCGGCAACGTTTTCGAACGGTCAATCGCGAGACGTGACGCACGAAGCGGTCTTCACTTCGAACGACGACGACATCGGCGATTGCGACAAGAACGGGCTTGTTGCCACGAGGACTCGCGGCGGATTGTTCGCCGTGATGGTCCAGTTCGGCGGCAAGGTTGCTGCGTTTTATGGCACGGTCCCATATCACGAGCAGACGAGTTCGGCAAACGCTGCGAACCTCGTCGAACTCGAGTCCCAACTTCAGGGAGGAATTGATAAAAGTCTGCTCGCGCAGTGGAAGCGGCTGGGGATACAGCCTTCGCCGCCGATTGACGATGCAGCTTACATTCGGCGTGCGATGCTCGACCTATGCGGGCTGTTGCCCAGCGTCGACGAGGTGAGCAATTATGTTGCCGACTCGCGTGCCGACAAACGTTCGCGCCTGATCGATCGTTTGCTCGAGCGGCCGGAGTATGCGGACTTGTTCGCCCTGAAATGGGCCGCCATTCTGAGAAACCGGGGCAGCGGTTATTCGACCAGCCAGCAGCGCGCGGGGACGTCGCTGTTCACCGGCTGGATTCGCGATTCCGTCGCTGCCAACAAACCGTACGATCAATTCGTCACGGAGATACTGACGGCGTCCGGCTCGCAAAAAGAAAACCCGCCGGCGGTGTGGTACCGCCAGGTCCGCACGATCACCGACTATGTTGAGTCGACGTCTCAGGCCTTTCTGGGCGTGCGGATTGGGTGCGCCCAATGCCACCATCACCCCGCCGAGCGCTGGAGCCAGGCCGACTATTTCGGTTTGGCGGCGGTGTTTGCCCGCGTGGGGCGCAAGGGGGGATTTGCCGATGCTGAAGTTCCCACCGAAGAGATCATCTTCCTAAAGGACCAGGGCGAGATCGTGCATCCGCGCACGGGCGAGGTCATGCGGCCCAGGCCGCTGGGCGGACCGGATTTCGAATTGGGGAGTTTCGATGATCCCCGCATCCACTTCGCCCGGTGGATGACCGCGCGCGGCAATCCGTATTTCGCGCGCGCGATGGCCAATCGTATGTGGGGGCACTTTTTCGGCCGGGGGATTATCGAGCCCATCGACGATGCGCGCAGCACCAATCCGCCCAGCAATCCCGAACTGCTCGATGATTTGGCGCGCGGATTTATTGAAAGCGGGTACGACGTCAAACAGTTGATCCGCGTTATTTGCAGCTCCTATGCGTATCGGCTGAGTTCGGCGCCCACGGAATCGAATCAGGACGACGTGCAGACGTTCGCGCGATACTATCCGCGGCGCATACCAGCCGAGATGCTGCTGGACGCCATCAGCCAGGTGCTCGAAGTTCCGACGGAGTTCCCCGGAGGGCCGGGCGAATTCCCGCCGGGCACGCGCGCGGCTCAGCTCCCCGACGAGAACGTGCCAGTGAATTTTTTAGAGGTCTTTGGTCGCCCGGCGCGCGAATCGGCGTGCGAGTGCGAGCGGACCGATGCACCCGCGTTGGCACAAGCCTTGGAACTCGTGAATTCGACGGAGATTCAACGCAAGCTGACGGCCGACGGCGGTTACGTAGCGAGACTCGCGAAGAACAACCAACCCGTCGCTGACAATGTGCGTGCAATCTTCTTACGTTTTTGTTCGCGACCGCCAAGCGACAAGGAGTTGGCGACATCTGCTGAGTTTTTGAATTCTCAGTCCAACCGCGCGGAGGCTTACCGCTCCCTCTGCTGGTCGCTCTTGGCAACGAACGAGTTTTTGTTTAATCATTAAGTCATGAACACAAAAGAAAAAATCCTTTCGGTGATTCACGGCCTTGCTGATGACGTGTCCATCGACGAGGCAATCGAACGCCTTCACCTTTTGCAAAAAATCGAGGCAGGATTGAAAGACGCGGACGAGGGACGCGTAATGGATCACGACGAGTTTATGAGAGAACTTGAAGAAGAAGATCGTAATTATCTATCGATATCGAGAACAAAAGGTTGAAGTCATCTCGATTTTTCATGGCGCAAGACACCTCGGCGTGTCAGACCTCCCGGAGTGATCGCATGATGAATTGCGACGGACTATCACGGCGGAATTTTCTTCAGCTTGGCGCGCCGCTGTTGGGCTTGGGGCTGGCTGACTTGCTGCGATTGCGAACCGCTGCGGCGGAACGCGCAGCAACCGTGCGCTCCACTCAAAAGGCCCTCATCGTCTTCTGGACGCACGGCGGCATGAGTCAGCAAGACACCTACGACATGAAGCCCGCCGAAGCGCCCGAGTATCGCGGGCCGTATCAGCCGGTGGCGACCGCGGTCCCCGGAATCTTTGTCGGCGAGCGCTTCCCGCTGCAAGCAAAGTTAATGGATCGAATCGCCATCATTCGGTCGATCCATCACCAGAACGCGATTCATGCCCCGTCGGCCCACTGGATGCAGACCGGGTACTTCGGCCCGACCCTGGCGCGCATCGCGCCGCAAAAGCCGTCGTTTGGGTCGATCATTTCGCGGGCCATTGGGCCGCGGGCGCCGCAAATGCCCGCTTACGTTACCATGCCCAAGTCGGAAGCGTTCGGGTATCAGAAGTCGGTGTACCTTGGAGCCGCTTACGATCCCTTCGAGCTCGGCGCCGACCCGAATGCCGCCGACTTCCAGGTGCCCAACCTCTCGTTACCCAAGGGTCTTTCACTCCAAACCATTCAGTCCCGACGCAAGCTGCTCGCAGAGTTCGATACGCTACGCCGCGACATCGACCGAAAAAAAGTGATTGAGGGGCTCGACACATTCAAGGCGCAGGCGATGGAGATGGTGGCCGGTGATCGCGTGCGCGACGCATTCGACATCAGCCGCGAGCCCGCCGAGCTGCGCGACCGGTACGGACGGCATCAGTACGGTCAATGTGCCCTGCTGGCTCGGCGGCTGGTGGAGGCGGGAAGCACGTGCGTCACCGTCAACACCGGGTACTGGGACCATCACGATGAAATTCATAAGAATCTGGAAGAGCACCTGCCGCCGCTCGACCGCGCGATGGCAACGCTGATCGGGGACCTCAGCGAACGCGGCATGCTCGATGACGTGCTGATCTACTGCGCAGGCGAGTTCGGCCGCACGCCGCTGATTAACGGCCACGCCGGCCGCGATCACTGGTCGAACTGCTTTTCGGTGATGCTGGCCGGCGGCGGCTTGAAGGGCGGGCAGGTTGTCGGCGCCAGCGAGAAGCGCGGCGGCAACGTGCTCGATCGCCCGGTGACGCCGCTCGACGTCCTGTCTACAATTTACGAGACGCTGGGCGTTTCGCTCGACACGCATTACGAAGACTCGACCGGCCGTCCGATCAGCATCGTCGGGTCGGGCAAGCCGATTTACGAGCTGGCGTGAGGCTGCGCAGCTATCAGCTTTCAGCGATCAGCTGTCAGCTTTTGGATGGGCGAAATTCCATCGTGGTGCAAATAATGGGCGTATCCCGCGCCGTCGCTCGCGCTTTAAGTGCGAACCTAAGTATCTGACAACTTGTCTTTCCCGTGGCCTGTAGCCGTAGTCTGCCCCCATGAACCAGTCGCAACTCCGCAAACTCGGTGTTCCCGAAGGTTGCCTGAAGGGCGCGGTTGCCGCCATCCAGGGCGCCGCTCACGCCGGCGCGCTTAAGGGGCAGAACACGAAGCGGCTCATCCGTGAAATTCTGGCGGCGCCGGAGAAGCATCTCACAAACGCGCATTTCGGCTCGTTCGCGCAAGCGGTTGTCGAGGATCGCCAATTCGTCCCCGCTGAGCCGATTGGTTACCGCACGTGGGGAACTGAGATCGACGACCAGGCCCACGCGCAAATGCGGCAGGCCTGCGCGCTGCCCATGGCGCGGGGCGCGGCACTCATGCCCGATGCCCACGTGGGATACGGCTTGCCCATCGGCGGCGTGCTCGCGCTCGAGGGGGCCGTGGTGCCTTATGCGGTCGGCGTCGACATCGCTTGCCGCATGAAGATTTCGGTGCTCGACGTTCCGACTTGGACCATCAGCAAGAAATTCAACTTGTTCAAGGAGTCGTTGGAAAAGGGAACACGCTTCGGCGTCGGTTCCGTTCACGAGCAGCCCAAGGATCATGCCGTGCTGGACCGCGACTGGAACGTCACGCGCATCACCCGCGAAAATAAGGACAAAGCATGGCGACAACTGGGCACGTCCGGCTCCGGCAACCACTTCGTCGAGTTCGGCCTGCTCACGCTCGGACAGCGCGATGAAGAACTGGGACTCGATGCAGGCGAGTATGTCGCGCTATTGAGTCACAGCGGCAGCCGTGGCGTGGGGGCATCCGTCTGCTCGACATACAGTGCGATTGCGCAATCGAAGCTGCCCGCAAGGTACAAAGACCTCGGCCGCCTGGCATGGCTGGAGCTCGACACAACCGAAGGCAACGAGTACTGGCAGGCGATGAACCTGATGGGCGAGTACGCGTCGGCCAACCATGACGTTATTCACAAGCTGGTGACGAAACTGCTGGGGGCCAACATCATCGCCGGCGTCGAGAACCATCACAATTTCGCGTGGAAAGAAATGCACGGAGGCGACGAGTTGATCGTGCATCGCAAGGGAGCAACACCCGCCGCGGCGGGCGAACTGGGCGTCATACCCGGTTCCATGGCCGATCCGGCGTTTATCGTGCGCGGCAAGGGGAAACCCGAAAGCCTGCGGTCCGCATCGCACGGCGCAGGTCGCCGCATGTCGCGCCGCCAGGCCACGGAAAAATACAACTTCCGCGCCGTGAAAAACGACCTCGCGCGCAGGGGGATTCACATCCTCTCAGCCGGCGCCGACGAAGTTCCCGGCGTTTACAAGAACATCGAGTCCGTAATGCGCGAACAGGAAGACCTGGTCGAGATCGTCGCGCGCTTCGACCCGAAAATCGTCAAGATGTGCGGCGACGGCAGCCGCGCGGAAGATTAGCGGGAAGTTACCCCTCTCCCGAGATTGGGAAAGGGCGAAGACTGGGAGCGTCTCGACCCTCCCCCAACCCCTCCCTGAGAGGGAGGGGAGTTCATCTGGCCGCAAATGCGAACCGGCTTGATTGACTGGCTGGGATTGCCGACAATGTCGTCCCGGGCGAACGGCACTTGCATCTTCTAAGAGCCGCAAGGACAGGTGATGTTGCGCATCTTGGGCAACCGCAAGGTTCTCTGCGACGGCATCACTCGGCGCGACTTGCTGCACATCGGCGGATTGGGCGCCTTTGGAGTCAGCTTGGCCGATGCGCTCGATCTCACGCCTCTTGCCGCCTCGCCCGTCCCGGCATCGCCGCGGTTCGGTCAGGCGAAGGCGTGCATCCTGATCTACAAATACGGCTCGCCGCCGCAGCACGAGACCTTCGACCCGAAACCCGATGCTCCAGCGGAAATTCAGGGCGAGATGAAGGCCATCGGGACGGCGGTCCCCGGCGTGGCCATCTGCGAGCACTTGCCGCGCATCGCTGCCATCATGGATCGGCTCACGGTGGTGCGTTCGCTCACGCATCCGTATCCGCTGCACGGAACCGTTTATGCCACCACCGGCATTCCCGCGGTCGATACCAAAATCGAAGCCATGCCGCGCGACAAGCGGCAATGGCCGTTCATCGGCTCGATTGTCGACTACCTCGAAGAAAAGCAGAGCGGCGGTGCGATGCCGGTTTTGCCGCGGAACATCGCCCTGCCATTTGTGATGGGGTCGAAGAACGAGTATCCGCCGCTGGCCGGTCCTTACGGAGCGTTTTTGGGCACGCGCTACGACCCGGTTTACACCGACTTCGCCGCCGAAGGGACGAGGCTCGCTCCCGCCATTCGACCGGGAAAAGAATTTCGCGATCCGCTGTTGAGCATTCGCCCGACCGATACACTGCAGTTGGCCGGCTCCGGTCGCCCGCAGGATGATGTCACAACATCCCGCTTCGATCTCAGGCGGTCGTTGCTCAGCCAATTCGACGGCAGTCGCCGCTGGCTCGATTCGCACGAACGCGTGAGCACTTACAATCGGCAGCAGCAAACGGCCTACTCGCTGCTTACAACCGGTCGCATTCATGCAGCGCTCGATTACACGAAGGAGCCGACAGTCGTCCGCGAGCGCTATGGCATGTCGTTGTTTGGGCAATCGTGCCTCGCGGCTCGCCGGCTGATCGAGGCGGGCGGGAAGTTCGTGACCGTAATCTGGGACGCTTACGGCTTGAATGCCGGATCGTGGGACACGCATCACAATCACTTTCCGCGCCTGAAGGAGTTTTTGTTGCCGGTTTTCGATCAGTCCTTCACCGCACTGATACTTGATCTCCAGGAGCGAGGCATGCTGGACGAGACGTTGGTGCTCGTCATCAGCGAACACGGCCGCACGCCGCAAATCGATTCGCGCGAGAAGGGGGGCGGCCGCCATCACTGGTCGCGCGCGTATAGCCAGGTGTACGCCGGGGGCGGACTTGGCCGCGGCAACGTAGTCGGCCGCACCGACAAGCACGCGGCCGACGTCGAGACGACGCCGATATCGCCCAAAGATATCCTCGCCACTGCCTTTCACCAATTGGGCATCGACCCGCATACAACCGTGCCGAACGCCGAGGGCCAACCGATGCCCATTGCCGGCACCGGCCAATTGCGCACCGAACTGCTTGGTTAAGTGGTCGCGTGTGCTCAGACAGAAGCCCGGCTCAGCGAAAAGCCGGGCTTCTCAATTTCATCTCGTTCCTAAGCTCTGCTTGGGAACGCACTCCCCGGAAGCTCCGCTTCCCGTCCAACTGCACTCGAAGCAGACTTCGGCGAGCTCCCTTCGGGTCTGAGCCTCAGGGTCGAAGACAGTCGAGTCGAGCTTCGAGACAGTGGGTTCCCAAGCAGAGCTTGGGAACCAGAAGCCTTGGTTGCGGCTATGCCGCGCTGCGGGCATCTGGCTGCGCAAAAAAAGTTCCCTGCCGATTTCTCGACTGGGAACTCTTTGTCGCTCGATCGGCCCCGCAATCAACGGAAATTGACTGCGGATGGGCCGTTTTTGCTTCGATTTGTCGAAACCAGGAAATCTGGCCTCGAGGCGTCGACCTAAGGCGTCTTGTCGGCGGGTTTGGTGGTCTCGGTGGTCTTCTTTACCGTCGACTCGGTCTTCTTCTTTTCGCCTTCGCTGCAGCCGAGCACGAACATGCTGACAGATGCAAGCACCAGCAATGACATCAACTTCTTCATTGGGTTTTCCTCTCGCTCAGATTCCTCGAACTACTCCGATCGTCTCCACTATGGCGACGATCGCGACTGACATTCACTTTCTGGAAGTGAGATGCGCGGGGGAAACCGGTTATTCCCTCCAAAACAGCAAATTTGGAAAGAACCGGGGGGTAAGAACCGCCGTGCCACGGCGACACGGTGGGCGTCATTGGCGACGAGCATACAGCCCTTTATTCCGAGATTCAACCATCAAAGGGCTGTCGCCGACGCATTTCTGGCGAGCGAAAGGCGCTTTGAGAATTGCGCGACCGGGCCGAAAAGTCTGCCTAGACCGCCCGGCCGAAGATCAACGCCGCCAACAATGGCTATGAAGGCGTCGCTGTCAGCCACCGGTGCGATCGGCACCCGGGCGAAGCGTTCCGCGCAGGTCATTGCCGGTTCGAGTCGCTACCCAACCGCTTCACAAAGCGACTTACGACTCAACCGGCAATAACGCTCGCTGGTTTGGCGCCCGATCGACTAGAACTCGCTCCAACCGAACGGCTCTTCGCCGAAGATTGCCCCGACAAAGCCGATACCGTTGTTGTCGGCAATTCCGGTCCACGGCTGAGTGTCGAGGATGAAGCCCCCCTGGTCCGACCCGGCTGAGATACGGAAGACGCTCTCTCCAATTCCCGGATAGAGAAACGTCAGGCCGTTGCTTGGATCAAGTGCATCGCGGAAACCAAGCCGCTGGGCATTCCGGCGTCGGGTGCCGCCCGAATCGAACGGTCCCGGATCGGTCTGGTCAACGTCACGCGACTTGAATATAGCCTCGGCATTGTCGTAGAAGGCGCCCAGGTTGTTGACGCCCAAACTCACGACCACGTTGCCGGAGAATACCAGGTCGAGCCTGGCCAACGGATCGCCCTCATAAGTGGTAACGGTGAATTCGGTGTCGTCCCACGTTTCCTCGGTTGTGGCTGGATCGACGGTTGACGTGAACGATTCGAAATACACGTCGTCGCCGAAGTTGCCTGCAAACGTGTTGTTTGTGACTACGGCGTACACACCGGCGTTGATGAGATTACCCGCGCCGTCGGTGGCGAACCCGCCCGGATCCGTGAAACCATATCCGCCGCCGGCCGTGCCGACCCGGATCACGAGACCGGTACCCGGGAAGTCGCTGTTTTCGCCGTTGCCGGTCACGATGTTGTTATCGAAGATGAATTCGAGTTCCGGATCCGCAGTGATCGCCCCGTCGGCGTTCATGCCGTGGGTGGGATCGGTGTTCGGATCGCCGCCGATAGGAGTGGCCGCCGACTGGTTCTGCGACGTCGACGCAGTGTTGACGACATAAACGCCTTCGAGGCCGTTGCCGTTGATGACGTTGTTGGTCGCGGTGAACGAAGTGAAGGCGTCGCCCTGGTTGAGGATGTCGATGCCGCGGCCGCCGTTGAGCTCGATGTCGTTGTCGTCGAGCACGATGGTAAAGGCGAAGCCGGCGTCGTTGCCGTTGTTGTTGATTTCAAATCCGTCGCGGACGTTGTCGCGGACGAGGTTGCGCTCGAAGGTCAGGAACTTGAATCCGACTCCCTGGATGTCGACACCGTGGCCTTGCGTCGTACCGGCCCCGACCAGCAAGCCGTTCTCGATGATATCGTTGTTTGTAAAGAACGCGCTGCCGGCGGCGTTGATGAGCACGCCATTCAACCCGTTTCGTGCAATCAGGTTGCCGAGGCTCTTCCCATCGGCATCGACGCCGTCTAAGCCGACTATCAGCCCGCCCATTGCCGCGTTCAGATTCATACCGTTCCCACCGTTTTCGACGATCTGGTTGGTAAGCCAGGAGCCAAAGAGACTGCGCGGGTCGGTGGCGGTGTTGACGTCCTCGTTAGATAGGATTCCGTCGCCGGTATTGTTGGCAATCAGGTTGTCGATGATGTCGACGTCCAATTGCGCGTCGGAACCTAGCCGAAGCAGAATGCCGGTACCGTTGTTCTGAATGGTGTTGTCTTCAATCAGGAAGTCAATGTCATCGATGATGCTGCCGATGGCCTGCAGGTCGATGCCCACGCCGTTGTTGAGGACCGTCAGGTCGACCATGCGAATGTTGTCGACGATGGCGTCGACTTCGCGGCGGAAGAAGATACCGGACCCGGCGTTGGCTTGGAACAACCCGCCGTTGCCGTCATCGGCGGCCGTGTTGCCGATCAGGATGTCTTCGACGGTTGAGTTGTCGCTGGCGAGGATGGCGAGGCCGTGCCGGGCGTTGCCAAGCCCGGTGAAGCCGATGACGTTTCCGTCAATGACCGAATCGTGCAGCCTCGACGTGTTATAGGCGGCCAGAAAGACGCCGTCGCCGGCGGGTTCGGTCAGCACATTATTGTCGTCGGCCGTGCGGACAATCGTGTTATTGATGATGTCGAGCGTGCCGTCCGACGCGCCAGTCAACTTGACAAAGATTCCAGCGCCCCGGTTGAGATCGAACAGGTTTCCGTCGGCAAGTGTGTCGCCGAAGAGCGTCATGTCGAGCGTCGAATCATCGATCAACGCAAATAGGCCGTGCGACGTATCCGCATTGCCGCCGACGAACTCGTTCCCCGTTGCTGAGAGGGTTACGGTCGAGCCGCTTTGGGCGTCGATATTCATGCCGATCGCTCCGGCCGTGGTCCGGTTGAAGGTGTTCTCGACGAAGTTCAAAGTCGCAACGGCCGCGTTGCGAGTCTCGAGAAGCAACTGCGAGCCGTCGTTGTTGTCGATCGTATTCTCGGTGAAGTCGGCCGTCAGCGTTGCGCCGTCGACGGTGAGGAGCACGCCCGTGTCCTCGCCCAGGTTTTGGGTGAAGATGTTTCCGGCGACGTCGAGATCGACGGTGCTGCCGCCGTTGGCAATGACGACGAGACCCGTCTCATTCTCGCGGGATGTATTGCCCGAGATCGAGCCGGTGACGTTACTGGCGGCGGTCGCAATGACCTCGATTCCATTGCCGGGCGTCAACAGCGTGTCCAGGTCGGTGTCCTCGCCAAAGTCGAGAATGTTGTTCTGGTTGACGTCTTCACCGCGGAAATCCGTCACCGTATTGCCGGCGATGACCAGGTTGTCAGCCGTCGCGCCGATGAACGTGACGGAAAATCCCCTGCCGGCGCCGAGCCCAATTCCGGCCGCGGTATTATCGCTGATTTCTCGCGTAATCGCTCCGTTGGTGCCGACGTCGGTGATCAGCACGCCATTGATCACGTCGGCAAACTCGTTACGGTTGATGTCGAAGCCGGTGATGCCGCCGGGCACGCTGGCGATGCCGTCATGAATGCCCGACCCGTTGAGGATGAAGCCCGAGACCTCGTTGACGGATACGTCGTTGTCGTTGTCGGAAAGCGAGACGACTTGGGCGGGGGTCACGTCATCGTTAAACAACTCAGGCAACGGTCCGCCGGTAAATCCCGGCAGCGTGAATGTGCCCTGCGTCGCGGTGAACGTGTGTTGCACCGAGGCGCTCAACAATCGCTGATCGTCGAGCAGGTCGATCGATCCGTTCCGGTGAAGATTCGCCGGAACGCCGGCGACCACGCGAATGATGTCCGCCTCCGGGTTGTTGACGAAGTTTTGCGTCGAGTCGAACGGCGTCTCGAATGTGCCGATGCCGTTCGTCGGGGCGTTCGAATCGACGTGTAATACGAAGAATGGCTCACTGTCAGCCGGATTGATCGCGGGCACCTCGGTGTGCACGATATGCTCGTCGATGGCGATGCGGTAATTCCGCTGGACCTGGCGATCCATGCGATCATGAACCGACGAGGGACGGAACCAGTCGCCGCGGAACCAGTCGTGCAGCGTTCCCCGCGGCAAGGTGAGCGTGACGGTTGCCCAAGTGTTCGTGCCGAAGACCCGGTCGCTGGTGACCCGCATGCCGGCTTGAATATCGTTGTTGATGTTGGCTTCGACGCGCCCTTGAACGCCCGGCGCCGTTTCTCCATCCGGCGACCAGAGGATATAGCCGCCAACGAAGGCCGAGAGGCCCGATCCGCCGAAGTAAGGCACAGGACCGCCGACTTCCGCGTCCCATCCGCCGTACTGGATTTCGGTGATGTCGCGCTGCAACAGCATGATCTGGTTGACGCGGAAGAAGGGATCTCCGACAAACCCGCTGAACAGGGTGTCCGACGGGTCGCCGAGGATGAAATAGCCGTTCGCCCGCACGTCGACCCACTTGCCGACCGATTCGAAGCTTACGCCGGCCTGCGTGAACGTGTTTTCGTGACCGGCGTCCACGTCGAACCAGCCCGATACCCCGAAGATACGGTCGATCGAGCCGAAGTAGTTGCGAGAGCCGAAGCCGACGTTGGCTCCGCCGCCATCGCCCATTCCGCCGTCGCGCGAATGGGTCGCGTAGCCGCGCAGATCGAGAAAGAACAGGTTGTTCGACGAGTTGAAGTCCCAGGGCACAAACGCACTGACGGAGGTGTGACCTTCATTCCAGCCAAGACCTTCTCCAATATTGCTATCCACGCGATAGCGCGAGATGAACGGAACGATCTCCTCGCCGGAGTCCGGCCGCACGGCATACGCCCCCGACGGCGGATAACCTGGTTGCCTCGGCGGATATACCGGTGGCCCGTACGCCGGCGGGTAGACCGGTTGTCCGAAGGCCGGCGGACCACCGGGTTGCACTGAGGCAACACCGGGTTCGGCAAATGCGTAATATATGCCGCCGGCGAAAACCGCAAAGAGAGACCCGAGGAGCGTCAGGAGCTTTGTTCTCTTCATTGGTTCAGATCCGTTTTTTCTCGTCCGTGTCAATATGTACGGTCTATACCGCATGCACCGGCCATAGCGGTTACTCCTCTTGATCGGATTATTCCGTCTCCGCAGTTGAGAGAGTCGTGTGAATTGGGAGAGACTTTTCCGATTTTTTTGGTTATGCCGGCGGCATGCGGGCTAAACGGGTGGCACTGAACCGGCCGTTTACGCCAATGACGTGCCCCACATCGTCTTTGACCGGCACTTATTGCCGGTCATTGATCGGCGCGGTTGCCCGGCAACAGAAGGCGAGCATCGTTAAACCGAAAAACGCCCGGCGTTCGCGAGAACGCCGAGCGTTTGGTGTGAATGAGAATTTGATCCAACCGAGCCGCTGATCTCGTTAGAAAGCGGAGACGTGCGGCGAAAGGTAACTCGTCGAATCGTTAAATGAACTCGGCTCGGCCGGAGTCGGGACGACTGGCCCGCCGCCGGGCGCGCTCAGCGCCGGTGCGGCCGAGGGATAATACCCACCCGGATACCCGCCTGGATATCCGCCGGAATACCCGCCGTCATTACAGCACGGTCCGCCCATGCTTTGACTGTAAAGTGCCGGATACGTTCCGCAGGGATCACAGTAGCCGCCAGCGCCGTAGCCGGCCTGACAACCATACATCTGGTTACCTCCGCAACAACCGCCGAACAACAGTTCGAACGGACAATGCAAGATGGCCAGCACGTGGTGAATCGGCTGAAGCAGACAACATCCGCCACAGCAATCATTCTGCGGACAACAATTGTTGACCGGTTGGCAGCATGGCTGCACCGGCGGACAACATGGCTGCATCGGCGGGCAAATCGGTTGACAAATCGGTTGAATCGGCGGGCAGCACGGCTGAATTGGTGGAGGACAACACTGCTGCACCGGCGGGCAGCATGGCTGCGGGCAACACCCATAGCCCCCGGCCGGCTGATAACCGCCGTAATGTCCGCCGCAACACGGATCATAACCCTGGTCGATACAGCAGCAGCCGGTGGCGCTGACCGCCACAATCAATCCCGCACAGAGACGAGAAACCATACCCATGGTTCGCTCCCTTCGTTCACCAGAACGATCAAAAACTCGATGGCAGAAGACTCGATGTGTTTTCGCCGCGCGCGACACCCTGTCGCGACGAGCGCGAAGTTCCAGCACGGCAGCGCGCACCACGGTGGCATGCCGGCCCTAAAGCCGAGCCCCGTCAAACGGGCAACCTGTGCGGAAAAATCGAATTGAAAGTTGTTGAGCGATGAGAAGGGTCTGTTACGCGGGGGGAGACGTGAGATATCTCATCCGGTCGTCGAGTGTCAAGAACATGACCTCGGATTCGTCCGATTTTCAGCCGACGAGTCGACCCCAAGTGCAAAGTTCGGCAAATGCTGCCGGTGCCATGGTCCTGGGAAGAATCGAAGTGGTGGGAACAAACGCAAACTCAGGCGCAAATGCGACTTGGGCAAAAAGCCTTATCCAAGCCGATTGCTTGCAATCGGACCGACGGCAAAGCCGTCGGCTTGGGTATGGCCTAATCGCCATCCGAGTCACGTAACAGCCGATGCAGCGTGTAATGTCCCGTATCGGGCCACCGCTCGGCCTTGTCTTGCTCGTCCTGGGCGCAAAGCGACGGGCATAACCCGATCAGACACAGCAGAAACCAACCCGTCGGCAGGCTCGTCACCAATGGCAACGTGTTTTTCGTGCAACGACCAGTCGGCGACAATTGCGATTCCGCAAAAAAGACGGCGCGCTTTAAATCCGAGGACACACGCTTCGATTATACTGTGCCCTGAAACCGGTTGCTCCTCACCCCTCGAGGGGAGGGGTTGGGGAGGGGTGAAAGGCCGAAGCGTTGCGAAGCATT